>JAEPMR010000012.1:0-32168 GCA_017643845.1 Marivivens sp. | reverse complement strand
GCCTCGCCGGCGTCGCTGGTCAATAAGATGGCGTGTTCTTACCGGCATTACCGTTGCGGCGTTTCTTTCGCTCGGACTGTTCTTCACGCTTTGGCTACCGCGTGTGACCAACATCATTGTCGACACCCAGTTGCGTGAGGTCGACCGTCAGCTCGAAATCATTGGCGACGCCATATTGCCTTTTATTTTGCAGAACCAGTTAGGTGCCACACACGAGACGCTCAACACCGTAATCGAACGACATACTGATTGGAAAAGTATCGAACTTACGCGCCCTGACGGTCGCCGCCTTTACCCGATCTCAGCCCCTCCAGTGGGCTTCGAGGGCGAGATCATAGTTTCGCAACACAACATCGAATTTGAAAACAATGCTGTAGCACACTTGAAAGCCAGCGTGGATATCGGCCCGACATTGAGCGCTCTACGAAAAGAAGAGTGGCGCCTCGTATGGATCTTGTCCGCAGGCCTCCTTTTGGCTGCAGGAATATTAGCCTATGTATTGGATGCTTTCATAGGTAGACGGCTAAGTGTTTTGGCGACCGCGTCCGAACGGTTGGCCAAGGGTGATTTCGAGGCAGAGCTGCCAGAGGATAAAGGCGATGAAATAGGTGCGCTGGCATCTAGTTTTGCGGTTATGCGGCGGGTCGTACGCCGAAACGATACGAGCCTACGAAACGCCAAGAACGAAGCGGAACGCGCAGCTCGCGTTAAAACTCAGTTCCTCGCCACAATGAGCCATGAAATCCGAACCCCCATTAACGGAATCATTCCCGTGGCGGATCTCCTGCTCGAGACCGGAGACCTTAACGCTGCGCAGCGACAAAAACTCGACACCATTAGAGCATCGGGCCGAGCGCTTCTGGCGGTAATCGACGACATCCTCGATGTAACCAAATTGGAAGCCGGAAGGCTCGAATTGCGGCAAGAGCAATTTGAACTACGCCCGCTGGTCGACAGCGTCCTCGATATGTTGCGCGTCCAAGCAACCCTAAACGGCATCGAACTGCGCTCGAGGGTCTCCTCCAACCTCCCCACAACATACATTGGCGACCCCATACGGCTGCGGCAGGTACTGATCAACCTGGTAGGAAACGCCATAAAATTCACCGAAGAGGGTTATGTCTCGGTAGAGGTCAGGCTGCGCTCCGACGTAAAACGGCGGCATTCCATTGTCCCCCTTGAATTCAAGGTTACAGACACGGGAATTGGGATTTCAGAAGAAAATCACGCCAAGGTTTTCCAGCGTTTTTCGCAGGTCGAAAGCACGCTATCCCGCCGGTATACCGGAACGGGGTTGGGGCTCTCCATTTCCAAAGCGCTGATCGAAGCTATGGAAGGTGAGATCGGTCTCGATAGCGTTCCAGGGGAAGGAAGTACATTCTGGTTCACCGTGGATTTGACCAAAGCCAACGTCTCAAAATTTCCGGCCGCGAAGGACTCAAAGGCACAAGCTAAGACCATCGATGTCGACCCGTTAAAGATTTTGGTCGCGGAAGATAACGTCATCAATCAGGAAGTTCTTCGTACACTCCTCGAAACGGCAGGTCACGATGTTACGATCGTCGGTAATGGCGTTGAAGTTGTAGAGGCAGTCGCGGCGCTAGATTTCGATATTCTCATTGTTGACGTCCAAATGCCGAAAATGTCGGGCCTCGACGCGACCCGAAAAGTGCGTGAAATGACTGCACCGAAGTCGAATGTCAAAATCGTTGGCTTATCAGCCTCCGCTTTTGAAGACGACCGGCAGGCCTGTTTGGACGCGGGCATGGATGACTTCATGTCCAAACCAATTTCAAAGCCAGAGCTATTTGAAATGCTGACCAGGCAATGCGCGTCAAACAAAACCGACAACGTAATGAACTAAAAATCAAAATTTTCGAAGTCGACCACCTTAATTCACGCCACAACTGACCTATCTACATACGAAACAGGAGGGTCAAATGACACAGGAACGCTCAGTATTGGCAGGCGGGTGCTTTTGGGGCATGCAAGACCTCATCCGAAGGCTCCCCGGGGTTATTTCGACGCGTGTCGGCTACAGTGGCGGCGACGTTGCCAATGCAACCTACCGCAATCACGGAACCCATGCCGAAGCAATCGAAATTATCTTTGATAGGGATACGGTTTCGTTTCGACAGATCCTTGAATTTTTTTTCCAGATCCATGACCCGACAACGGTAAACAGGCAGGGAAATGATCTTGGTCTTTCGTATCGCTCAGCCATCTATTACTGCACAGATGAGCAACGCGAAATTGCCCTCGATACAATCGCAGATGTCGAGGAGTCAGGCCTATGGCCCGGTCCAGTCGTCACCCAAGTCGAGCCGGTTGGTGATTTCTGGGAAGCTGAAGAAGAGCATCAGGACTACCTGATCAAACATCCCGGCGGATATACCTGCCATTTCCCCCGCCGCGATTGGGTTCTCCCCAGACGCGCCAGCTAGCCCCGAAACCCTGTTGCAACGACGAACTTTTCCGAGCTGTCCGATCGCGATGATGGAGGCTTCACATTCGCGACCTTTTCAAACCTCTGTTTGAGCAGTTTTTGCAGGTCGCCTTCGGCACCACCAGCCAGCACCTTTGCAACAAAGGTGCCCCCTGGGGTCAGCACATCGAATGCGAAATAGGCCGCTGTTTCGCATAGCGCGATTATTCGCAAATGATCCGTCTGCTTGTGACCACTCGATGCTGCGGCCATATCCGACATAACGACGTCCGCCTCACCACCGAGCCAGTCTTTAACCTTCTCGTCAGCATCATCTTCCATGAAATCAAGTTGATGTAACTCAGCGCCTGCGATGGGTTCGACTTCCTGCAGGTCGATGCCCAGCACACTTCCAACAGCCTTGCCGCCTTTTTCACCCAAGGCATTGACCCGTGCGACGGCCACCTGACACCACCCACCTGGTGCGCATCCCAAATCAACTACGCGCGCTCCCGGGACGAGGAAACGAAACTTGTCATCAAGCTCAAGTATCTTGAACGCCGCACGCCCGCGATACCCCTCAGCCTTTGCGCGTTTCACATATGGATCGTTCAGCTGCCGCTGTAGCCAGCGGGTAGATGAATTTTTCCGGCCACGCGCCGTCTTTACCTTAACCTTCAGGTCGCGCTGCCCGCGCCCACTGGTATTTTTGCCAGGTGTTTTTGCCATGTCCAATTCCACTTCTCGGGTCTCGCATAGTGGTCCGAAGCGCAACACTCAAGTCATGCGAAACGAGATCAATAAGGCGTATCTTCCAGAACACCGTCTTCACTCATCTGCGCATAGAGCAAACCCTCACGCAGTCCGCGATCCGCAACCGAAAGTCGATCGGTCGGCCAGATCCGCATCAATGCCTGCAAGATTGCAGCGCCCGACATGATAAGCGCGTGCCGATCCCTACCGATACGCGGATCAGCGCGCCGCCCCGCCGGGCCGAGTTGCAGATAACTCTGGATAACGGCGTCAATCTGGTCGCTGGTCATCCTCAGCCCATCCACCTTGTTCCGGTCATACCGCTTCAACCCTAAATGACTGGCAGCAACGGTCGTAACGGTGCCACTTGTTCCGATGATCTGGAAACCGTCTTTCACTTGTTCGGTCGAATACGGGCTAAACTTCACAAGGTTTTCTTCAAAAAACCAACTCATCAATGCAAAACGCGCCGCATCATCCTGCACATCTTCAAACTGGTCGCGCAGCGTTGCGACGCCCAGTGGAACTGAAATCCAATCCACGACCTTTGCGGCCGCAAAGGGTCCGGGATCCTGCACAAATCCACGATGCAGACGCATGATCGCACCTGGTCTTTCACGGTGCGGAACGTTCGACAAATCAATCCAGACCAGCTCTGTTGAGCCCCCACCTATATCGACAACGAGAAGTTGGCTGGTTTTGGTCGACACTAAAGGCGCGCACGATATCACCGCCATCTGCGCTTCCTGCTCAGGGCTTATAAGTTCCAGCTTCAATCCGGTCTCTCGACGAACCTGATTGAGGAAATGGTGCCCATTCTTGGCGCGGCGACACGCTTCAGTCGCCACGAGCCGCATTCGATTGACCTTATGGCGGGAAAGCTTTTGTCGACAGACCTTCAAAGCACTGATCGTCCGCCCCATCGAGGCACGCGATAATTTTCCGGTCGTCTCTAAGCCATGCCCGAGCTGGACAGACTTCGAGAAGCTGTCAACAACATGGAATTGACTGCCCTTGGGTTGGGCAATCAACATCCGACAACTATTTGTCCCCAGATCCAATGCCGCATAAAGCGTATCGGAATCCGCGGCATGAGGCGCAGGGCGCTCGACCGGTTTCGGGAACGCGCCACCGCCTCGGCGACGCTTGGGCGCCATGACACACGCCCTCCATTTCGAGTTGCTTCCACGTTAGGCCGCAGCTGCGCCCCGTGCAAGCGTCTCAGCTGATGACATTTCAGAAACTTGAATTCCGCTCACATTGGACATGAGTTTTTTCATTGCCAGCCGCCATAGCCAGAATTTCAGACGATTGTTAGGAAGCGTCGGTCGTTCCACGCGCCCACCATGTCGAAAACCGACCCATTGTCGGATTCGACAGGGTTTAGAAGGCAGGAAGTAAATTAGTGAGGAATCAGAGATGCCCGACGTCACCATCGTCTATTGGCGGGACATTCCGGCGCAGGTCATTGTTGGCAAAGGTCGCCGCGGTGCCAAGATGCAATTGCCGGAGCGTTTCGAACAGGCAATCGACCGCGCCGCAATGAAGGTTGGCGCGGCAGGCACCGATGACTATCTCGCCGAGTGGCGCAAGGCTGCACCCTATCCTGTTGAGGGTGATCCACAAGAAGTTGCCGCTGCGGAAGCTGCTCGCATCGACAATGAGTATGATCAGGAACGCATCAAAGCGCTCATTGCAAATGAAGGTTGGAAGTGACCCCTTCTGACGAAACCCCGCTCCCTGCCCGCTTGAAGGAGGCCGTCGTGTCTTTACTGTCATTCAAAAAGAAGAAAGAAGCCCCGGTCGCCAGTGGCACCATCAATCCCGATGTCGAGGCTTTCCTGAAAGGCTACTCCATCGAGGTCATGCCCCGCACGGCTGAAAAAGTAGAAAACTTCCGCGATCTGCTCCCTCAGGGAACCCGCGTCTACGTCGCACATATCGAAGGTACCCCGATCGAGGATATGGTCGCCACGGCAAAGCGCCTGGCCGATGAAGGCTACCCCGTGATGCCTCATTTTCCGGCTCGGATTATCAAAGATCAGGCAACGCTTGCTGACTGGATTGCCCGCTATCAGGGCGAGGCTGGCGTCGACCAGGCATTGCTCCTGGCCGGTGGCGTTTCGCAGCCGCACGGTGATTTCCATTGCTCCATGCAACTGATGGAAAGCGGTGAGTTTGACAAAGCTGGCTTCAAACGCCTCCATGTCGCAGGACACCCCGAGGGCAACAAAGACATTGACCCGGACGGCTCCGACAAGTCCGTTATGGACGCATTGCGGTGGAAGCAGAAATTCGCAGAAACCACTGACGCTGAGATGGCGCTTGCGACCCAGTTCTGTTTCGATGCAGGGCCGGTTATTGCTTGGGCTGATCGACTGACAGCCGAGGGGATCACCCTACCGATCCACATCGGCGTCGCAGGCCCGGCGAAGCTTCAGACCCTGATCAAATTCGCCATAGCATGTGGCGTTGGCCCTTCGCTAAAAGTTCTTCAGAAGCGCGCCATGGATGTCTCCAAGCTGCTCCTTCCATATGAACCGAATGAGTTCATTGGACAACTGGCCGCGCACGCAGCGAAGACACCAGACTTCAACATCAAGCAGGTCCATTTCTTCCCGTTGGGCGGAATCAAGACCAATGCAAACTGGGCCATCGACAACGGCGGTGCTTCGACCGTCCCAGCCTCCAAAACCTAAGGAAATAAAATGACCCGCACGATCGTAGAGTCTAAGTCCAAAACAGCCATCATCGGCTTTGATCAGCCGTTCTGCGTCATCGGCGAACGGATCAACCCAACCGGCCGGAAAAAACTCGCCGCGGAGCTGGAAGCTGGTGATTTCTCAACCGTCGAGAAAGACGCGCTTGCCCAGGTTGCTGCCGGTGCAACGGTTCTCGATATCAATGCGGGCGTTGTCTACAACTCCAACCCGAACCCGAACGAGACCGAACCGCCTCTAATGACCAAAATTGTAGAGCTGGTTCAGGGACTTGTGGATATTCCACTGTGCATTGACAGCTCTGTACCCGCAGCCCTTGAGGCTGGCCTGCAGGCCGCTCACGGCAGACCGCTGCTGAACTCGGTCACCGGCGAAGAGGACCGCTTGGAGTTCGTGCTTCCTTTGGTCAAAAAATACAATGTTCCGGTCGTCGCCATCTCCAATGACGACACCGGCATTTCCGAAGACCCGAACGTCCGTTTCGATGTCGCAAAGAAAATCGTAGAGCGCGCCGCTGATTTCGGCATTCCGGCGCATGACATTGTTGTTGACCCGCTCGTGATGCCAATTGGCGCGATGGCGACTGCAGGGCAGCAGGTATTTGCACTGGTGCGTCGCCTGCGCGAAGAGCTGGGCGTGAACACCACTTGCGGCGCATCAAACATCTCATTCGGCCTGCCAAACCGGCACGGAATTAACAACGCGTTCCTTCCGATGGCGATGGGTGCGGGCATGACATCCGCAATCATGAATCCCGTGGCACTTCCTACGCCCGCTTCAAAGATCGCCGAGAAGCGCGCCGAGATCGAGGCAGCAGGTATCGTCCTGCCCGCCGACATGGATGACGAAACGATCTGCCAATTGTTCGGACTTGGTTCCACAAAATTCCGCGCCGGCAAGGAAATGGAAGCCATTCGCGCAGCCAACTTGCTTACCAACAACGACCCGCATGGCGGTGAATGGATTCAGTTCAATAAGCCTGCTGGATCGGGTGGTTCGGAAGGTGGCCGCACCAGCGGACGCCGCGGCGGACGCCGGCGGACGGCCTAAGCGACATCAGACCGAAGTTCGATGGGCAGGCCTTGGCCTGCCCATTTCCATTTCAGGTGGAACACTGGACCGACCACGAAAACGACTTGAATACAGCGCCCAAAACCGTCTATCAGGCAGCAACCATTGTTACCGCTAACATCGCATAGCGCCGTTCAGGAGACCTGTCATGTCGAATACCAAAAGCCACTACAGTCTGGTTGCCGATATTGGTGGTACGAACACACGGGTTGCGCTGGCGGATGGAAAAACTGTGCTTGAAAACACAATCCGCCGCTATTCAAATTCCGAATTTCCCGGCCTTGAAACCGTCTTGCGCCAGTATATCGCTGACGAAAATAATGTAACGCCTGTCGCGGCTTGCGTCGCGGTTGCAGGGCCGGTCCGCGATGGCAAAGCGGATATGACGAATCTTGACTGGACCATCGACAAAGAAACGCTCTCCCGAGCCACGGGCGCGTCGACCACGGCAATCCTGAATGATTTGCAAGCTCAGGGTCATGCACTTGGGCATATCGCAGATGAAAACATCATTCCGGTACTGCGCGGACATACCGGAAATGAACATGCAGCGAAGCTCGTGATCGGCGTGGGGACAGGTTTCAACGCGGCGCCCGTATTTGAAACCGCTCAAGGGCGCCTCGTTCCACCATCCGAATCCGGTCACGCCAACCTTCCGATACGGAACGCCGAGGAACTGCGACTTTGCGAATATGTCTCCACCTCGCATGGTTTTCCGGCAGTCGAAGACGTCCTCTCAGGTCGCGGACTTGAGCGCACATATTCTTGGCTGAGCGCGGAGAAAGGGCAACCGACCGAGATGTCGGCAAAGAATATCATGGATCATGTTGCGGCAGCTGACGACAAAACGGCGGCCGACGCGCTGCGCATGTTCATTCGAATACTCGGCACCGTTGCTGGTAACTTGTCCCTTATCCAGCTGCCGTTTGGCGGGGTCTACTTGGTCGGCGGTGTCGCACGTGCAGTTGCCCCATACCTTAATGACTACGGATTTGCAGACGCCTTCAAGGACAAGGGCCGCTTTGCCGGCTTCATGACCAACTTCCCCGTTTCAGTTGTCGCTGATGACTACGCGGCGCTAACGGGTTCTGCAGCACACCTGTCAGAGTTGCAGGCCCATGGGCATCAATCCTGACGCAGCCATGTCAACGGACCCGGAATTGCGCAGCAACGGTGTCTGCCAGTTTTTCGAGTGAAAAAGGCTTTGGAAGAAACACCGCTCCCGGAATATCCGATTGCTCGATCGCAACCGGTTCCTGAGCGTAGCCGGAAATGAAAATTACGCGCGTATCTGGCCGCGAGGTAAGCGCCTGCCGGACCCAAGTTGGCCCATTACTTCCCGGCATAACGATATCAGAAATGAAGACATCGATCTGAACGGTCTCGTCTTCGAGGATGTCCAGCGCAGCATCACCGTTTTCAGCTTCAACAACTGAATATCCCCTCCCTTCCAGAACTTTTGCCGCAAAGTTTCGAACGGGGGCTTCGTCTTCGACGAGCAGGATCGTGCCGCCCTCTCTGATATCATCATCGGGGGTGATCTCCGGCGTCGCCAACAGTGCCTCTTTTTGTTTTTCCTCCAGTTCATTCTTGAGGGAGAATGCATCCAGCGCTTCGGCGGCAGGATCAGACCGGTGCACCGGGAAATAGAGCGAAAAGATCGCACCCGCACCCGGATCACTATCGGCAAAAATGAACCCGCCCGTTTGCTTGACGATGCCGTAAACAGTCGACAGCCCCAGTCCGGTGCCCTGTCCCGTCGGCTTTGTTGTATAGAAGGGCTCGAAAATCTTGTTGAGCTTTTCTTTTGGAATCCCAAATCCCTCATCAATCACACGGACCAGAAGATAGTCACCGGCAGGCACAGTCGCGCGTTGTCGCTTCATTGGCTCGATCAGAGTGTGAGGACTACTGGTGACAAGAATTTCCCCGCCTGCGGGCATCGCATCGCGCGCATTCACGACCAAATTCATGATGACCTGTTCCAATTGCCGCCGGTCGACCCGAATTTTGATGCTCCCACCACGGTGTTCAGTGCGAAGGTGGATTTTTTCCCCTACGAGGCGGTTCAGCAAATGCATGACATCCGGGAGCACCTCCTCAAACCGGACAACCTCAAGAGTGAGGTTTTGCTTGCGCGAAAATGCCAATAATTGGGCAACAAGCGCCGCGGCCCGATTTGCATTGGCATGAATCTGCATGAGATCCCCGTAGTCCTCGTCGTCTTCAAGGTGACGAAGAAGCAATAAATCACAGTGTCCGGATATTGCCGTCAGTAAATTATTGAAATCATGGGCAACGCCGCCAGCAAGCTGTCCCACAGCTTGCATCTTTTGACTTTGAACAAATTGAGCCTCAAGCGATTTGAAATCGGTCCGATCCGCCAAAACCGCGAGCACTTCCGGTGATTGGTCGTCGCCAATGCGTACAAGTCGAAATTCAAGGAAAACATCCTCGACCGGCCCCACCCCACGCATGAATTCACTGTCAGTCGAGCCAACGGGGCGGCTGGATACCTCTCGGACCCAGTCGTTGACCGGACGGCCCAGCCCTTCCACATGTTCACTTAATCGGCACTTTTCTCGGAAATCGCTCTGCAACAAACTGCGAGCTTGCCGATTTGCAGCAAGAACACGACCTTCGGCAGAGAGTTTCAAAAGCGGCACAGGTAGGTCCTCGACCTCTGACCAGGGCGCACGCCCAATATCCGGTTCAAAATCAGTGGACAGGAAGAAAATTTCGAGACGCCCGCCATTCATCTTCCGGTGCAAAACCAGAGCGTCCCGCCACCGAGCATGTTTCAGGCGAACGATTTGACCTGATGGCGGTAGCTTGCCATCCAAAGCCGCTTCTAAAGACGCGGGTCTGCGGCAGAACAAATCCTTCGCAAGGTTATTCATGTAGGTGATCGTACCAGTTGGCCCACAAATCATATGGGCCAATTCATCCTTGTCACGCTGTTCCTCATGCTCTTTGCTCGGTCCCTCGACCCGCCACAAATAGCAACCGTCGCGCAACTCCATCACGCTGATCAATGCAACGCCGCTACGAGTATAGAGCGTTTCACTTGCCCTCCCGAGCGCATGCGCAATGGCCTGCAATCGAAACAACAAATCCGCGGGATCTGCGACGTATTTCCTGACCTTTCGAGAAAGAGCAGACACCAAATTTTCGGGATCCCCCTGATCCATGGCTGCTTTTGAACTAAGCGCTATGAGTGCACCCGTCTCATCGGCGATGACTGCAAAAGCGGTTTCCTGTTCAACCAAACGTCGCGCCGCAAAAAAGAGAAACCTTTGCTCAAGCCACTCCCAAGTGCGCATCACTATTATTACTGCGGCAACCAGCAAAACGGTGATGATAGAGAAAAGAACAACGGCCTCGTCTGGAAGCAAACTACTCTGAAAAGCCGCAACGCTCACCACGCCAAGAACGGCCAGTCCGGCTCCTAGGCGGAAAGACAAAAAGCTTTGCGATGACGGCAAGTAACGAGACAGCACAATGACCCCGCAAAATTCCGGGTAAGCAAAAACAGATAATCTTAACGTCTGGTAAAGATGGGACGCAAAATACCAAAAAACAACCTAAGATTGTCTACTGGCGATGAAGCAATCCAAGATAGAATCCGTCGCCTTGTTCAGACACCGACCAAGAGTTTTCGCTCAACAGCTCAAAATCAGGGAAATCGGTCAGAAATTTCTGAACCTGCTCCGTATTCTCACATGCAAATACAGAACAAGTCGCATACGCAAGGTAGCCCCCTCTCGCGACGCAGAGTGCAGCGTTCCGGAGCACCTCGGCTTGAACTTTGCAGAGGGCATACAAACGCTCCTCCGTTAGGCGCCATTTCATCTCTGGTGCGCGCCGCCAGGTACCACTCCCTGAACATGGCGCGTCACAGAACACCAACTCATAGCTCCCGCTCGGCTGCTCACCCAGACATCTTATGTCGGCACCCGCACGGGCTGCACGGGCCGGCAAATCCCGCATCCGTGCCGCGTCGATATCGTAGGCATCAATACGGCCGCCGGTCCTGGCGGCGATTGCCAAGGCCTTCCCCCCACCGCCGGAACAGTAATCCAATACTGTCATGCCCTTTCGCAGCGGAAGCATTTCAACAGCGCTCTGCGACGATGCATCTTGCAGTTCGACAAGACCCTCAACATAGGCCCGCCCCTGCGCAATTCGCCTTGCTCCTTCAGTAACGCGTATCGCCGTGGGAACATCCTCCAGCGGCACCCCCTCAATCCCATCGCTTGACAATACGTTTATGGCTGCTTCCCGGCCTAACTTGGCAGTATTTACCCGAAGAAAAACCGGCGCACGTGCCTTCAACGATGTGCAGATTTCCAAAGCTTCCGCCTGCCCCAGATCCGCCGCCAACAACTCGCAAAGCCATGTCGGCATATCCGGCAGATCGACAAGATCGCCTCTTTCGATCAACTCCAGTTCTTCTTGTGACACCGCAGCAGGTGCATGACCCACACCGCTGAAAATTTCTTCGACCACCTCCCCATGCGCCACCGTCCGTCCCAGCATCACGGCCCGACCAGTCAAACCACCACCAATTGCCGCAAAGCTGTCTCGATTGCGTAGTGCATCAAATACCAAATCCCGAATAGCTGCCCGGTCTTTGGATCCCGCGAAACGGGATCGACGCGCCCAACCCGTCAACGCCTTTTCTGCCGGAGTTCCTGACAATATCTGATCAAGAATTTCAGCAGCAGCTGCGACACGGGCGGCGGGTGTCATGGGTCACTTTCTCCAAATTAACAAAGCCGGCTTCTCACGACCGATGGACCAAGACAACATAGCAAGTTAGTTTTTGCCATGACATCTCGTACCCCGATAAAAAGTATTCGAAATATCGGCCCGGCAATGGAGCGCGAATTTCTTCGTGCCGGACTGTCATCAGCCGAAGAAATACAGGCGCTTGGCGCTGACGCCGCTTACTCTAAACTTCTTTGTATCGGCGTGCGGCCACATTTCATTGGTTATTATGCTCTGGTCATGGGCCTTCAGGGGCGCAAGTGGAACGATCTTGACCGCACGGAGAAAGAAATTCTGCGCAAGCGTTTTGACGAAATCGTCGCCGGCCGCAAGGCCGACCAGGCATCGGAGCTCGACGCTTTCCTCGACCGTATCGGCGTAATTGACACTGCAAAATAGAAACGGCCCGCGCCATTAAGGCACGGGCCGAGTTTCATTGGTTTATCCGATTAACCGACCAGTTCGAGACCGGAAAAGAAAAATGCGATCTCTTCTTTTGCGGTTTCCGGTGCATCCGAGCCATGAACCGAGTTTTCGCCAACAGACTCAGCGAATTCGGCGCGGATGGTTCCGGGAGCCGCATCAGCCGGGTTCGTCGCACCCATAACTTCGCGGTTCTTGGCAATCGCGCCCTCGCCTTCCAGCACCTGAACGACGACGGGTGCGGAAGCCATGAATTCACACAGTTCACCGTAGAAAGGGCGTTCTTTGTGGACGGCATAGAACTGACCTGCCTGTGCAGGCGTCAGCTGGATACGCTTTTGTGCAACGATGCGGAGACCCGCATCTTCGAATTTTGCATTGATTTTGCCGGTCAGGTTGCGCTTGGTTGCGTCCGGTTTGATGATGGAAAGCGTGCGTTCAGTCGCCATGTCATGCCTCTGTAGCTGGTGGGCGGTTGCCCGATTGGAATTTGGCGCTGCCCTAGCATGCGCCCCCTACTTTGAAAAGGTGTGATTGACGCCGCTGCAGCCTTGGTGCAAGCACACCCAATGCTGCGAATTTCTGGTATTTCCTTCTCTATTGACGGCCGCCCTCTTTTACAGGACGCCTCTGCAACCATTCCTACCGGCCATAAGGTTGGTCTCGTAGGGCGCAATGGCACGGGAAAGACGACCCTCTTTCGACTGATCCGCAGGGAACTAACCCTCGACTCAGGAACAATTGAACTCCCGAAAGGCTGGAAAATCGGCGGCGTCAGTCAGGAAGTTCCGGGAAATGAGGTGTCGCTCCTCAATACAGTCCTCGCGGCGGATTCAGAACGCGCTTCCCTTCTTGCCGAAGTGACCGATGACCCGAACCGCATCGCAGAAATCCAGACCCGCTTGACAGATATAGATGCGTGGTCTGCCGAAGCGCGCGCCAGTGCGATCCTGCGGGGCCTTGGCTTCACCCACGAAGAGCAGCACATGCCATGTTCTGCATTTTCTGGTGGCTGGCGCATGCGCGTGGCATTGGCGGCTGTCTTATTCTCCGAGCCTGATCTCCTATTGCTCGACGAACCCACGAACTATCTCGATCTCGAAGGGGCGCTTTGGCTCGAAAACTATCTGGTTCGATACCCGCATACAGTCCTGATTGTCAGCCATGACCGAGCGCTACTGAACCGCTCGGTCGGCGGGATTCTGCACCTCGAAGACCAAAAGTTGACCTATTACACTGGGGTCTATGACCAGTTCGCGCGCCAAAGGGCCGAACAGCGGGCTCTCATCGCGCAGGCCGGAAAAAAGCAGGAAGCGCGACGTGCGCATCTCCAATCTTTTGTCGATCGGTTCCGCGCAAAGGCGACCAAGGCCAAACAGGCCCAGAGTCGGATTAAGATGCTGGAAAAGATGGAAACGATCCGAATGCCGGAAGACGCCGCGCGGACCGTTTTCACCTTCCCGTCCCCCGAAGAACTCTCGCCGCCGATACTCGCGACGGAAACGGCGCGCACCGGTTATGGAGATCACATCGTATTGGATCGCTTGGATCTCCGAATTGACCAAGACGACCGTATCGCGCTTCTCGGACGAAATGGCGAAGGAAAAACGACACTCGCCAAACTTTTGTCGAACCGACTGCCTGCACTCAGCGGCAAAGTCACGCGATCCTCAAAGCTGCGAATAGGCTTCTTTGCCCAGCATCAGGTGGATGAACTTCACACTGACGAGACACCGCTTCAGCACCTCCAACGGGCTCGGCCAGACGAAATGCCCTCCAAACTTCGTGCGCGTCTCGCCGGATTCGGTCTCCAGGCAGCACAGGCCGAAACTGAGGTCGGGCGACTGTCCGGCGGGCAAAAAGCTCGGCTGTCCCTGCTTCTTGCCACGCTCGACGCGCCACACCTGCTTATTCTTGACGAGCCGACCAACCATCTCGACATCGAGAGCCGCGAGGCGCTCGTCGAAGCTCTGAATGACTACACGGGGGCAGTAATACTCGTCAGCCACGATCTTCACCTTCTGGCGCACGTGGCGGATCGGCTCTGGCTGGTCAAGGATGGACGTGTGACACCGTTCGAGGACGACCTAGCCACCTATCGCAAAATGCTTTTGTCTCAGGACAAACCTCAGGCCAAGGACCCACCCGCAACGCCAAAAGTTGCAAAGCCATCTCGTGAAACACTTTTGGCACTCCGGTCCGAAGCTCGAAAATGCGAGGAACGCGTCAATAAAATCAATGAGATGCGAGACAAACTTGCGGCAAAACTAGCAGATCCCGCTCTCTATGAGGACAGTAGAATAGGCGAGCTGGAAACCTGGAACAAGAAATACGCCGAAGTGACCGACGGCCTTGAACGGGCAGAATCTTTGTGGATGGCTGCACTCGAAAAACTCGAGACCGCAGAAAAAATCGCCTAATTTGACCTTCACACGCTTCAAGAAGGACGACGACCAATGGAAACCGCAATGCTTATCACCGCATTCACGACGCTTTTCGTGGTCATTGACCCCATTGGCCTGACCCCGGTGTTCTTGGCGCTGACCCAGGGACTCTCGCCCGCGCAGCGTCGCACGATTGCGTTCCGGGCGTGCTTTACGGCAATCCTTATCCTCTTGGCATTTGCATTTCTCGGAGACGAACTCCTAGGTTTTGTAGGCATTTCAATGCCGGCGTTCCGCATCGCTGGCGGCGTTCTGCTGTTTTTGACAGCACTCGATATGCTCTTTGAACGACGTCAAAAGCGGCGGAAATCGCAATCCGAAGAGAGCGAGGAAGATCCCAACGACGATCCTTCAATTTTCCCGCTCGCTATTCCATTAATTGCCGGCCCCGGCGCAATCGCATCTATCATTCTGTTGATGAGTCAGTCCTCTGGCCCGCTAGGTATCGCTGCGGTTCTTGGCGTCATGCTTGGAGTCATTGGAATTGTTTTTGTGCTCTTCCTCCTGGCAAGCCCACTTGAAAATCTTCTCGGGAAAACAGGAATTACTGTCGCCACGCGCTTGCTTGGCATGCTCCTCGCCGCACTGTCGGTCCAGTTTATCTTGGACGGGCTCGCCTCTTTCGGTTTCGTTAACTGACCCCATATGAGCTCCATGACAGGAGATCAGATCGCCAGTTTCGCCTACCTCGTTCTTTTGGGTTCTGCCGTCACGGGATGGCTTTTCCTTCAGAGCAGACAGTCGCGTTCAAAGCTCGTGCAGCAAGCAGCGATCTGGGGGCTCATCTTCGTGGGAGTTATCGCGGCAGTTGGTCTATGGTCGGACATTCGGCGTGATGTGTTACCGCGTCAGGAATTCGTGTCATCTCAGGAAATCCGAATCCCTCGGCAACCGGACGGTCACTATTACCTCTCCCTGAATGTGAACGGTGCGGCCATTCGCTTTATGGTAGACACAGGAGCCACGCAAATCGTGCTCTCTCGCTCCGACGCTCAGCGCGCAGGAATTGAGGTTGCAGACCTGGCCTTTCTTGGCACCGCCCGAACGGCAAACGGAACAGTCAGAACAGCTCCGGTTTGGCTACAGCAGCTCACCATCGGACCTCTTTCATTCGACAGCATCCGCGCTGTCGTCAACGAAGGCGCTCTTGACACCTCCTTGCTCGGGATGAGTTTTCTCAATCAATTCGAGAACATCGAGATCCGCGACTCCGAGCTGATACTGCGCTACTGACCTTGCGATTCAGCCTTCTTGATCCAGCGACCGCCCTCCTGCGCCCAATATTGGGCAGCACAGCCATCAGCAGTCAATTTCTTCCACTGCTCGCGCGCCTTTTGCACCGCGTTGGCGTCCACACCATCGAAAATTATACAAGCGCGTTGCAACGTTTCGATCTCGGAGGCAGACATCACCGACTGATCCACGCACATCACACAATCAAGCTTCAATTCTTCGGATGATTGCGTGGTGATTAATATTGGCTGATCGTCATCATGCGGCCCTCCCGCCAGCCCGTGCGGAAGAAATTCACCGTCACCACCATCCCATAACATCTTGTCCAACCACTGCGCCCGCGTATCCGAACTTGTGCGCAATTCGATCCGCCACTCTCGCTCCCTCGCTAGCGTCAGCAATGTTGGGAGCGCCTTCTCCAGCGGCGTTTCTGTGAGGTGGTAAAAGTAGACGTCCCCCATTCCCCTTTGACCTCCAATTGCGTTGACCGGCGACCGGCGACAATCGACTGAAAACACAAGTTACCAGTTCAATCTGACCGCACCATACGATACTGTCAGTGCGTCTGCCAGACGATCCTAGAGGGGGAATTCCGTGCCACGATTCGACAGATATCTTTTGTCGCAATATGTGGCCGTATTCGGGATTTCCTCACTCATCCTCATCCTCGTTTACTGGATCAATCAGGCGGTCCGTCTATTTGATCAACTCATCGCAAATGGTGAGAGCGCAGGCGTCTTTTTTGAATTCACTGCACTTTCGCTCCCTGCAGTCATGCAGATTGTGCTTCCGCTTGCAGCCTTTGTTGCAAGTCTTTTCGTCACAAACCGACTGATAAACGAGTCCGAACTCGTCGTGGTTCAAGCAACAGGCTATTCTCCGTTTCGGCTTGCGCGGCCGATCGCGCTTTTTGGATTACTTGTTATGCTGATGATGGCCGTTCTCATGCATTGGCTTGTGCCTGCGTCCAGCCGCGGACTGGCAACCCGGAGCGCTGAAATCAGCCAAAACATTTCAGCGCGTTTGCTGACCGAAGGCCGGTTCGTGAGTCCAGCACCCGGCATCACATTCTACATCCGGGAAATTACTCCAGATGGCGAGTTGCTCGATATTTTTCTTTCCGACAGCCGTGCCGAAGATCAGAACACGATCTACACGGCTGGTCGGGCGTTCTTGGTACGAGGCGAAGACGAGACCACAAATCTCGTAATGTTGAATGGAATGGTTCAATACCTCTCTGAGAAGGACCGTTCGCTCTTCACCACGCGCTTTCGGGAATTTGCCTATGATCTGGCAGGGTTGCTACCAACTGAGGCCACGAATGCGCGCACGGCCTCACAGGTGCCGACGTTAGACCTACTGTTCCCTACTGCTGCACTCATCGACGAAACGGGGCAGTCTCGCGCTGTGTTGATGGCAGAGGCACATAATCGAAATGTTCAGGCTCTCATGGCATTTATCGCTGCTTTGCTAGGGTTTTCGTCCCTTCTCACGGTCAGATACAGCCGCTTCGGGGTATGGCCTCAAATCGGAAACGCCATAGGATTTGTGGTCTTGATAAAACTAGCCGAGACAACCGGCGGGCAACTCGCTCGTCAGAACCATGTCCTTTGGCCAGCAGCATACTTCCCTATCGGTTTGGGCAGCCTGATCATCAGTTTTCAACTGGTTCGGCTCACCTATCCGAACTGGTTTCGCAGGCGTCGCCGGAGGTTGGCGACATGACCCTCCACTTCTATCTCGCAAAGCGATTCACGCTTTCCTTTTTGGGAGTTTGGCTCGCGTTCTTCGCCGTAAACGGGCTCCTTGACATCGTAGAGCAGCTCCGGCGCTTTGGGGGGAGCGATGGCGGCTTGTCAGAAATGCTTTTGCTCAGCGCATTGAACGTCCCCAGAGCGATGTATCAGCTCCTACCGCTGGTACTAATCCTCAGCACCATTCTCTGTTTCCTTTCACTGTCCCGAAATTCCGAATTGGTCGTTATTCGTGCGTCTGGCAGGTCGGCAATTCGGATGTTGCTGTCCCCCGTTTTGGTCACACTCATCATTTCGGGCATCGCGGTCGCGGCCTTTAACCCTATCGTCGCAGCGACATCGCGCGCATATGAGAGTCGCACGAGCGCACTTGATGATTCCGCTAGCACATTGGCACTTTCCGAGGACGGGCTCTGGCTCAGACAGGGAGGCGATGCTCAGACCGTAATCTGGGCGCAATCCAGTAACCTTGACGGAACCTTGCTAGGCGATGTGACATTCATCCAGTCAAAGACTGAAATTGGTATCGCTGAACGCGTTGAGGCAAAACGCGCTGAACTAATCGAAGGCGCATGGACGCTGACCGACGTAAAAATATGGCAGCTGGGATCGGCCGAAAACCCTGAGAAAGCCGCACAAACACTCTCGGAGCACCAGATTGCCTCTAATCTGACGGCAGATGAGATACGCGACAGTTTCGGTGATCCCTCTTCGATTTCAATTTGGGAGCTTCCTGCTTTTATCGAGAATCTCAAGCAGGCCGGCTTTGCAGCGAAACGTCATCTCGTCTGGTTGCACGCGGAACTCTCACAGCCGGTGCTGTTCCTGACAATGCTCTTACTGGGCGCGGCATTTAGCATGCGCTACCAACGCGGCGGCGGGACAACAATTCGGGTAATGACAGCAATTCTCCTAGGATTTGGCCTCTACTTCATACGAAATTTTTCGATGCTTCTCGGCGAGAGCGGTCAACTCCCGGCAGCCCTTTCAGCTTGGGCGCCACCACTTGCCGGTCTGACAATGTCATTTGCCATTCTCCTTCAGCTGGAGGACGGATGATCCGCTACTTTATCTTTTTGTTGATCAGCTTGATCGCTTTTGCAGGTCAGCTCGGAGCGCAGGACCGTGCCGCGTTGCTTGCCGATACGATCTTTGTCGAACCCGGCCCGAAACTTGTTGCCGCGGGCAATGTCGAAGTGTTCTTCGAAGAAACACGCCTCTCCGCTTCACGAATTACCTTCGACCAGAAATCTGATCGGCTGACCATCGAAGGACCGATTTTTTTAGTTGGCGGTGACGGTGTGATTATCGCTGCCTCCCGCGCGGCCCTAGACTCGCGACTGGAATTCGGCCTTTTGGAAGGTGCGAGGGCGCTTCTGGATCGTCGCCTCCAGCTGGCGTCAGATACAATTGTCCGTAAAGAACAACTCACACAATTCAACCGCGTTGCAGCAACCTCCTGCACCGTTTGCGGCAATCGGGCGCCGCTTTGGGCGATTGAGGCTGATCGCGTAACTCATGACGCAGACAGGGCGCAGCTCTACTTTGAAGATGCCCGCCTATTAGTGCGCGGCGTGCCGATTTTCTGGCTTCCGCGGATGCGCATGCCCGATCCGACTGTCCGTCGCTCAACTGGTTTCCTTGTCCCGGAAATCCGCACTTCAGATCTTTTGGGATTCGGCTATCGCTTTCCCTACTTTGTGGCGATGGGTAACTCGCGCGATCTCCTCATCACACCCTATCTCTCGCCTGTAACCAAAACGCTTGAGGCCCGTTATCGCCAAGCGTTTCTGCGTGGCGAGATTGAAATCGATGCAGCAGTGAGCACAGATGAAATACGTCCCGGACCCCCCCGCGCCTATTTTTTCGGCAAGGGACGTTTCGATATTTTGGCTGATACCGAACTGCGGTTCGACACCGAGATCGTGAGCGACAAAGCATACCTGCTCGAATACGGAATTTCGGACAGAGACCGTCTGGACAGCTCCATAGGCTTCAGCTCCGTGACCGAAACGCAGCTCTTTGAGGGCGACGTTACACTTTTTCAGACCCTTCGGGACGATGAAACAAACCTCAGCCTACCGCCACTACTGAGTGAGCTTTCTTACTTGAAAGACTTCCAAGATAGCCGCCTTGGAACACTCACGCTGTCGACAAGCCTGGACTCACATTTTCGCTTCGATCGAGAAACCGGGGACGAAGGCCGCGATGTCGTTCGCCTGGGCGCTGGCGCGGCATGGTCCAAAGGCTGGGAAATTCCCAATGGCCTACTCCTTCACACCACAAGCGAGATTTCAGCGGATGCCTATTATACCCGACAAGACGTCACTGGGAACGGACTTGCATGGCGCGTCTCGCCAGCAGCCGGCGTAACGCTGCGTTGGCCGTTTCAGCGAATGACTGCGTCAGGCACACAGCAGATTATTGAACCAATCGCTACGCTGGCATGGTCGACGCAAATCGGGGACGGTGACATCACCAACGAAGACAGCACAAGGGTCGAGTTCGACCAAGCCAACCTGTTCGCGCTTGATCGGTTTCCCGGTGATGACCGAAAGGAATCCGGCACACGCGCGGCACTTGGCGCAGTGTGGAGCAGCTTTTCGCCTAATGGACGCACAACCCGCATCGCCGCGGGGCGCATCATTCGTGACACACCTCTGACCTTTGCTGAAAGCACGGGCCTGAATTCCTCACCCTCCAGTTGGTTAATTGCGGGCCAGCTGGCATTTCCAAACGGCCTCGGGATCGAGCTGCGGAATATCATTGATGACAGTTTCGACAGTTCGCTATCCGAAGCTCGCGCAACATGGGCATCCGAGTGGATGGATCTGAGCGCGTCTTACATCTGGCTGGAACAAGATCCTGCACGCGATCGCAGGGACTCTGTCTGGGAATGGACCCTCGCGAGCGAATTCCAGATATCTGAACAATGGCGCGCAGGTATAGGCGGTCGCTATGACGTAGTCAGCAATTCTCCTGCACGCGCAAATGCATCGCTAGGCTGGAAAAACGAATGTGTCGATGTAGAGCTTTCGGCCTCGCGCCGCTTTACGTCTTCGACTACTGTGCAACCATCGACTGACTACCAATTGACCGTACGGCTACTTGGCTTTGCGGCAAATGACGGGAATAGTGCTTCCACGCGCTCCTGCCGGAACTAGGACAAGACCAAATGACGCCCACAATCCGCACCTTTCTTCTGATTGTCAGCCTTTGTTTTCCGGTCGCGGTCACAGCGCAATCCCTCTTTTCGCCAGCGGTGACGGTGAATGACGATGTCATTACCTACTATGAACTCGATCAGAGAGAAAAACTCCTCTCCGCCTTCGGCACGCCGGGTGATCTAGAAGCGCTGGCACAAGAGCAACTGATTGACGAGAGCCTGAAGCTATCCGAACTCTCGCGCCGCGGGTTGAGCCTCACCGAGGCAGGTTTTGAGCGCGCACTGACTGAATTCCTCGAACGCAACGAAACAACCGAGAACGATCTCTACCGCGATCTGGCAGCGGCCGGCGTTGACAGTCAAACATTCCGTGATTTCCTGTTCGCAAACACCGCATGGCGCGACTTTGTGCGCCAGACTTACGCCGGCCGTATAGAGATTTCGGCGGATGACGTAGACCGTGTGCTCGGGCAACGAACCGGCTCGTCTGCAAAAATTCAGGTTCTTCTGTCTGAAATCATCATCGCCGCCCCTCCTGAAAGGATGGAAGAGGCGATGGACGTTGCACTGCAAGTCTCAAATCTATCGAGCCAGGCCGCATTCGAGGACGCGGCCCGCCAAGTTTCCGCACTCCCCTCACGTGCAAACGGCGGGCGGCTCGACTGGGTCGATCTGGAAAATTACCCGCCTGCGCTTCGCGGTTTGATGTTGAGCCTGAAACCCGGCGAAATCTCAGACCCCCTGCCGATACCCAATGGCATTGCCCTCTTCCAGTTGCGGGGCCTGCGTGAAGTGAACCGTCCCGCCACCTCAGGCGGCGCGATCGAATACGCAGCGCTCTATCTTTCTGGTGCCAATAGTGGAAGGGCCGAGGCAGAAGCCAAGTCTATCCGAAACCGGATCGACACCTGTGACGACCTTTATGGCATTGCCCGTGACATGCCAGCAGAGGCACTCGAACGGGACATCCTTCCGGTGCGCGACATTCCGGAAGATGTTGCAATCGAATTGGCGAAGCTTGATCCGAACGAGGTCTCCACCAATCTACGGCGTGCGGACGGGGATACACTGGTGTTTTTGATGCTCTGTGCCCGCGTAGCCGAGCCAGGTGCCGTAGAAGAGGACCGTGAAGCCGTCCGCAACGAGCTTAGATCTGCCCGCCTGAGTGGCTACGCCGAAGCGCTCCTGTCAAATCTCCGTGCATCGGCAACAATTGTAATCGAATGACCGTCGCTATCTCCTGCGGGGAACCCGCCGGCATCGGGCCCGAAATTGCGGCTGATGCATGGCGGGCGCTTCGTAATGACATCCCGATTCTATGGATCGGCGATCCATCACACCTGCCGAGTGATATCCCAGTCACCGTCGTAACAGATCCGTCGTCGGCAGCGGCATCGTCACCGATGTCGCTTCCAGTTCTGCCGATTGAAACAGGCGCGCCCCGTCAGCCCGGCCAGCTTAACCCTGCACATGCAGCCGGTGTCATTGCGGCAATTGAGGAGGGTGCGCGTCTCGCCCACGCAGGACAATGCAGTGCGCTCTGTACTGCGCCGATACACAAACAAGCCCTTGCCGAAGGCGCGGCATTTCGTTTCCCTGGGCACACAGAGTTCCTCGCGTCACTGGACGATAAGGACCACGTCGTCATGATGCTCGCCTGCTCTGATTTGCGGGTCGTTCCTGTCACCATTCACATACCGCTGTCGGAGGTAGCACGGCATTTCACCTCTGAGCTGCTGGAAAAAACAATTCTCACGACACATAACGCCCTGAAACATGACTTCGGAATTGAACGTCCTCGTATCGCCGTGGCGGGCATGAATCCTCATGCCGGTGAAGGTGGGCGCATGGGCCGAGAAGAGATAGAAGTCATAGCTCCCGTGGTTGCCAGGCTCCGTGATCTGGGCATGAACGTTTTTGGTCCGATGTCTGCAGATACAATGTTTCATCCAACCGCTCGCACTTCGTATGATGCGGCTATTTGCGCCTATCATGACCAAGCTCTCATTCCGATTAAGACCATCGACTTTTCCGGCGGCGTCAACGTCACACTCGGCCTTGATTTCATCAGGACATCACCAGACCACGGAACCGCGCTCGATATCGCAGGCAAAGGAATAGCAGATCCAACCTCCATGATTGCAGCCATCCGCATGGCGTGGGAAATGGGTCAGAAAAGGCACCAGAAATGAGCCAGATCGACGCTCTGCCCCCCCTGCGAGAGGTTATCACGACGTATGGCCTTTCGGCCAAAAAATCCCTCGGTCAGAATTTCCTTCTCGATTTGAACCTCACGGCAAAAATCGCCCGGCAGGCGGGTGATCTGACCTCAAGCGATATACTGGAAATCGGTCCCGGCCCCGGAGGACTGACGCGCGGGCTGCTAGCGGAAGGCGCCCGCAAAGTTCTCGCAATCGAAAAAGACACCCGCTGCATTCCCGCACTGGAGGAAATTGCTGCTCGCTATCCAGATAGGCTTCAGATCATCCAAGGTGACGCCCTCGAAATCGATCCGCTCGCCTATCTGACACCACCAATCAAAATTGCGGCCAACCTGCCCTATAATGTTGGGACAGAGCTTCTCGTGAGATGGCTTACCCCAAAAGACTGGCCGCCGTTTTGGAGCAGCCTGACCTTGATGTTCCAAAAAGAGGTTGCGCAACGGATTACCGCTGAGCCGGGAAGCAAGGCCTACGGCCGACTTGCAATCCTTGCACAATGGCGGAGCGACGCCCGGATCGTTCTGGACCTTCCACCGCAGGCTTTCACGCCGCCTCCCAAAGTTTCGTCAGCCGTTGTTCACTTGGAGGCCCGACCGGAGCCGCGCTTTCCTGCTGATCCGGCCATTCTATCACGTGTTGTAGCAGCGGCCTTCAATCAGCGCCGAAAAATGCTTCGTGCATCATTGAAAGCAGTCTCGCCGATGATCGAAGATCACCTAAAAGCTGCTGGCATCAAGCCAACAGATCGTGCTGAACAGATCTCACTCGAAGCATTCTGCGCCCTTGCCCGCGAAATCGCGGCGGAACAGAGCTCGAAATCTTAGATTACTGCTCGACGCTTTCCGACGAATTTTCCGGAGCTTTGTCTTCTTGCGGCGCATCATGAGACGCATCCTGCTTCGGCGCACGTGGCTTGCGGCTACGCGGCTTCTTGGGCTTTTGCTGCGTTTCCGGCGTCTCAACGAGCGTGCTTTCACCGTCGCTCTGTTCGCTCTGCGCCTCGTTCTCGTCGGAACCATTCGCCGCAGTTTCCTGGGCCTTCAGACGTTCCGCACGCTCGCGGTCACGTTCAGCCTGACGGCGACGGTTTTCCTCTTCTTGCTCTTCACGCTGCTTGTCCATCTCCCGCTGCGCCTCAGCCAGCATCCGAAGGTAATGCTCAGCATGTTGAGCAAAGTTTTCAGCGGCCACACGGTCACCAGATAGTTGAGCGTCACGGTGCAACTGATTGTATTTATCAATAATTTGTTGCGGCGTGCCCCGAACCTTTCCGTCCGGACCCGAACTGTCAAAAACCCGGTTGATGATATTTCCACCTGACGGGCGATTGTTGCGGTTCTTGCCCCGCGACCGTGACTTGGATGATCTCATGAAGGTGCTTTCGTTCAGCCTGTGCTTCAGTTGCGCTGAGGTCCATACACGCTCGTGCGTGTTGCGTGGGACTGAGTTCTCTTGGCGACATACCAATGGAGGTTTCCCTCACCAATCGGTGTTCTTGACTAATCATGTCAGACGAATGGGAGCAAGCAAAAACTCGGAAAAAATCGCTTTTTGTAGCGATAATTTGATATTTTCATCCCGCTAGACCACAGCTACCGGCATTTCCCCCATGACGACGCGATCGCGGCTGTCCAGATCAGGTATAATACTGACCTTCTCAAAACCGACAAAACGAAAAAGGTCAGCAACTGAACGCCCCTGCTTGTGACCAACTTCAACCATCAGCCGCCCGCCGGGAATTAACAGAGGGGGAACCGCCTCGCAGATCGCCCTATAGGCACCAAGTCCGTCGCCGCCATCAGTTAGCGCACCATAGGGCTCCCAGTCACGCACCTCGGGGGAAAGCTGGCTCATTTCCGACAACGCGATATAGGGAGGATTCGATACGATCAGATCAAATTTCCCGGCAATCTTGTCATCCCAGTCACTAACAAGAATTTCTGCGCGGTCCTGAACCCCGTGAAGCTCGGCATTCCTCGCGGCGACGCTGCAGGCGGCAGCAGAAATGTCAGAGCCGACACCTCGCGCATTCGGCATTTCGGCAAGCAAACTGATTAATATGCAGCCAGACCCGGTTCCAAGGTCCAAAAGACGGCTAAACCGGCGTTGAAGCGCTATTTCAACGAGGATTTCAGTCTCCGGCCTTGGATCCAGTACATCGCGCGACACCACAAAATCGCGACCAAAGAATGACCTGCGGCCAATGATGTGGCTAACGGGTTCGCGACGCGATCTCCGCTCGATTACCTGTGCAAACTTGGCCTGCGCCTCTTCCGTTACAGGTTCGGGAAGACAGAGCGTTAAGCGATCGGCCCCAACGCCCAACGCATATGCAAAAAGCCGCCGCGCGTCGCGCGCTGGATCGTCGACACCTGCGTCTTTGAGGACTTGAATTGCTTCCCCGAGGAGTTGCGTCCCGCTTTGACGCATCACCCCTCCATTTCCGCAAGAAGGGTCGCCTGCGCGTCCTCTGTCAAAGCGTCGATGATATCATCGAGATCACCCTGCATAACCTGATCAAGTTTATACAGTGTCAAATTAATCCGATGATCCGTCATGCGACCCTGCGGGAAATTATAGGTCCGAATACGCTCGCTGCGATCGCCAGATCCAACCTGGGACTTACGATCTGCCGAACGCTCGTCATGCGCTTTCTGCCGCTCCATATCGTAGAGGCGAGTCTTCAAAACCTGCATCGCAATTTCGCGATTTCTATGTTGCGACTTCTCAGAACTGGTCACGACAATCCCCGTTGGCACATGCGTAATCCTCACGGCAGAATCGGTCGTGTTGACGTGCTGTCCCCCCGCGCCCGACGCGCGCATGGTATCCACGCGAATATCACTCGGGTCTATGGTGATGTCGACGTCTTCAGCCTCGGGAAGTACTGCCACAGTCGCCGCGGACGTATGGATACGGCCACCGCTCTCGGTCTCGGGAACGCGCTGTACGCGATGCACACCGCTTTCATATTTGAGCCGCGCAAAAACACCACTTCCGGCGACGCGAGCGACGACTTCTTTGATGCCTCCAATCTCTGTCACCTGTTCTTCGAGTATCTCGAACTTCCAGCCATTCGCCTCCGAGTACCGCTGATACATCCTCAAAAGATCGCCCGCGAACAGAGCAGCCTCCTCCCCCCCTGTCCCGGGGCGGATTTCCACCAACGCGGGCCGATTGTCAGCCGCATCTTTCGGTAATAGCGCAAGCCGCACATCCGCTTCGGCGCCTTCCAGCGCGGCTTTTAACGCAGGCAACTCTTCCTGAGCCAATGCCCGCATTTCGGCGTCGTCCATCATCGCTTCGGCTTCTGCTATATCCGCAAGAATACGACGGTAGTTCGTAACGGTTTCTACGACGGGCTTGAGCTCGGCGTATTCACGGCTGACATCGGCGATCTCCGCGCCGCTCAATGATGTTGAAAGTTTCGCCTCCAAAAACTGGAAACGCTGCACAATCTGGTCAAGTTTTTCGGCCGGTATCATGCATGTCCATTCCCCTATCAGACACTATTGGTCAAGAGGGCTGTATGCGTTGGACAGTTCTTCCACCCATGCCTCAACCCGCTTCCGGTTCACCCCAAGGTCACCACCGCCAAACCGCAACCGCGCCAGAATGACAGGGGCTACGCTACCATCAGTTTCTACAAAGGCCACAGTTGTGTAATCGGGAAAGCCGATCCATTTGGTGCGGGTAACATATGTCAGCCGGCCCTCTTCAATACTTCCTGCCAGTCGTTTGGTGCGGGGCCAGTCAAGCGCGATGTCGTCGATTTTCCGCAAAAGCATCGCTGGTGAAACATCAAAACGCGGTCCGGGATTAAGTAAATGACCCGCCTGCCCCGGATTCCGCGCGATAGCTGGATCCACATGCCACCTCTCCGCATCACTCGGTGCGACTCGGATATAGATTATCACCAAAATCGTGATTAGAACGACGAGTAGCAAAATGCTTTTCACAGGATTTCCTCCACCTAGCACTCGCCCGTGACATAGGTTGCGATCTCGGTGTTTCGAGTGCTCATACCCCCGGCAGGATACACAGCATCTCATATAGCAGGTTCGCACCTGTAAGAGCCGTGTTGCCCGATGGGTCATACGGGGGGGATACTTCCACGAGGTCGCACCCGATGAGGTTAACCCCCCGCAACCCACGTATCAGCTGAAGCGCTTGGGGAGGTGTCAGCCCTGCAATTTCAGGTGTGCCCGTGCCCGGAGCATAAGCGGGGTCAAGACTGTCGATATCGAAACTCAGATACACCGGCCGGCTCCCCACATCCGCACGGATCCTTTCGGCCAATGGCGTCAGGGACTTCTGCCAAAGCGTGTCACAGGTCTCGACATGAAACCCCCATCCGCGCGCTTCATCAAAGTCCTGTGCCGAATATCCCGTACCGCGCAAACCGACCTGCCATACGTGCTCCGCTTGCAGCAGTCCTTCCTCATAGGCTCGCCGGAATGGCGTGCCATGCGCGATTTCTTCGCCGAACATTCGATCATTAATATCGGCATGCGCATCAACATGGATCAGCGCAATCGGCCCATGAACAGCAGTCGCTGCGCGCAGAATTGGCAAGGTCAACGTGTGATCCCCACCCATTGTCATCGGCGTCACACCCGCCGCGAACACATTCCCGAAATACGCCTCAATGCGCTTCACACTGTCTTTCAGATCAAATGTATTGATCGCCACATCGCCAATGTCAGCGCAGTTCAGTCTTTCGAAAGGCGCCGCACCTGTGCTCATATTGTAAGGCCGCAGCATTGCACTCTCGCCGCGTATCGCCTTTGGGCCAAACCGTGTCCCCGAGCGCCATGACGCCCCAATGTCCATCGGCACCCCTACAAACGCGACATCCAAACCGTCAGGGGTTTCCGCGACCGGCAACCGCATAAATGTATTCGGGCCGCCAAATCGCGGCATCTCGTTCCCACCAAGCGGCTGATTATGCATCAGGCTTCCTTTTTGTTCCAAAGTGCGAGACAGCACAGATCAAGCGCGATATGAGCGCCGGCGATTGCGGTCGCACCTGTGGTGTCAAACGGCGGTGAGACCTCAACGATATCTCCGCCCACAAGGTTTATCCCAGCCAAATCACGCAGAATTGCAGCAGCTTGCCAACTTGCCAATCCCCCCCAAACTGGCGTCCCGGTCCCGGGTGCAAAGGCAGGGTCAAGCGCATCAATATCAAAAGTGATGTAGCTGGCCGCGCCGCCGACATGTTCTTTTACAGCGTCTGCGACCCAGCCCGCTCCGTTTTCATGGACACTCCGTGCATCCAAATACCGGATTCCCTGGTAATCCTCACATTCCGTGCGAATGCCGATCTGTATTGATCGTGACACATCGACGATACCTTGCTTCACCGCCTTATACATAAAGGTTCCGTGGTCGATCCGCTCCAGATCATCATCCTGCCAAAGGTCGGAATGCGCATCGAACTGGATCACCGCAATCGGTCCGAATTTTCTCGCATATGCCCGAAGGATCGGCAGCGTAATCGAATGATCCCCTCCGAGGGTCACGGTCCCCGGTCCTTGGGCAAGGATCATCGCAATATGGGCCTCGATCAACTCTGGAACCGCACTCACCTTGGCATAATCAAAGGCCATATCCCCGAAATCGGTAATCGCAAATTCGCTTAATGGATCATATCCCCAGCCATATGGCGGATCACATGGCAACAAAGCGGACGCCTCGCGAATCGCTCTCGGTCCGAACCGCGTTCCGGGACGGTTAGTGACCGCCTGATCAAATGGAATTCCAGTCACGACCAGATCCGATCCTGACGCATCCTTACTGTACCTGCGGCGCATGAAGGACGGCGCACCGCCAAATACATTCTCGTAGCTCAGACCTTTTTCGTCATTGCGGGTGAATGCGTGATCAATCTGACGGGATGCATCTTCAAGTGCCATTCGGGTTCTCCAAGAAATTTGATCAAATTTACGATTTGTCAGAGATTGGTCAAGCCACAGGCTGCAAATGCTCGACCAAACGCGCAAAGAAAGACGCACCAATCGGAGCGGCTTCATCATTGAAATCAAATTTCGGGTGATGGCAGGATGGCCCAATCCCCTGCCCGAGGAACAGGAAAGCGCCTGGGCAGGCTTCGAGCATGTAGGAAAAATCCTCTGCCCCCATTTCAGGTGATACATCTGTATTCACACGTTCGGCCCCGGAAATTTCTGTCGCAATCTTTACTGCCTTCTCCACTTGCGACGCATGGTTCACCGTCGGCGGATAGCTTCGGTCATAATCGACATGGCACGTCACACCGAAAACCCGCTCTATACCATCGAGGACTTCGCGGATCCTCCGTTCAGCCATGTCGCGAACCTCAGGACTGAAACTACGGACGGTGCCCGCAATCATCGCCTCGTCAGGAATGACGTTCATTGCACTACCGGAGTGAACTTGTGTGACAGAGAGCACGAGCTGCTCCAGCGGGGATACATTTCTGCTCGTTATCGTTTGCAGCGACGAGACCAGCGAACACGCGGCCAAAAGCGGGTCAACGCATTTATGCGGATAGGCTGCATGCCCCCCAACCCCGCTGATACGAATTTCGAAATCATCAACGGCGGCCATGATGGCGCCACTCCGGGTTTGGAAACAACCAAGCTCAGCGAACGGATCGGTATGAATTGCATAGACCTCGGAAACATTGAACCGATCCATAATTCCGGCTTCAACCATCAGCCGGCCACCTCCAATTGTTTCTTCTGCGGGCTGAAAAATCAGTGCAACGGCGCCGGAAAAGTTGCGGGTCTCGGCAAGGTATCGGGCCGCTCCCAATAACATCGTTGTATGGCCGTCATGCCCACAGGCATGCATTCTGCCCGCTATATGAGAGGCCCAATGCGCGCCTGTTTCCTCGGCCATCGGCAGTGCGTCCATATCTGCGCGCAGGCCGATTGTCGGCCCCGCACCTTGCCCGTTGATGATCGCGACAATACCCGTTTCGGCAATTCCTGTATGGATCTCATCCACACCAAAGTCCCGCAACTTGCCTGCGACGAATTCGGCTGTTTTATAGCACTCCAGCCCCAACTCAGGATTTTGATGCAAATGACGCCGCCAGGCTGTCATGTCACTCGAAAATTCGGCAATGCGATTGATGATCGGCATGGGTTGGCCTTCCGCCAGTGAGACAATACCCTCGCAATTGATCCCAAACGTCAGGCATAGGCAATGGACAGAGAGACTTCCGACAAAATCGTTAATAACCCGAACGGCGGCATGTCCCGGCTGTTAGAAATCATGCGCCGTCTGCGCGATCCCGAAACGGGATGCCCATGGGATATCGAGCAGGATTTTTCGACAATCGCGCCATATACAATAGAAGAAGCCTACGAGGTTGCCGATGCAATCCAGCGAGAGGCCTGGGACGAACTCAAATCCGAGCTTGGCGATCTTCTCTTCCAGTCGGTGTTTCACGCACAGATGGCTGAGGAACGAGGGCTCTTCGGGTTTGACGACGTTGCGAACACCATGTCCGATAAGATGGTTTCTCGACATCCACACGTATTCGGCACTGAGAGCCGAGAGAAGTCAGCCGAGCAACAAACCAGAGACTGGGAGATGATCAAGGCCGCAGAGCGTGCAACCAAAGCCGAAACGCGGACCCTTGATGGTGTCGCCTTGGGCCTTCCAGCGCTCCTGCGCGCCGTCAAACTTCAGAAACGGGCCGCGCGCGTTGGGTTTGACTGGCCATCGACGGATCAGGTTCTCTCAAAGATAATCGAAGAGACCCAAGAGCTGGTCGAAGCACGCGATTCGATGGATCAAACTGCGATCGAAGAAGAATTCGGCGACCTGCTCTTCGTTGTCGCCAATCTTGCACGCCACCTGAAAATTGATCCCGAGGCGGCCCTTCGTGCCGCCAATGCGAAGTTCGTACGTCGCTTCTCCTATATCGAGGACGAACTCGCAGCACTCGGGAAACGCCCGGAGGATAGTTCACTGGAGGAAATGGATCAGTTCTGGGACAAAGCAAAACAAACCGAAAAAACTGGCAAAAATTTATCCGATTAAAAAAATCAGGTATTGACCCGACCAAAAGAGTCGGATTATTCGGGAGCCATCACAAACGATGGAGTTCGAAATGAACATGCGCACCCTCCTCCTCGCTTCCGCAACGGCAGCGACTGCAATGCCCGCACTGGCCGACGTCAACATCTACACCACCCGCCAGCCGGAGCTCATTCAGCCCGTCATGGATGCCTTCACCGAAGCCACAGGTATTGCGGTGAACCTCGCCTATGTCGAAGACGGGATCGTTGAGCGTCTCAAGGCCGAAGGTCGCCGCTCCCCCGCCGATCTTGTAATGACCGTCGACATCGCCAACCTGAAGCAAATCGTCGATGCCGATGTCATTCAGCCGGTCGAAAGCGACACGCTGAACAGCGCGATTCCCGCAGAACTGCGCTCCGACGAAAACCTTTGGTTCGGTTTGACCACGCGCGCACGGATCGTATATGCCTCTAAAGAACGAGTCGCCGATGGAGAGGTTACAACCTATGAAGACCTCGCCAGCGACAAATGGGAAGGTCGCATCTGCACCCGTTCGGGCCTCCACAACTACAACCTCGCCCTCACTTCTGCGGTAATTGCCCATCACGGCGAAGAGGCTGCGCGCGAATGGGCTGCAGGGGTTAAAGAAAATCTGGCCCGCAAGCCCGAAGGAAATGACCGCGCTCAGGTCAAGGCGATCTGGGCTGGCGAATGCGACATCAGCCTCGGCAACACCTACTACATGGGCCTGATGGTCAACAATGACGAACAAAAGGCATGGGCCGACAGTGTTCGCATCATCTTCCCGACCTTCGAAAATGGCGGAACGCACGTCAACGTCTCTGGCGTCGCAATGACCCAAGCCGCTCCGAACCGCGACGAAGCGTTGCAACTGATGGAATTCCTTGTCTCACCGGAGGCGCAAGCCATCTACGCAGAACTGAACAATGAATACCCCGTCCTTGCAGGCGCGGAATTGTCCGATCTCGTCGCGAGCTGGGGCAGCTTCGAAGCCGATACGACAGATCTTTCCACGATCGCGGATCAGCGCCCGGCCGCCCTGCGCATCATGGAAGAAGTGAACTTCGACGGCTAATCGGTTCTGGGTGAAAACTCAGAAATTCCGATCATGAACACATTGAAAAGCGGGCGGTTAACCGCCCGCTTTTTC
>JAEPMR010000129.1 GCA_017643845.1 Marivivens sp. | reverse complement strand
CACAAGGCGCAGGGCAGCCAGTGGGAGACTGTGCAGGTCTTTGCACCCGATATTTATGCCGCAAGCCGGATGGGACGGGTGGAGGCGGGGCAGCCATTGTGGAAACGGCTGGCCTATGTGGCGATCACCCGCGCGGAGCATCAATTGCGCTGGGTGGTGCGGAACCGTCTGGCGCGGCCGGCGCAGCCGCTGGGGATCGAGGATTTGCGCGCGCCTGTGGCGCCGCTGGAGCTGACGCCGGAGGAGGGCGTGACATGAAATCAGTCATCGTGACAGGGGCGAGCAACGGGATCGGACGGGCGACCGCGCAAGCGTTTTTGAAGGCCGGATGGCGGGTCGGGCTGCTCGCACGGCGGCGCGAGGCGCTGGAGGCTGTGGCGGAGGATTACGCGCAGGCAGTGGTGCTGCCCTGCGACGTGACGGATGCGGGCGCGGTGGGGGCGGCGTTTGCGCGTTTTGCCACCGATGCGGGGCGGCTGGATGTTCTCTTTAACAATGCAGGGATTTTCACCCCTGCTGCGCCGATTGACGACATTCCGGTGCAGGACTGGATGGATGCGGTGAATGTGAACCTGACGGGGATGTTCCTGTGCGCGCGGGCCGCGTTCGGCCTGATGCGCAGGCAGTCACCACAAGGCGGGCGGATCATCAACAACGGCTCGATTTCGGCGCATACGCCGCGCGAGGGGTCTGTGACCTATACCACCACCAAGCATGGGGTGACGGGGCTGACCAAAACGCTGGCGCTGGACGGGCGGCCCTATGACATCGCGGCGGGGCAGATCGACATCGGCAATGCGCGCACGGACCTGTTAGAAAGCATCGCGGCCAAGGCGCGGGCGGCAGGGCAACCGGAACCACCGACGATGGATGTGGCGCTGGTGGCGGATGCGGTGCTGCGCATGGCGGATCTGCCGCCCGAGGCGAATGTGCTGTTCCAGACGATCATGGCGACGAAAATGCCCTATGTGGGGCGGGGCTGATCAGCGGCGGAGAGCTGCGAAAGCGGCGGACGCGCCCCATCCTGCGGCAATGGCGATGGCGAGCGACATGATGCCGTAAAGCATCGCGTTGTTATGGGCGAGCTCGTAGAGCCAGCGCTCGATGCCGACTTTATTGACAGGAATACTGGTGACGTATTCATCCACGACCTCGCCATCGCGGGTGAGGAAGATGCGGGCGGAATAAGTGCCTTCGGTGAGGTTGGCAGGCAGGGCGATGGCGGTGCCAAAGAGGGTGCCCTGTTCGAAGGATACCGTGTTTTCCAGAACCTGATAGAGATCGGCGTTTTCGCGCACGCGGATCAGGGCTTCGGTAAAGTTCTCGCTATCGCTGACGCCGGTGCCGACCGCGCGGATGGCGCGGGGAATCGAGATCTTGTGGCGCAGGTCTTCGACGTCTTTGAGCACGTCCGAGAACGGTGCGGAGGTGGCGACTGCATAGAAGGAGGGCGCAGCGTCGACCTCGACCGCATCGGAATTGACCCAGATGCCGAATTTGCGTTCCTTGCGCCGGACGGTCACCGGCTCGAGCGGGCCGGAGACAGCGATGATGATGCCCATGTCGCCGGAGGGGACGGGGGCATCGCGGCTGACCGCACCGTAGATCAGGATATCGGAGCCTTCGAAGGTCGCGGTGATGGCGACCTCGTCCTGACTGAGCCCCAGAACGATCCGCTCGGCCCCGGCGGGGAATGCGAGGGCGCACAGGAGCGATAGCGGCAAGAGCAGACGACGCAACATCAGTGCCCCCCCGCCGCGCCGAGGGTGTAGAGCTCGGACGGTTGCAGGAGGAGATCAAGCGCCAGTTTGCCACAGACCAGAAGCACCATGGCTGCGAGCAGGATGCGGAGTTGCTCGGCCTTGAGGTAGACGCCGATGCGGGTGCCGATCTGCGCGCCGATCACGCCGCCGATCAGCAAGAGGACCGCGAGCACCACATCCACGGTGAAGTTCGTGGTGGCGTGGAGCATGGTGGTGAAGCCGGTGACGAAGATGATCTGA
>JAEPMR010000128.1 GCA_017643845.1 Marivivens sp. | reverse complement strand
GTGCCGCCTGCATCCCCAGCGCATTCATAACCGTGGCGAGCATTCCCATGTAATCGGCCGTGGTGCGCTCCATCCCCTGCGCGCTGCCCTGCAAGCCGCGAAAGATATTGCCGCCGCCGATCACCATGCAGATCTCGACGCCCATATCATGAACGGATTTCACTTCCTCTGCGATGCGTTGCACGGTTGGCGGATGCAGGCCAAATCCCTGATCCCCCATCAGCGCCTCGCCCGAGATTTTGAGCATCACCCTCTTGAACGTTGTCTTGGGTTCTTGGCTCATCGCGGACCTCTTTTCGCTGGGGAGTCTTTTACTGCGCTGCAAAATGTCCCAAAAGGCTCAGAGGTTCAATGGCAGATGACAGCGAAATGACCATGCCCGCCACCACACCGGTGCTTCCCGATGTTCGGCAGATCGCCCCCGACCGTCCGGTCCTGATCGCGGGGCCGACGGCAAGTGGCAAATCCGCACTGGCGCTCGCCATCGCCGAATCCGGCGGAGGCGTCATCGTCAATGCCGATGCGCTGCAGGTGTTCGGTGGTTGGCGCATCCTCACAGCCCGCCCCGATGACAGTGATCTCGCGCGCGCGTCACATGCGCTCTACGGCCATGTTCATTACGATGCGGACTATTCGGTCGGGCACTGGCTGCGCGATGTTGCACCGTATCTCGCGGGCGATGCCCGTCCGATTATCGTCGGCGGCACTGGCCTCTATTTCACCGCCCTGACCGAAGGGCTCGCGGAAATCCCGCCCACGCCGCCAGCGGTGCGGCAAGAGGCGGATGCCCTACCCCTTCCTGCCCTGATTGCCGCGCTCGATCCCCAAACAGCCAAGCGGATCGACCTCAATAATCGCGCCCGCGTCCAGCGCGCGTGGGAGGTTCTGCACGCCACGGGCCGCCCGCTGGCTGATTGGCAGGACGACACACCTGCCCCCCTCCTGCCGCTCTCGCAAGCAGAGGCGTTCGTATTCGACGCGCCCAAAGACTGGCTCACCCCCCGCATCGAGCAACGCTTTGATCTGATGCTTGCAGGCGGTGCGCTGGAGGAGGCGCGCGCTATGTTGCCGCAATGGAACCCTGCCCATCTGTCGTCAAAAGCAATCGGTGCGCCAGAGCTGATCGCCCACCTGCGCGGTGAGATGACCCTTGCCGACGCGCGCGCCGCTGCCATCGTCGCAACGCGCCAATATGCCAAGCGCCAGCGCACATGGTTTCGCGCCAGAATGCGCAATTGGCGGGTTATCCCCAACTTATCCACAGGTTAACCCCCAGTTTTTTCTGTATTTCCACAATTCTGACATTGTCTGAGGGCATTTTCCGCGTAACTATTTCACTTATCGAACCTACGCGGAGAGATAACATGGCTCTTGATCGCCCCGAAACATCGCATTCGACTGCTCAGCGGTTGGCACTGACACCGATTTCGCACAATGCCCAAGCGGGCAAATGGCGCACGGAAGCCATGCGCAGCCATGCCGCGCCGCGCCTGATGTATATCGCCAAGGGACAGGGCCGGATCACCATTGCGGGGCTGACCTCCGGTTACGGCCCGAATAACCTGATCTTTCTTCCCGCCGGTACCATGTATGGCTACGAAGCCGGTCCGACCGTTTACGGCCAAATGCTGACGATCCCCGTCGCCATGGCCGCCGACTGGCCCGAAGAGCCCGTTCATCTCCGCCTGCGCGACGTGATCGCGCAAAAGGAACTGGTCAGCCATTTTGACAATCTCGAACGCGAACTGAAATCGGATCGCTCCGGTCACAGCCGTGCGGCCCATCACTATCTCGGCATCCTCAGTGTCTATTTCGAGCGCCAGCTTGCGAGCCTGCCGGATACGACCGCCGAACAGGATCGGACCCGCACCGCCTCGGCCCGTCTGGTCGCCGCCTATTCCGACTTGATCGAGCGGGATTACCGCCTGTCGAAAGGTGTGGCCGACTATGCTGCCGCCCTTGGCGTGACGCCCACCCACCTGACGCGCTGCTGCAAACAGACATGCGGACGCTCGGCTCTCAGCCTGCTCAATGATCGCGTGCTGTTCGAGGCCCGTGTGCTCTTGCGCGAAACCCGCACGCCGATTCAGGAGATCGCCAAATCACTTGGCTTCACCTCGCCCGCCTATTTCACCCGCAGTTTTCAGGCGGCGACGGGCCAGACGCCCTCGGCGTTTCGTCGCGGATAGGCGCGTCAGGGCGAAACTTCAGCCCCGCCACAGCATACTTCAGTTTTGCTGAATATCTA
>JAEPMR010000127.1 GCA_017643845.1 Marivivens sp. | reverse complement strand
ATCAAGCAGCTGATGAGGGCGTAAGGATTTGCGCAATCGCAGCGTCAGAAAGGTCCGCTTTCTGGGCGTTGCGCTGCGGCATCGCTTGTTATGACGCGAGTTCGGCACGGGCCGCGAATGACGCTGACCCGTAGTGGATAACCCCGAGATGTTGCGCCGCCTCCGAAGTCGGTTCAGAGCCCTTTGCGGTCTTTTGAGAGCAGGAGTAGCATAGGAGGGTAGCGTGACGCGGAGGAGCTCGGGATGACTGACGACGAAAAGGCGATCCGGCAAACCGTTGAAATATGAATGGCCGCGACCAAGGCGGGGGACGTTGCAACCGTCCTTAGTTTGATGGCCGATGATGTGGTATTCATGGTGCCGGGGCATGAGCCGTTTGGAAAGGAGGAATTTGAAGCGGCTTCAGAAAGTAATGCCGATGTGCAGATAGAAGGCACGAACGAAATCGTCGAACTCCGGATTCTTGGGAATTGGGCGTTTACACGCAATCGCATCGAGATGAGGGTAACCTCATCCGGCAGCGAGCCTGTCAGTCGATCAGGATACACCCTTACTCTTTGGCACAAGGAGGCTGATGAAAAGTGGCGGCTTGCACGGGATGCAAATCTTTTGACAACATGAGCCTGTTTTCCCACTTGGCGTTGCTTTGGGGGATCGCCCACTTCGTCCGCACAGCCGTCGTTCATCTATTGAAGATGCTGCGTCATGGATGAATGGCCGGACTGGTGAAACTGCATTATGGCGTGGCACCCGATAGCGAAGGGTGGCTCAGGGCCGGAAATCAAAAGCTCCTCACGCTCGATGGACCAAGTGTAGATTGTGTCGTGGACCTAAAAAAGAAGGTATTGGCTTGACGTTTCTGGGGGCATTTAATATCTGCGGAAATGAAGCGGGCGTTGTGTAATGGTAAGACCTCAGCCTTCCAAGCTGATGATACGGGTTCGATTCCCGTCGCCCGCTCCAAAAAATATTTTCCGACAAATCACCTACTAAAAATGAGTAAAGCGGATCGTAAGGGTTTGTTTTATTCGGCAAAAATCGGATTTGAGCATTTGCCTTCCAAGCTGATGATACGGGTTCGATTCCCGTCGCCCGCTCCAAATCTCCGAATATGTTGGTAATCGTCGCTGAACGAGCGGATCTTGTGGCAACGCTGCGTGAAATCGCGGTGGTGTGCTTGCTCTCACATTCACGGGTTATTATGGGTGGTGGAGTTTACAAAAAGGCGCGCCGATGTCTGATCCGACGATCAATTTGCTGGAAGAGCGGGATGCCTCAAAGGAAATCGGTGCGCTCCGGGGGCTTTGGCCCTTTCTGAAACCCTACCGCCTGATGATGGCAGCTGCGGGAATTGCACTGGTGATCACTGCCAGTGTCTCGCTTGTTCTGCCGATTGCGGTGCGGCGGGTCGTTGATAATTTCGATGTGGCAGAGACAGACCTCCTCGATCAGTACTTCGAGGCCGCCCTCGCGATTGTGTTGCTTCTCGCGGTGGGCACGGCGCTGCGTTATTATCTGGTGACGCGTTTGGGCGAACGGGTGGTCGCCGATATCCGCAAGGCGGTGTTTGAGCGGATGATCGGCATGAGTCCTGCCTTTTATGAGCGGATCATGACGGGCGAGGTGCTGAGCCGCATCACAACGGACACGACGCTGATTTTATCTGTGATCGGATCGTCGATTTCGGTGGCGCTGCGCAATGTGCTGATCCTGTTTGGCGGAATATCGTTGATGCTCTGGACCAGTGCGAAATTGTCTCTGATGGTTCTCTGGCCGATCCCGCTGATTATGCTGCCGATCATTATCCTGGGGCGTCGTGTGCGGCGGCTGAGTCGTGAGAACCAGGATTGGATTGCGACGTCATCCGGGGATGCGTCGGAGCTGTTATTGTCGGCGCAAACGGTACAGGCCTTTACTCATGAACGCCTTTCGAGTGCGAAATTCGCGCGGGTGACGGAACAGAGTTTCGATGCCGCCAAACGCCGGATTGCGACGCGTGCAATACTGACTGCGATTGTAATTTTTATCGCCGCAGGTGCGGTCGTCGGATTTCTGTGGATGGGTGCGAACGGTGTGCGGCAGGGCGAGCTGACCGTCGGAACCTTGGTGCAGTTCATGATCTACACGATCATGGTGGCGGGAGCTTTGGGCGCGCTGAGCGAGATTTGGGGTGAGTTGCAACGCGCGGCAGGCGCGACCGAACGGCTGGTGGAACTGTTGAATGCACAGGACAGCGTCCCCGAAACGGCCACGCCGATCGCAGCGCCGGACATGAGGCGCGGCGAGATCAGTTTCGAGAATGTGGTGTTCCATTACCCGAGCCGGAAAGCGCTCGCGGCGCTGGATGGTGTGTCGCTGAATGTGCGACCTGGAGAGACCGTGGCGCTCGTCGGGCCTTCGGGTGCGGGGAAATCGACGATCATCCAGTTGC
>JAEPMR010000126.1 GCA_017643845.1 Marivivens sp. | reverse complement strand
ATCAAACCTTTTGACGCTGCCACCAACGCGACCGCACGTTTTGCTGCCGAACAGACTGCAAAAGGCGCTTTAATCACCGTCGCGGGCGGAGGCGATACCGTCGCGGCATTAAATCAGGCAGGTGCTGCCGAACAGTTTAGCTACATTTCAACGGCTGGCGGCGCGTTCCTGGAGTGGATGGAGGGCAAAGTCCTGCCTGGTGTTGCAGCGCTCGAAGTCTAAAAATCCGCTCCAAAACGAATACGGCAGAGGCGACAGTCAGCTGCTTGCGCTAACATCACCCACGTTGGCGCTAACACATTTGCGTGCTCCCAAACCGCGTCCTATGCGGGGATAAATCCCCCGCGACTCGAGGAGCACGCCATGAAAACCACCCGCACCGTTCAAAAAATTCTCGCCAATTACGAAGGCGAAACACCCGGCGTAAAGGCCAATCTCGCGCGGATGTTGATGAACGGAAAGCTCGGCGGCACCGGCAAAATGATCATCCTCCCCGTCGATCAGGGGTTCGAGCACGGACCGGCTCGCAGCTTTGCGCCGAACGCTGCCGGATATGACCCCCACTACCACTACCAGCTTGCAATTGACGCCGGAATGAACGCCTACGCAGCGCCCTTGGGAATGATTGAGGCAGGTGCAGATACATTCGCGGGTCAGATTCCGACGATCCTGAAGGCAAACTCCGCAAATTCTTTGATGTCCGATACCGCAGGAAAAAACCAGGCCGTCACTGCAAGCGTGGACGACGCGTTGCGCCTCGGTTGTTCGGCCATCGGCTTCACCATCTACCCGGGATCGGACATGGCGCTCGATATGTTCGAAGAAATCGTCGAAATGCGCAAGGAAGCCGCGGCCAAAGGCGTCGCAACGGTGATCTGGTCCTATCCGCGCGGGGAAGCGATCTCCAAAGACGGCGAAACAGCGATCGACATCGCCGCCTATGCTGCGCAGATCGCAGCTCTCCTCGGCGCGCATATTATCAAGATCAAGCTTTCGACCGATCACCTTGAGCTCGGCGAAGCGAAAAAAGTCTACGAAGCTCAGAATATCGACATCGCGACCCAGGCCGCGCGTGTTCGTCATTGTATGGAGTCCTCATTTGGCGGCCGCCGTATTGTCGTCTTCTCCGGCGGGGCAAAGAAAGGCACCGATAGTGTCTACGACGATGCACGCGCCATCCGCGATGGCGGCGGCAACGGCTCTATTATCGGCCGCAATTCCTTCCAGCGCTCGCGAGAAGACGCGCTCGACATGCTCGGAAAACTCGTCGACATCTACCGCGGTCGCGCCTGAAACAATTGAATCCCCTATACATTTAGGGGATTCACAAGCCGTTCTGAATATGCGATTCTCTGCTTCAATGGGCACGAAGAGGTCCGCTGAGGCAGAGAGCATGAGTAAATCCGGTCGTAAGAGTTTTGGCGCTGCCCTGTATTTCGCAGGGGCTTTGTTTTTGGGGCTATATTTCGCCTATTCCGCCATTCAGGGCGATTTTGGCGTTCTCCGCCAAATGGAAGTCACAGCGGAGCGCACCCAGCTTCAGCAAGAACTTGACGCCCTTCATGAACAAGTCGCGGAGATGGAAAACCTGACACTTCGTCTGTCAGACAAGTACCTTGATCTCGACCTGCTTGATCAACAGGCGCGCGACGTCCTCGGCCTTATCCGCGCGGACGAAATCATCATCCGCTAGGCAGCCGCCCCAACAAACGTATCGACCGCATCGCGCAACTGGTCCCAGTCAGTAAATTCATGGGTGCCATCCGCAGGTATGCTTGGGCGATCCCTCAAAACCACATGACGCAAAACCATTGATGAGAAATAATCGTATTTTCGGGATCTGACTGCCCCCGCAACCAACGCAACCTGCGTGGGATCAACCCCCGTTCGCATGGACAATTCCGTCACATAGTCTTGCGCCTCCTCGCGACCGGCCTTGAACGCCGCACTGAGGCTTACAGACAGGAGCAGGCTTTCTTTGGCATTCAGAGCATCGCGCTGCGCCATCAGGTAGACCTCGAAATCCTCAGGGTGCCGCCTCTCGTGTACCGAACCGGCAAGGATCACCTTTTCAGCATCCGAAATGTCTATATCCACGCTATGATCTTTGGCATCGAACATTCGGACTTCATGACCTTTCGCTTTCAAATGCTGCGAAACAAAGCGTGCGACCTTCCCCGTTTGCCCCTCGATGGTTCCGTAAACAATCGCAACTTTCATTGGCTTCTCTCCTCAACTCTTTCCGCACACTAGGCCCGATCACATCAGTTCGACCTTGCGACAGATCAAATGGCGGAAAACGAATGAGCCTTGCATACTGCGCAACTCCCCTATGCCCCACTTCTCCGGATTGACTCTCGCTTTTTAAAATCGGATGCTTTAAGAGATAGTTTAACGCTAAACAATCTTTCTAGCGATGGACGGAGGACCAATGGCCGCGAAGAAACTAGCGCAAAAACCCAATGTATCTGCGGATGAATTGCTAAATTACTACCGCGAGATGCTTCTGATACGGCGCTTCGAGGAAAAGGCGGGCCAGCTCTACGGAATGGGCCTGATCGGTGGTTTCTGCCACCTGTATATCGGACAGGAGGCGGTCGTTGTCGGCCTCGAAGCTGCAGCCGAAGAAGGCGACAAGCGCGTCACCTCCTACCGCGATCACGGCCATATGCTCGCGTGCGGCATGGACCCTAAAGGCGTCATGGCCGAGCTGACCGGTCGCGAGGGCGGTTACTCCAAAGGCAAAGGCGGCTCCATGCACATGTTCTCGAAAGAGAAGCATTTCTACGGCGGCCACGGCATTGTCGGTGCGCAGGTTCCCATCGGCGCGGGCCTCGCATTTGCCGACCGCTACAAGGAAAACGGCCGCGTAACATTCACCTATTTCGGAGACGGGGCCGCAAACCAGGGTCAGGTCTACGAAACATATAAC
>JAEPMR010000125.1 GCA_017643845.1 Marivivens sp. | reverse complement strand
ATCGCGGTCGACCATGACGGTGACGCGCGCGCCCTGGTCCACATAGATGATGGGGCCGATTGAGAGATAGTCGCCGATGACGCTGTCCGTCGCGTCTGCCAGATCATCGCCCACGTCTTCCAGCACGTCAGCGGCAGTCTCATCTTGCACATTTGCAGCGGCGGCGCTTGGGGCCGCTGAGATCAGAGAAATCAACGCCGCTGAACCGAAACGCTCATCAAAGCGCGTGTCGACAAAGCCGGTCACGCCGGAGCGGCCCAACTCATCACCTCCGAAGGAGCTGATCTGGATGGTTTGATTGTCAGGCAGGATGATCCGGTCCCAGGCGATGGTGACCCGGCGCTGCGCGATATCGACGCCCGAACGATAGCGCCCTATCAGGCGGGACCCGCGCGGGATTAGGAGGCGCGCTCCATCGACGCTGTAGACATCCTCGGAGACCACGGCGCGGGTCTGGCCGGGCAAGGAGCTGTCGAGAGCGGTTTCCATGACGGCCTGGATCATAGTGCCCTGGATGATGGTGTTAGAGGGATTGGCGATGACCTCAGCCTGCGTGACGGAAGTGGGCAACGCGCCATTCAGCACAAAATCCGTCACTTCCCCAAAAGTCCGTTCGGTCAAAGCAGTTTCATTTGCGCCTGAGGTGCCGCCAAAGGCGATGGTGGGCGAGGTGATGCGGCGCTCCTGAAACGCGCGCTCCTCAGCAGCGCGGCGTTCAAGTTCTGCGACCCGCCTTGCTTCCTCCTCCCGGCGCAGCCTTTCTTCTTCCCGCGCCCGCAACTCGTCCTCGGTGGGCCCGATGGGCGCGGGGGCAGGGCGATTGGCTTCGAGTTGTGTAAGTTCGAGATCCATGCGGAGTTGCTCCAGCTCGCGATCGCGGGCCGTCAACTCATCGCGAAACTGCTGCTGTGCGGCTTCTGACGCCGCTTGCAGCGCTGCGATCTGGGCAGTCAACGCATCAATGGCTTCCGCGGCGGCGGTGTCTTCCTCGACGACAGGTTCGGGCGCGTTGCGCAATTCCTCGATCTGAGCCTGCAGGGCTGCGAGCTGCGACAGAAGCTCGGCGTTTGGTTCGACCGGTTCCGGCGCGACCAGAACCACCTCTGGTTCAGGCGGAGGCAAGGTCTCGATGGCGCCAAAGCCGTCGCCCTCGTTCTGGAACACGTCTGGTGTGGCCGTGGTCAGAGCTTCCTCTTCCTCGGGTTGGGACATGAGATAGAGCAATACACCTCCCGCGCCGATCATGAGAACAACGACAAAAGCGAGCAGCGGTGAGCGCCGTGGGGCAGCGGGCGAACTTGCGCCCTTGCCTTGTTCGAGAGCCGCGAGGCGTTTCTCGAGGTCTGCGTTTCCGGTGTCGCTCATGATCCTACACCTGCAGGCGGTGTTGCCTCGATGCAGACCACCTCCTCCCCAATCCGCAGGACCCATTGCCGGTTCATACCCGAAACCCGGATTAAGCCATCTTCGGTGGCTTGAGTGTTGACCGTGCGCTCACGGCCATTGGCGTAGCGGAAGATCGCAGGCACCGGCGCGTTCCGCGGAAATTCGAAATACGTAAACGTCCCGTCATCCCAGACACGGGTCGGGGTGAACTCGGTCCGCGCGCTGGTACCGTAATTATAGTTCGGCGCTTGGGCCGCGATGGCACGTGTGGGCCGTGCATTGTCGTCCGAATAGCGGAACTGGACCACGTAGAAGGTCGGACTGCGGGTCTCCTGGACGTTGAAGTAATAACTGCGCCTGTTCGTGTAGACGGTCACATTGGTATGGACACCGCGCGCCACCGGCTTGATCGCGAAGGCCTGACCGCCGGGCACGCCGTCGATCTCGAAGCCTTCCGTGTCGCCCGCAATGATCGAGCGGATGCTCTCGCCTTCCCCGAACTCGACCGTGGTCACATGGGTGAGCGACACGCTGAGGCGGTAGACCTGACCTTCTTGATATGTTGCCAACCGCACCCGATTGTCATTGGGCCCGCCACGCGGGATGGCTTCGGCGAAAGCAAGGCCGGGCAACAGGGCAATCAGCAATATCAAAAGTCGAGCAGGGAACAACCATGCGTTTCCGGAATGAGTTGCGTCGCCAATACCCTGCCGCGCTGCGCGCTCTCGGGACATTGGCGACAAGGTATTTTGAAGTGAATTCCAGAAACGCATTAGTTCTCCAATCTGTCGGAGCGGATGGAATATCCAAGGACCGTGAAGCCGAAGGGGTTGGTCCAGACCTCATCGATGGAGCGGCGGGTCTCGGGGCGGAACTCGAAGAGCAGCGTGGCGGTAAAGAGACCGGTCTGGACGCCAGCGATCGAGGTCAGACGCTTGCGCAGGCGGACCGTGGCGCGGTTTGTGCCGATCCGATTGATGCTGAGGATTTCGACATCGAGCCGGGCATTGGGGCCATAGACCGTCGGCGGGTAATTCTCGTTGGCGCTGTTCCAGATCTGGCGCAACCTGCTCTCGGCCGCATCGTCCGAGCGACGCAGAACGTTGCGGATGCGCAGATCGTTGTCGAGCTGGTTGTAGACCTCTCGGTCGGTCACATAGCGAAAGACCTCTGCCTCGATGATAGCCTGGTTGGCTGTGACCGACGTCGCACCCACCGAGGCCTCGGGCAGGGCAAAGCCAGTGGCGGGATCATACGGCACGACCACAGGCGGCGGATCGACATCGAGGATTGCGACAGCCGCCGCGCTAAGGCATCCGAGAATGCCGAAGACGAGACCCGTCAGGCCAAGGCGCTGCCAGAGCCGTTCCCGGCGCAGCGCGCCATAGACCAGTTCTTCCTCGATGATCTCTTTTTCACTCGCCACGCGCCACACCCCGCACTCGGCGTTTCGAAACAAGCGGCATCGGTTCTTCGCTGCCTCTCGCTGTGCTCGAACGCGAAAACCGATATTTGATACTCTGGGTCAATTTCGAAACGCCCTAATCAGCCCGCAGGTCCGGCAGGGTGAAATCCATGAAGCGCTGTTCTTCGGCGATGGTGGCGGCATCGATCACGCCGCCGGTGCCATCGCCCACGGTCTG
>JAEPMR010000124.1 GCA_017643845.1 Marivivens sp. | reverse complement strand
ATCTCGACCGCGGCTTCGCGATTGGCGTTGTCGTTTTCATCCAGCCACATGGCGGCGCGGATCAGTGCGCGGACAACGGCTTTGGTGGTGTTGGGGTTTTCTTCGACGAAGTCGGCGGTCAGGCCGAAGACCTTTTCAGGGTTGTTCTTCCAGAGTTCATAGTCGGTGATCACCGGCACACCGATGCCTTTGAACACTGCCTGCTGGTTCCAGGGCTCACCTACACAATATCCGTCGATTGTGCCGGCTTCCATCGTGGAAGGCATCTGCGGTGGAGGCGTCACGGAAAGGAAGGCCTCGGCACCGATCTGGCCAGAGATGTTTTCAGGGCTGTAATAGCCCGGCTCAATCCCACCAGCGGCCAGCCAGTAGCGCAGCTCGTAGTTATGTGTCGACACAGGGAAGACCATGCCCATGTTAAAGGGGCGGCCTTGCGCGTTGAACTCTTCGATCACAGGGACCAGAGCTTCGGCAGAGATCGGATGCTGTGGGCGACCGTCATCCATCGAAGGGATGTGGGGACGCATCATTTCCCAGACCTCGTTGGAAACGGTGATGCCGTTGCCGTTCAGGTCCATTGAGAAGGGGGTCACAATGTGCGCCTCGGTGCCGTAGCCGATAGTTGCGGCCAGCGGCTGACCTGCCAGCATATGTGCGCCGTCGATTTGACCGTCGATGACACCATCGAGCAGAACCTTCCAGTTAGCCTGTGCCTCAAGCGTCACGAAAAGCCCCTCATCAAGGAAATAGCCGTTCTCATAAGCCACTGCGAGCGGTGCCATATCGGTCAGCTTGATGAAGCCGAAGGTCAGTTCGTCCTTTTCGAGATCTAGAAGCTCGGCGAAGGCGGGCGACGCCAGGGCCGTTGTGGCCGCGAGTGAAAGAAGGAGGTTACGCATTTTTTGTCCCAGTGCTTGTCCGGTGATCGCGGGGAAACCGGATGAGTAAAGAAAAAGGCCGATCACTTGCCGCCGGGGGAGGACCGACGAAAAGTGAGCGACCTTGCTCATGGATTTCCCAATCATTGGGAAGAAATTCGGAGAGGCCCACGCCATTGTGGACAAGCTTAGCATGCCGCAATGCGGCATTTATGCCTACTGTTTTCTCTGCGGTTGCAAAGCTTCCCGTATTTCAGTGGCCGACCTGATGAAAAATGAGGCGCTCAGATTGTGCTGGGATCAAAAATTTGGCCATCAAAGAAACGATCAGTCGCAAGTGTGATGCTTCCTGCGGCGGATGCCACGGACGTAGGTGACAGAATCGCTCCCTCGACCTTGGATGAAGCTCCAGGCAGATCCAGACCGATCTGCGCCAGATGGCGGCGGTGCAAGTCCGTTCGAAACACCTTGGCGATTTCTTCATCCGTCAGGCGCCGCCCGCCATGCTCTTCGAACAGCCGGTACGCGATCCATTTCGCCTGACTGCGCCAGGGGAAGGTCGCCGCACCCGCGTGGAACTCGAGGAAATTCGGCACATGTCTGAGCTCACCCCTGCTGGAGATTGTCAGATGCCCCGACAATGCGCGGTCAATTAACTCGCCCGAGACATCAAGATATGCCTTGCGGGACAAGAGGTCACTCGCCGTAGCGCGAACATCCGGATTGCCGAGCCAGCGCCCCGCACGCCAGACTGCACGCATCAGGCGCCCAAGAAGGTCAGGCTCTGTTTCTGCCCATTCGGTTCGGACCGAGAGAACCTTCTCAGGGGCAAACGACCAGATCGCGTGCCCAGGCAGGATCAAAGCGCCAGTCCCGTATTCAACGGCAACCGACCCCCATGGTTCGCCCACACAAAAGGCATCCACATCGCCCGCAGCCAGTGCATTGGCCATAAGAGGAGGAGGCACAGTGCGAATCCGAATACCATCCCGCCCCAATGTGGTGCCTTCTGCCCAATACCGCAACAGCGCGACATGCATTGAAAATGGAAAGGGCACACCAAAGGTCAGTGGCCTGTCGCTCACTTCGGCCAATGCTGCTGACGCGGCAACTGGATCCGAAAAGTCGAAAGCAAAGCCTGCATCGCGCAGTTTTGCCTCAAGCGCATCGCCCACACCGATGACATTGCCATTCACAGATAGCACCGATACGGCGGAAATCTGTGTTGCAACCCCACCCAAACCCATCGCCGTAGCGAGCGGCACGGGCGATAATAGATGTGCCGCGTCGACACGCCCGAAGGCCAGCATATCCCGCACAGATGACCATGACGGCGCGGCAATTAGGTTCAGCGCAATCCCCTCGGACTGCGCGAACCCCATTTCCTGCGCGATAATCAATGGCGCGGCATCGACAAGCGGCATATAGGCTACAGAGATTTCGACCGGTTTCATCCCAAAAGTCCCGCAGCGGTGACGAGCGCCTCCGCAACATCAGCAACGCGGCGCCCCTGATCCATGGCGGTCCTACGCAGCAGCGCGTAGGCGGCCTCCTCATCAATCCCTTTCGCCTTCATCAGCATGCCTTTGGCACGGTCAATCACCTTGCGTTCTTCAAGAGCACGGCGCGTCTCTGCCAGCTCTTCGCGCATCTGGCGCACCACGGAGAACCGCGCGATCGCCGTATCTATCACCGACTTCACGCGCTTGGGCTCCAGACCGTCAACGACATAGGCGGATACCCCTGCCTCAATAGCCGCATGGGCAAGACCTCCAGCACCGGCAGAAACGAACATGGCGACGGGCCGCTCCAATGGACCGGAGGCAAGTGTCATTTCCTCCATCATGTCGCGCGTGGGATTGTCGATATCAATCAACACAATATCCGGCTGGAACCCCGCGATCTGACGGGCAAGGCTATCGGCGTTGGCAATGACGAAGACGTCGCACTCACAAGCGTCCTTGAGCGCATCCACAATAGCAATGGCGCGATCATGATCCTGTTCAACAACGACGATACGGAGTGCGTTCTGCATGCTCACGGAGTGTCGCTAAGGCGGCGGGAAGGCAAGAGCGGAGAGGTTGGCGCCTACCATACTGCACAGAAATTGTCCGAACTAGAAAGAATTGCCCATTTACAGGGCGCTCATCTGATCGTGTCGCCAATCCTCGACTCGGCTCTTAGTCGCGACAACACCAAATCAGACGAACGTTATCTACGATTG
>JAEPMR010000123.1 GCA_017643845.1 Marivivens sp. | reverse complement strand
CCACCGCGATCTGCTAAGCTGGACGAGGGCTTAAATAGGAGAACACCGATGAGCGACGACATGCGCAAACTGCAAACCCAAGGCGTGCATCACATCACCCTCGTCGGTGCCGACCGGCAAACCTCGATTGATTTCTGGGAGGGCGTGCTCGGCATGCCTTTCATCTTCGATCAGCCCAACCTCGATAACCCCGACGAAGGCCATCTCTACTTCGATCCGGGCGATGGCCGCCTGATCACCATCTTCACCAACGAGAGCCGCACCCCCGACAGCACCAAAACCCCCGCCACCCAAGGCGCGGTGCATCACGTTGCGTTCAACGTCTCGCAGGCGACCTTCTGGCAGGCGGCAGATCGGCTCAAGGCACGCGGCATCGCCTTCACCGGCCCTAAAGATCGCGGTTTCATGGACTCGATCTATTTCCGGGACCCGCTCGGCCTTCTGATCGAACTCGCCAGCTACCGTTTCGAGCCGCCCGAGGGCTGCCGCCATGCCGATGTGATGATCGCCGCGCACCGCATCCGCGTGGCCCGTGGCGACCACCATATCGACAAAATCCACCTCGCCGACGCGATCGAGGATTTGGTCAATCAACGGCAGGACAGCCTCTCCGCAGACCGCAGTCCCAAAAATCCGTACAAGCGTTAGGTCCGTCTATTGGGTCGCCTGCCAATCGCGAAATATGCTGGGCAATAGCGGCTTTTCGCGAGATTTCTGTTGACCTGAACCACCGATTCGCCGTTTACACTGCGCAACCCGAAACGTTTCGGTAGCGCGAATTGGCTGCACTTCGCCGAAATCCCGCCTACCATTCAAGGAGATTGCCATGGGCGAAGCTGCGTCCCAACTTCCGCAAACCGGCCTAGCCTTCGACCCCGATTGGTGGCGCGGCGCGGTCATCTACCAGATCTATCCGCGCTCCTATCAGGATAGCAACGGCGACGGCATCGGCGACCTGCGTGGCATCGTCGAGCGGCTCCCCTACATTGCCAGCCTTGGCGTCGATGCGATCTGGATTTCTCCGTTCTTCACCTCCCCGATGAAAGACTTCGGCTATGACGTCAGCGATTACTGCGACGTTGACCCGATGTTCGGAACGCTTGCCGATTTCGACGCGGTGATTGAAACGGCCCACGCCCTGGGTGTGCGGGTAATGATCGATCTCGTTCTCAGCCACACCTCGGACCAGCATCCCTGGTTCGTTGAGAGCCGCGCAAACCGCACCAATGACCGCGCTAACTGGTATGTCTGGGCCGACCCCAAGCCCGACGGCACCCCGCCGAACAACTGGCTGTCGATCTTCGGCGGCTCCGCTTGGCAGTGGGACGCGCGGCGCGAGCAGTATTACCTGCACAATTTCCTCACCTCGCAGCCCGACCTCAATTTCCACGAGCCGGACGTGCAGGACACCATGCTCGATGTTGCCCGATTCTGGCTGGATCGCGGCACCGATGGCTTCCGCCTCGACACGATCAATTTCTATTTCCACGACAGCGAGTTGCGCGACAACCCGCCGCTCGCGCCGGAACTGCGCAATTCCAACATCGCGCCGAGCGTGAACCCCTATAACCACCAGATCCACAAATACGACCGGAACCGGCCGGAAAACCTCGATTTACTGCGCAGGCTCCGCGCCGTGATGCAGCCCTACGGCGCAGCCGCCGTGGGCGAGGTCGGGGACGCCCAGCACGGGTTGGAGCTTTTGGGCGAATACACCCGTGGCGACGATCTCATGCAGATGTGCTACGCCTTTGAATTCCTCGCCGCCGTCCCGCCCACTTCACAGCGCATCGTCGAGGTTCTGGAGCGCCTTGATGCCGTTGCCGCCGAAGGCTGGGCCTGCTGGGCCTTCTCCAATCATGACTGCGTGCGACATGTCTCGCGCTGGAACCTGTCGCCAGCCGCCCAGCGGATGTTTGTGACGCTGATGATGTCCTTGCGCGGCTCGGCATGTATCTATCAGGGCGAAGAGCTCGGCCTGCCCGAGGCTGATGTCGCCTTCGAGGATCTACAGGATCCCTACGGCATCGAATTTTGGCCCGAATTCAAAGGGCGCGACGGCTGCCGCACGCCGATGGTCTGGACGCCGGACAACCAGAATGGCGGCTTCTCCGACGTCCGCCCGTGGTTGCCGGTCCCTTCCGAGCACCTCTCACTTTCCGTGGCCGCGCAGGAAAAAGATCCCGCTGCTCTTCTGCATCACTACCGCCGCGTTCTCGCCTTCCGCCGTGCGCATCCCGCATTGACCAAGGGCGATCACACCGGCCTCAGCGCCGATGGCGATGTGATCCATTTCACGCGCGAGCTTGACGGCGAACGCCTGTTCTGCGCGTTCAATGTGTCTGACACCCCGTCTGATTTCCCTGCCCCGGAGGGCAAGTGGGAAACCATCGGCGCGGAACTGGGCAGCGCCCAGATCTCTGCGGACGGTCAGCTCCACCTCGGCCCGTGGCAGGTCTGGATCGCCCGAGAGAACGGGTAATCTGACTCGCCCGTATCAGTTTGACGGCGCCCCATGCAGGGCGCCGTTTTCGTATGGGCGTTGCGTGGCCCTCCGCACGGTGGGCTAGGGCTTTCCTCAGGCGCGCGCGGCGACGGTCCTTCCGATCAACCATTTGTTCGGAGTTTCCATGTCAGACCTCTCTCCCCATCTTTCACTGCCCTATATCCTGCCCGCACAGGCGCAAAAGCACGTCACCCATAACGAGGCGATCCGCCATCTCGACCTGCTTACCCAGCTTTCTGTCGTGTCGATGTCCGAGACAGCGCCTCCCGCCTCTCCTGCTGAGACTTCTCGTTACGCTGTCGCCGCCCCCGCCACCGGAGAATGGGCAGGGCAGGAGGGTCACATCGCCATTCACGAAGGCGGCGCTTGGTGGTTTCTCGTGCCGCGCGCAGGTTGGCGACTCTGGGATCAGACCACCGAAGCGCTGCATGCCTTCGATGGGACGGACTGGATGCCTGTCACCACCCAGATCCCCGACATGATCGCAACCCTCGGCATCGGCACCCAGCCTGATGCCGTCAATCTTTTCGCCGTCGCGTCCGAGGCGACACTGCTCACCCACGCGGGCGCGGGTCATCAGTTGAAGCTGAACAAGGCCAGCCCCAGCGATACCGCCAGCCTTCTGTTTCAGACCGGCTGGAGTGGTCGCGCCGAAATGGGCACGGCCGGTAGCGATGACTTCGCCATCAAACTGAGCGCCGACGGCCTGCAATTTGCCACCGGCCTCAGCTTTGACGCCACCACCGCGCGGGGTCGCTTTCCGCAGCCGCTGGAGCTTGCGTCCCAAACCACCGCGCCGGCTGCGCCGGCCTCGGGCCTTGCGGCGTTTGGCCTGACGCGCGCGGGTGGTACGTTCGCCTCTGTCGCGACACCTGACCGGCAGGTGCTCCTGCAATCGCATCTGTCCGAAGGTCATAGTCTCTTGTGGTCACCGG
>JAEPMR010000122.1:1568-3605 GCA_017643845.1 Marivivens sp. | reverse complement strand
CATATAGTCGATCACGCGCACAAAGCCGTGGTCCAGCACGGGGTTCACCTTATAAAGATGCGCCTCCATCCCCTCTGACACCGCGCGATAGGTCATTTTCGGCGCAGACCGCAACTCCGCGATCTCTGCGTCCTGTTCGGGGGTGATCGGCATGACGGTCTCCTTCCAATGCGAGTCGCCTGCAACTATATATTGCGGAACGCCGCGCCGGAACCTCTATATGACGGGATTCTTCTGAGGCATTTGCAACACAATCTCCGAGTTATCCCCAACCACCATTGACAGCAGACCTACCCTAAAGGATTGTGAATAATAACTTTTGAGAAATTCTTGCAGGCCCAACATGAAACGTTCTCTCTCAGCCGTCGCGGCTCTGGCGCTCCTTGGCGCGTGTAACGGAACGCAGCCGTTTTTCGATGGCGAGAACGCCCCATGGATCAACGCCCCCGACGAAGGCTCCTTCGCCGAGGAACTCCCCCCCGCCGAGGAAGCTCCGACGCCGACAGGGAGGATACAACGTTACGAGGCACGCGACGGTAATGGAGGCGGCTACGCCCGTGATATCCGCTACAATTCCTCAGATGATACTTTCTATGTGAACAACCTCGCCTTTGATGGCGAGAATACCTATCAGCGCGGAACTAATGTGCCATCTCTCGCCGATGGCGAATTCAATGTCTATGATGCCGAAATAACGGTCGCTGACTATCTGACCGGTGATACAATCAGACAGATTGTTCCGTATCGCGCGATCTATGCTGAAAGCACAAATACCGCGCTGGATGATGACGGCAATGTCGTTCCCCGTTCTCGTTTCGCCATCGTGCGCACTGGTGGTTACTCAGATTTCGGTTTCGGTGGCTTTGTTTACATGCGCGATGGCGGAGTTTCGCTCCCCCCCGAGAATACTACCGGCCAGGCAGGGTTTGAAGGGAAATACGCTGGAATCAGGATTTTCAACGGTGTTTCGGGGTTAGAATTCACCGAAGCGGACGTCGAAATTGCCATCGACTTTGACGACTTTGATGCCAACAACACTGTCAGAGGTCTTCTCTATAATCGGACTGTATACGATGCCAATGGAGCAGCTGTGCCTTTGGGAAACTACTATGAGTCACCGGATGATCAGCTACCATATCCGGACCTTCCTTTCGTTATTCGTGAAGGCGTCGATAACTTCAACGAAGACGGCGAAATGTTCGGATTGGTGGAGAATTCCCGCTACGATCCTTACTCACTCAAAACAGTCGTTTACGAAACGGGCGAATACTATGCTGTCATGGCAGGAGATCTGAATGATCCCGCAGATGGCGGCGAAATCGTCGGCATCATTGTTATCGACTCGGTTGATCCGCGCACCGACAAACCGGCGCAGGAAACCGGCGGGTTTATTGTCTACCGCTAATCCGGTTTACTCCGGCCCATGAGCCTTGTCCGATTCCTCCTCGCCGCTGTTCTGGCGCTGGCCCTCTCTGGGCCGGCCTCCACGCAATCCGCGCCCGTCGCACTTTCCCCACAGGAAATGCGTGCCGCAGCGGTCACGCTTCTCGAACAGGGCAACGCAGCGCAGGCTCTGCGCTTTGCCCGCGCGCTTCTGCAGCGGGACAGCACCGATCTCGCAGCACTCCTCATTGGCGCCGAAGCCGCCATCGCGCTGGATGATCCCGCAACCGCCCGCGCCCTCGCCGCCCGCGCCTGGCCGCTTGCCACCACGCCTGACACCCGCTTCCGCGCCGCCCGCCTCGCCGCCCTCGCCCTCTCGCTCGAAGGGCGCGACACCACCGCCCAACTCTGGCTCCGCCGCGCCTTTCAGGATGCGCCCGGCGAGGCCGCCCGCCGCTCCGCCGCCGAGGATTACCGCTTCCTCCGCGCCCGCAACCCGCTGCGCTTCCAGCTCTCCGGCGGCCTGCGCCCCTCAAGCAACATCAACGGCGGCAGCTCCGAGGATACGCAAACATTCTACCTCTTCGGCGTGCCTCTGGAATTCCGCCTGAGCGAAGACGCCAAGGCGCTCGCCGGCTGGGAACTGTCCGGCCA
>JAEPMR010000122.1:0-1558 GCA_017643845.1 Marivivens sp. | reverse complement strand
GGCCAGATCGACCTTGACTACCGACTTGCAGAAACTCCTTCCAGCCGGTTCCACCTCACCTTTGGCGGCGCGTATCAGGCCTATTTCTTCACCCCGTCCGCTGCCGCCCGCGTACCCGACATGCGCGCAAGCGAATTCAATCGAGGCTCCGCTCAAATCGGGCTCAAGCAGGAATGGCTACCTGACGGCTCGGAAACTCCCTTCACGCTACACGGCACGCTTGGGCGGCGCTGGTTCGGCGGCGAGGTCTATACCACCAGCCGTGGCCTGACGCTCAGCCGCCCGTTCAGGCTGGATCCAGCGACGACCCTGACCCTGCTGGCTGACGCTGATTGGACCAGCTACGCCAGCGCAGGCGACACGACCCGCACCACTGCACTGCAAAGCAGCCTCTCCCGCACTCTGGAAAACGGGATTGGCCTCGGTGTCACCGCCGCGCGGCTCAACACTGCATCTGAAACGGCCACCCGAGCCTACACCGGCGGCCGGATCGGACTGTCACTGACCCTTCCCGATCTACTGGCCGACGCGGACCTTGGGCTCAGCCTCACGCATGAACGACGCTCCTACGAGGCGAGCATCACACCCGATGCCCGCCGCGACCGCACCACAGGGATCAGCGCCAATATCGAGCTGCCAAATCTGGAACTCTACGGTTTCAAACCGGTGTTGAATGTCCAGGCGTCACGCACGGACTCGACGGTGAACCGCTACACTTCCCGCACCCTCTCCACCGGCCTGACCTTCCGCTCCAGTTTCTAACGCGTCCCGCATCACATGGGCTGGCCCTTCGCCGCTGCCATGCTAGTCTCCTGTCAAATCACAGCAACAGGAGCCACCCCGTGACGATCCGCTACTTGCACACCATGGTCCGCGTCAAAGACCTCGATAAATCCATCGCCTTCTACGAAATGCTCGGCCTCAAAGAGACCCGCCGCCACGAAAGCGAAGGCGGCCGTTTCACCCTCGTTTTCCTTGCTCCAGAGGGCCAAGAGGAATGCCCCGTCGAACTGACCTATAACTGGGACGGCGACGACGGCCTCCCCTCCGACAGCCGCCATTTCGGCCACCTCGCCTATGAGGTCGATGACATCTACGCCCTATGCCAAAAACTGATGGACGCAGGCATCACCATCAACCGCCCGCCGCGCGACGGCCATATGGCGTTTGTCCGCTCGCCCGATAACGTCTCCATCGAGCTTCTCCAGCGTGGCGCAGACCTGCCCCCGCAGGAACCATGGGCCTCGATGGGCAATACCGGCCACTGGTAAGGGATGATCAGGGCCTGTCTCGCAGCCGCCCTGATGCTCTGGGGCGCGCAGGCCAGCGCCTGCCGCCTCGCCCTTGTGCTGGCCCTCGATGTCTCCTCCTCGGTGGATGCCGCAGAGGACCGCCTCCAGCGCAACGGTCTCGCCTCCGCCCTCCTCGCGCCCGAGGTTCAGGCGGCCTTCTTCGCCACCCCCGACCCCGTCGCGCTTTACGCCTTTGAATGGTCGGGGCGCTACGACCAGTCGGTGCTTGTGTCATGGCAAATGATCCGCACCCCCGGCGATCTCGT
>JAEPMR010000121.1 GCA_017643845.1 Marivivens sp. | reverse complement strand
CCGAGGAGATGCATCGTTGCGAACACGATGTCGGAAACGCCGCCTCCATCGACGTGCAGCGCGGTCAGATCGGCGTTGCTGTCATGGCCGAGGAGCCCATCGAGCGCATGGATGGCTTCTCCTGCCGTGCCGGCGATCACCGTCTGGTGCAGCGGCGCGTAGCGGTCGGTGATGGTGGTGTAGATCTTGACCACTGGGTCGCGACCATAATGGGCGTTGACCGCTCCGCCGGCTTCGCCCGGCCCGCCCAGGTAGAAGGCCCAGTCGGCCCGAAGCTGCGATTTTGGCCATGTTGAAGAACAAAGATTGAACATGGCGATCTACCAGGCTCGCTCTTGTCCTCCAATCTCGTAAACATCGGTCTCGATCGAGCACCTGTAGCTCTCTGCGATGTTGAACATCTCTGTCTGGAGAGATGCGATCTCATCATCGAGGCTGACGCCATCGGCACCCTGATCATAGGCGACGGTCAGCGTGTAATCGCAGTTCCCGGTCTTTTGCATCTGGTAATCCCGCTCCAGCATCGCCTCAATGCGCTCGCGAGCGGGCTTTCTGCCACGACCATGCTTGTTGAAGTTCTCGATGGTCAGATGCAGGGCGATGGTGACAGAAGGCGGCTTTTCCGGCAGCCCGATCCTTGAAGGAATGACGTCAAGCGCCCGATAGACGGTCATTCTTGAGATCTTGAGGTCGCGCGCGACGCTGGCCTTGCTCGCGCCGGCGGTGATCCGGCGTCGGATTTCATCGTCATCGATGTTTTTCTTCCGGCCTTTGTAGACGCCTTCGGCGCGCGCCGCCTCGATCCCGGCGCGCTGCCGGTCCTTGATGAACGTCAGTTCCATGTCCGCGACCATGCCCAGAATGGTGATCACCATCCGCCCCATGCTTCCGGCCGTCGTCACCTCCGGCTCAAGCACCCGCAATGAGGCTCCCTTCTGGTCGAGTTCATGAACCAGATTGAGAACATCGCGTGTGGAGCGACCGAGCCGATCGAGACGCAGGACGACGAGTTCGTCATCGGCGCGCAGGAACTGCATGATCGTCTCAAGCTCCGTGCGTCCAGTGCGCGATGCGCCCGAGCCTGTTTCGGAGCGGAGGATTTCACAGCCCGCTGCCTTCAACCGGGCAACCTGGATGTCGAGATCCTGGTCGATGGTGCTGACGCGGGCGTAGCCGACGCGGGTCATGGGCAAATCCGTCACATTAGGGTGGCTTTGCCCTCGTACAGTAACATTGGTGACGGAACCACCCTTTTGTGACATGTCGTATATGTCACTTCCGATCGTCACGTTCGGGTGCACCCAAATGGTGCGAGCGGAAAGGCCCCGGTCAGGCAGCAAGCCGCCCAAAATCGATCCGGCTATTCAGATCGAGGTCGAAGCGGCCATAAGGATTGACGTGGCTGTAAATCAGCGGTGTGAGGCCGCGATAATCATCCGGCGTCATCCGGCCCGTCCATTTCGGTTCCACCAGCACGCTCTGAAGCATTCGGGTGTTCACATAGACAAGCGACGCTTGCAGCAAATGTAGCGCCAGGACCGAGAGCTGCTGCTCATCGATGCGGTTAGTGGCGATCTCGCCGCCCTTGCCGAAGAAAACGAACCCATTGGCACTGTTCCAGTTTTCAACGACATTCAGGCCTTCATGAATTTCGCGGCGGAAGGACTCCTCGCGCAGATACCGGCACAGGAAGATCGTCTTGACCGCGCGGCCCAGCTCACTCAACGCCTTGTAGGTCGGGTGCATCACCTCGGAGCGGCTAAACCGGCGCAGGATCGCCTCCGGGTCGGCGGTTTTTGTCTGCATCGCGGCTGCATATTTGACCATCTCGTCATATTGCTGCTCGATCTCATCCCAGTTGATCGGACTGGAGAGGATCGGCTGCAAGTGGGGAAGCCGCGTTCGCATGCCGACATCGGGAAGAGCCAGCTTCTGGCGAGCGATCGCTTTCAGGCGGGGTGCAAGCTCAAATCCGAGAAGCCGGCAAAATGCAAAGCCAACCGCGCTTTGGCCATGACTATCAACATATTGTCGCTGGATTTCCATGTCGGTGCAATGGCGCAGCACGCCCTCGATCATGGAGGCGACCTCGGAGGAAGAGCAGCGCTTGAGCTGGGAATAGACGCATGTCGCGCGTCGTTCGACATGCCAGTAGATCATGACGCCCCGTCCACCATAACGCGCATGCCATTCCGTCATCAGGTTGCGATCCCAGGCTCCGAACTTTGTGGAATCTGACGCACAGGCCGTGCCGGCGTCCCCCCAGACTGCAGCATTGCGGATTGCCAGGGTCGCATTCGCAACCCTGGCACACGCCTCCTTGAGCGCCGCGGCATGAACGAAGCGGCGATGGACATGCAGCAGCTCTTCATAGCTGACATCGGGGGTGGCGCCGGCGATCCGCTTGAGCCCGGCATTCGTTCCCAGGCCGTAGAGGCATAGCAGGAGACGTTGATCCAGCGCGGTTTTCGGCAGTGCAACACGCGAGGCCGATGTTTCGAACGCTTCGAGAAGTCCCGTATCAAGGGCAGCCTCCTTCAGTACGTCGAGCAGCCCGGTCATCGGCCAGCGTTGGCCGATCTCGGTCTTGATCGAGGCGAGACCCCTGGGTTCGGGCAAGGGTTTGAACGGGGTGAGAGATATACGGTTCTCGCCGCGCCACAGCAGCCGAACCTTGTCGTTCCGGGGAATATTGGCATTGAGGAGCAACAGTTCCTGAGCAAGCTCTTCCCGGATGGCGCTTGAAAATGCACGCGCATCCGCCGTCAGGTTCAATCCTGTGTAATATGCTTCTCGCCGCGCATCGAAGTCCTTGGGAAGATCGTCATCGGGATTGCGGTATCGGTCCGCCCCGACAACCCAGATTTCCTTAGAACGGATGCGATCGCGCAGTTGCGCGAGGACACAAAGCTCATAACTGATCCGGTTTACGCGCCCCTCTTCATCAATGACGGAACTGCGCCATCTCGCCGGAATGACCTCGTCGACCGGCACTGCGTGCGGCGGCACGTAGCGGCATCCATCATCCACTTTGCTTCTGATCCAGTCCAGGGCCGCCAGCACCGGACGCCACACGGCGTTGTTCGACCGGAACTCCAGTGCCGAAAGCAGGCTTGGCAGCATACGGCGATAATGATTGGCCCATGACCTCCGCATCACCTTGTAGATCCGCCGATCCAAGGCGCCCTTTGCCTGGCTTTCCTTGATGATCGCCGCCAGTTTGTCCTTGCCGGCGATTGGGAAAATGACATCGCAGATGCGCCCGGATGGATCGTCGATCGAAGCGCTGGCAATCTCGACCAGGAGTCGCTCCTTGCCATAGACCCGCTCGATGTCTTTCGCGATATCGCCCACCACCTTGCGTTTCGAGCGCGATCCGATCTTATGGACCGTCTCGATCAGCAGGTCGACCATCGCATCCGTAAGCTGAGCTTCCCGCGCCATCAGATAAACGGCATAGAGCCCGAGCTGGCGCGCCGGTACATGCCGGCGCATCTCCGAGGCTTTCTCGCCGGCAACCCGGCGAACGATCTGATCGACCCATGCCTTGCCCGTGACCGATAGGAAATCTCGGGGAAGAGCAAGCCGTTGGATAAAGGCGAGTTTGGCGGTCACGCCAAGAATGTTTTCGAGCGTCGCCTGACCTGCATCCCCCTTCATCGTGTTGAAGCCGGTCGGGCCATCGGGATCGGCGAGCGAGGCTTCCAGCAAGGCGACCGCATCCGGCGCAAGCCGATCGCGGACTCGGGCCAACAGGGCCTCCAGATAGAGGTGTC
>JAEPMR010000120.1 GCA_017643845.1 Marivivens sp. | reverse complement strand
AATCACGTAACGTTGTGGGTGCATCCACGTACCAGCGTATCAAGCGAGACATCATCTTCGGAGACTTGGCGCCAGGTTCGAAGCTGAAGCTTGAGGGGCTGCGACAACGCTACGAGGCGTCAATGTCAACTTTGCGAGAGACATTGAACAGGTTGGCGAGTGAAGGTTTTGTCGATGCACAAGATCAACGTGGATTCTTCGTGACACCAGTCTCGCGCGACGACCTGATCGAAATTGCGAACCTGCGCGTTCTGCTGGAATGCCATGCCTTACGCCTGTCGGTCGCGAAGGGCGACACCGATTGGGAAGGTAACCTCGTCGCGGCACATCACAAGCTGCACCTGATGGAACAGAAGATGCTGACCGGCGATGACAGCCAGAAGGAAGACTGGAAGCGCTACGACTGGGAATTCCACCTGGCATTGATTGAAGCCTGTGGTTCTCGAAATCTCCTATCGCTACATGCTGTCCTCTTCGACAAGTACTTGCGTTATCAGATGCTTGTCCTGACAAATCGTGGCCAAGTCGCCGTTCAGGAACATAAGGACATGTTTGACGCTGCACTCGCCAGAGACATTGATGGCGCAGCAAGATCGCTTCAATCCCATATCGAGGGGGGATTGGAACATACGCTTGCTGCCTTTTAGCAGGCACCAAACGAGGTTTGAGACTATAAGCCCTCGACACCTCATTTGTTACCAAGCGGTCATTTATTAGCGATACCCTAAATTGCAAATGGCCCGATTTCATGCCCCTGATAGGCTACGCCCGTGTTTCCACAGAGGATCAGACCACCCTGCCCCAGTCCGAGGCGCTGCAATCGGCGGGCTGTGCTGAGATCTTTGAAGAGCAGGCCTCAGGCGGTAATCGCGCGCGTCCGGTGCTTGCGCGCGTGCTCGAACGTGTCCAGAGCGGCGACACGTTGGTTGTCTGATCAGCCCCACCAGAGTGGTCCAGTTTGAATGTTAGTGCATGATCGGCCTGGGTTCCGTCGGAACGATGGTTTCTGGTGCCGGTGGGCGGTAGCCCAAAGCACTATTTTGTCGTTGGGAGACGTAATGTTTTCTCAATAAGGGTTAATGGCATCGAACCAATTAATCAGCAAACGGGTCCTCCTAAACAAACTGCGCAGTGGGTCGTTCGCGCGACCCAAGCTGACTAACGATAGAGGATCTCCAAGGGGGTTGGAGGTGCGGTACGATATCCAAGCCCAGCTAGACATCGGGAGCTAACGTCTAGTCGCGACGCCTATAGCGTTTGACGGTAATGCAGAGATTGCAGGCGAAGCAACGTAAGTAACGGGCCGCGGCGAATCCGGTCAGATCGAAAGGTTTGGTCGGCTTCTTACCGAGCTTCCTAAATTTCACATGGAAAACCATAACTGTATCCACCGCTGTATCCGCAAATCACAGCTCTCTCTTTCAATCAATAAAAACATGGATTTATACGGACATGGTGGCGGTGCTGGCAGACAAATTCGAACTCGTCTCAGTTTACCCCCAAACACGCGAACCTATGCGGAACAAAGCAGCCGCCACTCAGCGAGAGCGGCGGCGCGGTTCAGTTTGAATTTCTGTCGTGAGTAGAGGTGACGCTCCAGATTGAAATGGTTGAGAACAGAGGCGTGCACGGCGGCGAACTTCTGGAGCGTTCGCATCCGCCTGAAGCGGAGCATCGCACGTTCTCGCCTTCGAAAGGGTAGGTGTGAATTCTCGGCTCGGTTGTTCAGCCACCGGCCGGTCTCCTGCCGATCTGCGGCACCAATATTCTTCAGCGCTGCACCGTAGGATCTGAGCTTGTCAGTCACGATTGCCTCGGGACGGCCGTGCTTGCGTATTGCTTTCTTTTAGAATTTTAACGCAGCCTTCCTGTCACGGGACTTTGTGACATAGCTCTCCAGCACCTCACCCTCGTGATCAACAGCGCGCCACAAATAATGCATCTCTCCGTTGATCTTCACGAACATCTCGTCGAGGTGCCATCGCCACAGGCTGGATCGCATGCCCGAGATCCGACGTTTCCGGATCTCGGAGGCGAACATCGGACCGAACCTGTGCCACCAGTACCGTATTGTTTCATGACTGACATCGACACCGCGTTCGTGCAGCAGGTCCTCCACGTTGCGGAGCGACAGCGGGAAGCGAATGTACAGCATCACCGCCAAGCGGATGATCTCAGGAGACGTTTTGAAGTACTTGAAAGGTGAGCGTTTGGTCATCGGTGGACGCTAGCCGGGGTCCTGCCCGGTCTCAAGGAAAGTTCTTCTGACAGGACCTTCTCGCGGCCTGGTCGGACACCTTCGGCATGCCCGCGCCGAAGGGGATCAGCCGGACATTCCTGCGGCGGTTCATCGTCTACGAACTTCAGGTTCAAGAATGCGGCGGCCTTCCAAGGCACGTGGCGAATGCGGTCACGCGCCCCGCGAACGACCCAAAACCGAAAATACCCACGCCGGCCCTCAAGTCAGGCGGACGCCTGCTGCGTGAATGGAACGGCGTGACCCATGTCGTAGATGTCACAGATGGCGGTTTCGTCTGGAAGGGACAGACGTGGCGGTCGCTCTCGGTCATCGCGCGAGAGATCACCGGAGCGCAATGGTCCGGTCCCCGGTTCTTCGGCCTGAACGGCAAGGCCCGGTCATGACCAAGTCCATGGTCCGCTGCGCAATCTATACGCGAAAGTCCTCCGAAGAGGGCCTCGACCAGGACTTCAACTCGCTCGATGCGCAGCATGAGGCTTGCGCGGCTTACATTGCCAGTCAACGCCACGAAGGATGGAAGATGTCACCCGCCCGCTACGACGATGGCGGTCTCTCGGGCGGCACACTGGAGCGTCCGGCGTTGCAGCGCCTGCTCGCCGATATCGATAGCGGCCGGATCGACATGTTTGTTGTCTACAAGATCGATCGGCTGACGCGCTCGCTTGCAGACTTCGCCAGGCTGGTGGACCGGCTCGAGGCGGCCAGCTGCTCCTTTGTCTCCGTGACGCAAGCCTTCAACACGTCTTCATCCATGGGCCGCCTCACGCTCAATGTGCTGCTCTCCTTCGCTCAGTTCGAGCGCGAGGTCACTGCCGAGCGGATCCGGGACAAGATCGCGGCGTCGAAGAAGAAGGCGCTCTGGATGGGCGGGCTGGCCCCGCTTGGCTATGACCCGCATCCCGACCCCAGCCGACGTGAACTCGTCGTCAACGAAACCGAGGCCGAGACGGTGCGCAGGCTGTTCGGGTTCTACCTCGAACATGGCTGCCTGAACGCGACGGCCGAGGCCGCTCGAAAGGCCGGCCTCCGGTCGAAGCGACGGGTCTTTGCCAGTGGCCGCCGGCAGGGCGGCGCTGTGTTCAGCCGCGGGCAGATCTATCGGATTCTGACCAATCCGGTTTATCGCGGCCTCATCCGGCACAGGGACAAGGTCTGGCCAGGCCCACATAAGGCCATCATCGGCGACGAGCTTTGGGATCGGGTACAGGCCAGGCTGCAATCCGCCAGCGCGCGCCGACGTGGAGCACGCACCTCCGTCGGATCAAAGGCCAGTGTCGGTCTTTCCGCGCCGCTGATCGGCAAGTTCCGGGACGAGACGGGCGATCCGCTCACGCCGACGCACACGAAACGCCATGATCGGCGACTTCGCTATTACGTCTCCAACCGTCTCGTGACCGGCACGATCGATGCCTCGGGATGGCGCCTTCCGGCGCCTGCATTCGAGCAGGCCGTCGCATCGGCGATCGCAGACCACCTCGAGGAACTGGCCGGCAGGCACGCCATCCTCCGGGATGTCAGC
>JAEPMR010000011.1:15703-66647 GCA_017643845.1 Marivivens sp. | reverse complement strand
ATCAAAAGTTCTCTGTTTGTTGTGCTTCAGGTACCAAAAGATACCGAAAGCCGCCAAACAGTGAAGCTGACACTCCATCATCGGCCGAAGCCTAAGAGCGCGATACACAGACGTCTGATCCATCGAATGAACCAAACCGCCCACATATCTCTTCAGATATACAACAATGTCAAAAAGCAACCAAAGACAAAACGAAACCGATGCGCCCTAATCTTCCGGCGCGCCCGCCCCGCTCAACCTCTGATGTTCCCCGCCGATCCCTCAAGCTTGCCGCCTCAGCGCCGCCGGTGAAGCGCTATCTACGGACTACAAAAAAAAACCCGCAAGACCTTTTTACAAAGAAAATGCAAAAAAACCGGTCGGTCGGCGAATTTCCCTTTCATCATGGGGTGTTGAGCCCATTTATTGCGCCGGATGCGCTTCGCAGATGCAGAAAATTACCATGCCGCGCCGCAGAAGGCGCAGCTGAAGCGGGTCAGGCTGCGACTCGCTGCACGGGGAAGCGAATCCGAAGTGCGAGAAGCACCAGAATCGCGGTCGTGTAGAGAATCGGCTCCAGCTGGAAGCCCTTTGCGAGCCAGATGTAATGCACCGCGCCCAGCACTGCTGCGGGATAGGTCAGGCGGTGCAGCCGCCGCCATGCCGCCGCTCCAAGACGGCGCAGCGAAAGATTGTTGGAGGTCACAGCCAGAGGGAGCAGCAGAACAAAGGCCGACATGCCTACAGTTATATAGGGCCGCTTGACGATATCCGCCCAGACCCGCGCGACGCTCTGCACATCAAGGAGCGCCCAGACCAACAGATGTGCCAGAACAAAGAAGAAGGTCATCAGGCCCAGCATCCGGCGGAAGCGGAGGAAATTGAGGCCGAGGAAGCGGCGCAGAGGGGTGATTGCGAGAACCGCGATAAAGAACTGTAGTGCCAGCTTGCCATAGCGGTGCTCCAGCGCCTCGATCGGCTCGACACCCAGCCCGCCTGTCGCCGCGAGGTAGAAAAGCCACGCGGCCCACCCTGCCCCCGCCAGATAGAAAGGCCAGATTGGAACGCGCCGCGCGGCACTGTTTACCGATTGGATCAGGTAGTCGTGCAACAGCTGTCTCCTTGCTGGATCGGCGGACAGGGTATGGTGCCGTAAGAACAGTAGACACAGCAATCCCCAGGCTTTGGCCGAAGCACGGCCCCGCAGCCGGTACATTCGTAAAACCACTGGCAGGCATCCTCCGGCATCGTTTCGTGACGGGTCACACCACATTCAGGGCAGGTGATGTCGGATTGCAGGGTGACAGCCATGATACCTCAGAAGAATTTGGTCAGGTCCATCCCCTCGTAGAGAGAGGCGACCTCGCTTTCATATCCGTTGAACATCAACGTCGGTTCGCGGGACGCGAAGAGACCGCCCCCAATGCGCCGCTCCGAAGCCTGGCTCCAGCGCGGATGGTCCACGGTCGGATTGACGTTGCTATAGAACCCGTATTCATGCGGCGCAGCGCGGTTCCATGTGGCCGGCGGCTGCTCCGCGACAAGGCTGATCCGCGCGATGGATTTGATCGACTTGAAGCCGTATTTCCACGGAACGACCAAGCGGATCGGCGCACCGTTCTGATTGGGAATGTCACGGCCATATATACCTGTTGCCATCAGAGTGAGCGGGTGCATCGCCTCATCGAGCCGCAGGCCCTCGACATAGGGGAAAGGGAGAACGCGTCGGCGCACACCGACCATGACATCGGGTTGGACAGTTGTTTCGAAGGCGACATAACGCGCAGCCGACTTGACGCCGATCCGGTTAAGAATGTCTGCCAGTTCGATGCCGTTCCAGGGCACGACCATCGACCATGCCTCGACGCAGCGGAACCGGTAGATACGCTCTTCGGTTGTCAGGCCGCCAATCAGATCCGCAAGGCTGTATTCGCCGGGATTGTCGACAAGGCCGTCAACGGTGATGGTCCACGGATCGGTGCGCAGGCCACCCGCGTTTCGAGCCGGATCATCCTTACCGGTGCCGAACTCGTAATAGTTATTATAGGTGGTAATCTCTTCCCATGAATTGGGCTCCAGCGCGGACTGCGCCTGCGCGCGCCCTGCCAGGGCCGCAAGGCCGAGGCCGGAAGCACCGCCGGCAATCAACTGGCGACGGTTCATCCAGATCGGCTCGGGTGTGACGTCAGCGGCGGTGAGCGTGTTGCGCCAGCGGTGTGCCATAAGAAATCTCCTCTCTGTCTCGTAATTGACATGGAGCATGACGGGGTGAAAAGCGATTCACCTTGGCTCACATCTATGTTGGCGATTGTAACGTTTCGCGCGCCGATCGCCAAAACTGGCCCTCTTTTCCTCACGCGCCCTCACACTGTTTCACGAGAATATGAGTGGAAACGGAATGAGGCCGTGGCTTAGCGGCGAAGGGCGTCGCGTCAAGGGCGTCAGCGTGGAAATATCCGGTCATCCAATCCCTCGTTCGGACAGTATCCCTCTCGATGTCACAAACGGCATCGACCAAAATTGGGAGAATAAAATGCTACGCAGAACTTTCCTTGCCCTGACCACCGCGACCGCCTTCGGAACGCAAGCTTTTGCTGGCGGTCATTCGATGGACATCGTCGATACTGCCGTTGAAGCCGGTAGCTTCACCACGCTTGTGGCCGCTGTCGAGGCTGCAGGCCTTGTCGACACGCTGAAGGGCGACGGACCGTTCACTGTTTTCGCGCCGACCGATGATGCGTTTGCTGCGCTGCCGGAAGGCACCGTCGAAGGGCTGCTGGCCGACCCCGAGGCGCTGGCCGCAATCCTGACCTACCATGTTGTCGCTGGCAAAGTGATGTCCGGCGATCTGTCCGACGGCATGATGGCCGCGACCGTGAACGGTGCGGAAATTACCATTGGCACGATGAACGGCGTGACCGTGAACGACGCGAATGTCGTTTCCGCCGATATCGAAGCATCGAACGGCGTGATCCACGTGATCGACAAAGTGATCCTTCCCCCTCAGTAAACCCAGATCACTTTGTTCCGGAAAGCCCCGCGCCCCCTGCGGGGCTTTCCTTTTTTGTGGAACAGGCGCACTCTCTGTCCGTGTGGGGCGGGTTCGGGAGAGATGACGATGAGCGAAGCGATCCTGTTAGGGGTCAAGGGCGGACCGGCGATCCGGCCCGGGTCTCATATGCCCAATTCCACGCTGATCCGAATGGGTGGCAAGACGATCCTTGTCGACGCCGGGCTAGGCGCGGCACGGGGGGTCTGCGATGCCGGAACGGCATTGACGGAAATCGATCTTATCCTGATCACCCACTTGCATTCGGACCATTATCTGGAGCTTGGCCCCTTGCTGCACACGGCCTGGGTGGCGGGGATGACGAAACCGGTGACTGTTCTGGGGCCGAGCGGCCTGCCGGATTACTGGCGAGGGTTCCTGCAGGCTATGGCAGGCGACATCCTGTTGCGGATCGAAGATGAAGGCCGCGTTCCGCTGGCACCGCTGGCAGTGATGACGCGGATCATTGAAGGCACAATCTACGAAGAGGACGGGCTGACAATCCGCGCCATGCGCAATGTGCATCCGCCGTTTCAGGAAAGTTACGCCCTGCGGTTCGAGCATGGGGGAGAGAGTATCGTGATCTCGGGTGACACAGCCTATATGCCGGAAATGGCCGAATTCTCCCGCGGCGCGGATCTGCTGATCCACGAGGCAATGCTGCCGGATGGGGTCGAGGCGCTATTGCGCCGTATGACCAATGGCGACGAGCGGCTGCGCGCCCATATCCTGCGCAGCCATACGGCGGCGGCGGACGTGGGGCGCGTCGCGAGGGATGCAGAGGTAGGTCACCTTGCGCTGACTCATATGGTGCCGGACGGAGATCCCGAATTCACCGATGCACATTGGACAGCAGAAATCCGCAAGTACTGGAGCGGGCCGCTGACGATCGGGAAAGACGGGGCGGTCTTGAAGATCACCCCGTCCTGAGTGTCTGGCCCCTGTTATTCGGCGGCGATCCCGACCTGTGTCGGCTGGTTGTCGAATGCGGGGCGCCAGTCGCCACGATCATAGCGCCAAGCCATCTTGCCGTTGTCATCAAGGGCAAAGAGATGCAGCCAGCCGTTGTCGAACAGATCGGCGACCGCGCGGTGACGGGCAAGGATTTCCGACATCGCCTCGCGCGGGGCTTCGATCACAACGGACAGGCGCAGGGGGTCGTGCTGATACCCATTGCCGTCGTGCACGGACTGCCACGGCAATCCGGGGCGGAGGGAGCCGCCGTTGCCCTCAAGGACGCCAATGCCGCCTGCGACGTTGTGGAGGAGCTTGTTTCCGCCACCAAAGGCAGACGGGGCCACTGTCGAGCCGTAATACTGAAGGCTGATCCAGCTGGCGACCACGACCGGCGCGGTCATGATCAACTCGAGCACGCTGAAACCTTCGTCGGCACGCCAGTCATACGAGTGCAGAAACGCCTGCCCACTCAATGAGGTGCCCGCCGTGCGGGCCCGGGGGGCCGCAATAAAGGCACGGCAGCCTGCAAGACCCCATTCAGGGCGCAGCTCTGACCAATCGAGCGCGCGGCGCGCGATATCGGCCTCGCCCGTCGCGCGGGGCAGGCGTACGGCGCGTTCAGTCCGCGCAAGACGTCCGGCTTCCGCCAGCCAATCGCGAAGGGCGCTCAATTCCGCCGACCAATCGCCAGTGGGCTGGTCTTCTTCATAAAGCGTGACGCGGTCGGTGGTGGTATCGTGCAGGGCCGGCAGGAACAGCGTGTCCGCCGGAATGTCGATGCCGTCAGAGCGAAGCGCATCGCGCACCGAGGGGTCATTGAGAAGTCCGGCGAGAAGGCGGGCATTCACATCACCTGCATAACCGCCACACGCCCCGCAATGCAGACCACTTTCATGCGGGTTGTTCGTCACATTTGCACCGTGGCCGGTGAGCATGACGATCCGCGCGAAGTCCTTGGTCAGCGACATGGCGCTAAGGACGGTGCGCGCGATCTCTGCCCGCTGCGCAAGTTCGAGCGCGGGGCTGAAGCGCGGTGCGGGGTCAGCGTGTGATTTATGATGTGCAATGCCGAGGGCATCGCGCACCAGCTTTCCCGCATAGACGGGGCCGGTCGCCTCGACAAAGGCGAAGGAAGAAACGGCCGCGAGTTTGAAACGGCCCCATGCGCGCTTTGCACGAGCGGTAAAACGGCGGTTTCTGTCGGCGGCTGCGGGTTCCTCGGCATGCGTTGTAAGACCTGCATTCAGGAGCACGGGGCCGCGAGTTTCGGTAACATCGGAACCGGCGGCCATGTGCTGAGTGGCGAGCCCGAAAAAGCCCGCAAAGCCGATGGTTTCAATCCGGGGGTCCTGGGTCTCAAGCGCGCGACGGAACACTTCGGAGCGGACGTCGATGCAGAAGGCAGCCTGAATGGTTGCCCGCTGATGGCGGATGACCGGTTCCTGAGCGGCGAACTGGACGGCGAGTCTGCGCTGAGCGGCATGTTCAGCGGCTGTTTGCAACACGGTGTCGGTCAGGTCTTCGGCATCGGGTGTGACGGGTTTGGCATAGGCGTCGACACATTCGGCCCAGCGGGTGGCGATACTGTCCTTATAGAGTGTGTGGAGCGCTTCCTCATAAAGAATGCGGATTGTCAGCAGCTCGGCTGCGGTGGTCTCGTTCTCACCGGCCAGCTCTGCCTGCCACAGGAGATAACGTCCATATTGCGCCCAGCCGCCCAAGGTGGACAACAGCCGGTGAAATACCATTGGAGCGGCCTCTGGCGAAATACCGAGCGCTTCGGTCGCGTTGCCCAGCGCCCGCCATGGGGAGCGGGGTGTATTGGCCACGAACGCGCCAAAGCCGCTGAGACCCTGAATTTCGGGGGTCAGATCGCGAGAGGCGAACTCGCGCCAGGACACATAGGCGCCGCCGGTGCGAGATGGCTGCCAAAGTGCCTGCCCCTCGTCAAAATGGCTTGCGGCCCATGCGCCGATGCGCTCGTCGATGAGACAGGGCCAATCGATGCCGGAAACCTCGGCGGCGAGTTCCGCGATTGTCGGGAGCGCGGCGGGAGCGGTGCGATCGTGACGAGCTGCCGACTTCACGGCATCGACCGTGCTCTCGTCAAACGAACCGCGCACCTGAGCGAGCGCGGCACGAAGGTCATCATCGCTGATGTCGCCGCTCTCGATTTGCGCGGCCCAATGGCTGCGGGCGGGTGTGGCACGGGTGCCAGCGACCAGCGCAAGCCTCACAGAGGTCGTTGCAAGCGGCTCGCCGGATTGCCCGAGGAACGGATTGACAGCAACACTGGAGGAGAGCGGAAATAGCGGCGGGATCTGTTTCACAGCGACATTCGCGATTGTGACCAGTTCCAGCAGAGCGGCGGGGAAGGTTTCGTGTCTCATAAACATCTGATGGTTCCCTTCGTTAGATTGAGGGCCGTTTGGACCAACCGCCGAGAAGCCGGTCGAAAATGGCATTGGCGTAGAGGCCGTTTGAGAGATGCACCCGAATGCCCAGCGCGGCGGGATGCGAGGCCCAGAGGGGGAAGGTCGCCTGTGCGACAGCGACGATGCCAAAGCTGAAAAGCGCCAGCAGGATCAGCGCCCATTCGAGTGGACCGGGGGCGGGCGTCGCGGGGAGCGTTCCAGCGGTAAGCGCCTTGGCTGCTTTTTGCAGCAGGAAGTAGCTGATCGACGTCGCGCCGGCATAAATCACCGTGCGGCGCGTCAAAGCGGCAGGTGCGGCATCGGCGAAGCCCTGGGCAAGGAGATAGGCGACGCCGAAGATCAGGATCACACCCAGCGCGATGGCCTGAACCGATTTACCGTCAAAGCCGAAGAGAACGCCGAGGAGACCATAGATCAGGATGGCGGCAGCAAAGGCCTGAAGCACATTGCGCCCGCTGGGCACCGCGACCGGACCGGGGCGGCGGATTGCGGCAACGCTGCGCACCGCCTCGCCTGCGCTAAGGAAGGCATGGGCCTTATAGAGCGAGTGCGCCACGATATGCAGCAACGCCAAAGGAAAGAGCGCCAGACCGCATTGCAGGACCATGAAGCCCATCTGTGCAATGGTGGACCATGCCAGCGAGGTCTTGGCAGCCGGCTGGGTCAGCATCACCAGCCCGCCAAAGAGCGCCGTGAACCCGCCGAGCATGACCAGAAGCGCCATGACGCCCGGAGCGGCAAGCATGACATCGGCAAAGCGGATCAGGAGAAAGCCGCCCGCGTTGATCACGCCAGCGTGGAGGAGGGCGGAAACCGGTGTCGGAGCCTCCATCACCTCGGTCAGCCAGCCATGTGTCGGGAATTGCGCCGAGGCAAGGACAGCGGCAAGCGCGAGGAACGCGGCGGCAAGGATCGTCAGAAGATCGGGCTGCGCAGCTGCGAGCAGCGTGGCGATGTCTGTTGTCTGATAGGCGGCCACGAGAAGCGCGGCTGCAATCAGAAGGGCTGCCTCGCTGGCGCGGGCGACAACGGCCTTCTTCCGAGCAGCGCGGCGGGCAGTCGTGCGGTTAGGATAGAAGAGGAGCAGCTTGTTCAGGGAAAGGCTGGTGCCGAGCCATGCCAGGATGAGCTGAACAAGGTTGCCCGCGACGACCAAAAGCAGAACCGCCGCCAAGGTAACCGACATCCACTGGACAAAGAACAACTGGCGCGGCTCGCCATCCATGTAGGTGCGGGAGTAGCGCATCACGACCCAGCCGATGAGACTGACAAGCGCGAGCATTGTCCCGCTCACCGCATCCAGACGAACCGAAAAACCGATGCCGGCCCCACCGATCAGCGGCGAGGTGCCGCTGCCAGCGCTGACAAGGACCGCGACCGAAGCAGCCGAAACAAGAACCGCTGCAAGGGCGGCCCATTCCGCGAGACGCGGCAAGCGCAGAGCGAGCGCCGCCGAGGGACGACGGGCGGCAATCACGGCGACGGCGAGAAGCAGAAGCGGGCCCAAGAGTGGAAGGAGGAGAAGACTCATTGGCGGTGTCCTTGTTCTGGCGCGGCGGTGGTGCCGGCGGGACGGACATAAATCAGCAACTTTATTAAGTTAAATTCATTGTTTAATAATTTTCGTTCTATTAAATAGAACATATGCCGTTGAACTATCATCATCTCCGCTACTTTTGGGCCGTCGCTCATGACGGAAACCTGACGCGCACGGCGGAGCGGCTAAACCTCTCGCAATCCGCCCTTTCCGTACAGATCAAGCAGCTGGAGGAACGGTTGGGGCACGCCTTGTTCGAGCGCCGGGGACGGCAACTGCACCTCACCGAGGCAGGACGTATTGCACTGGATCATGCAGATGCGATTTTTGCGACGGGACAGGAGCTTGTCGCCACATTGCAGGAAGCGGGACGCACGCGGCAGGCCCTTCGGGTCGGGGCGCTCGCAACGCTGTCGCGCAACTTCCAGATCGGGTTTCTCAGGCCGGTTCTGACGCGGCCCGATGTCGAGGTGATCCTGCGGTCCGGCAGCCCGACGGAACTGCTGGAAGGACTTGAGTCGCTCAATGTAGATCTGGTTTTGATGAACCGTGAACCACCACGCGACAGTCTCACCCCCTATGTGACACACAGGTTGGCCGAACAATCCGTGAGCATTGTCGGGACGCCTCGACGCCTTGATCCGGCAACACCGCTCAAAACATTGCTGGAAGAGCAGCCGTTTATCCTGCCAACCGTCGATAGCACCGTGCGCACTGCGTTCGACGCACTCGCCAGCCGCCTGTCCGTGCGGCCGCAGATTGTGGCCGAGGTGGACGATATGGCCATGATGCGCCTTTTGGCGCGGGAGGACATCGGATTGGCACTGGTGGCACCCGTGGTGGTGCAGGATGAACTGGCCAACGGGCGGCTCGTTGAAGCGCAGGAACACCCGCTGATCCGAGAGACATTCTATGCGATCACGCTGCGGCGACGCTTTCCAAATCCGGTTGTCCAGCAACTCCTCGCCGCCGGATCGGAGCGATCAACACAGGATGAGGACGCATAATCGACAACGGAAATGGAATGGCGGCCTCGATAGGATTCGAACCTATGACCTACCGCTTAGGAGGCGGTTGCTCTATCCCCTGAGCTACGAAGCCGCTGACGGCTGAATGCCCCGTTCCGCGCCCGAGGTCAACGTTTTGGCGCAAGAGGCTTGGACAAGCCGCCCGTCAGGCGCTAACAGTTGGTAAAGAAATGGATGAGGAACGGCCCTCCGTGACCAATAGCAATAAGCGCCCCCTGACATTGAGAGATGTGTCTGAGGCATCCGGCGTCAGTGAAATGACCGTCAGCCGTGTTCTGCGCAACAAAGGCGACGTGAGCGAAGCAACCCGACAAAAGGTTCAGGAAGCAGCGAAAAAGCTGGGCTATGTGCCGAACAAGATCGCGGGAGCATTGGCATCGCAGCGGGTCAATCTGGTGGCCGTGATCATTCCGTCGCTGGGCAACATGGTTTTCCCTGAGGTGCTTTCGGGCATCAGCGACGTGCTGGCCGATACGCCGCTACAGCCGGTGGTGGGTGTGACGGACTATCTACCCGAGCGCGAAGAGAAGGTACTTTTCGAGATGCTCTCGTGGCGGCCATCGGGCGTGATCATCGCGGGACTGGAGCATTCCGAAGCCTCGCGTGCGATGCTCGCGCGGGCCGGAATTCCGGTGGTCGAGATCATGGACATAGACGGCGAGCCGATTGATTCCTGCGTGGGCATTTCACATCGGCGTGCCGGACGGATCATGGCTGAGGAAATCATCGCGGCGGGCTACCGAAAGATCGGCTTCATGGGCACCAAGATGCCGCTGGACCACCGCGCGCGGAAGCGGTTTGAAGGGTTCACCCAAACGCTTGCGAAGGCGGGGATCGAGATTGTCGATCAGGAATTCTACTCAGGTGGGTCCGCGCTGGCTAAGGGTCGCGAAATGACCGAGGCGATGCTGAAGCGCTCGCCTGATCTGGATTTCCTTTATTACTCGAACGATATGATCGGCGCGGGCGGCTTGCTGCATCTTTTGGAAAAAGGTGCGGATATTCCGGGTGAAATCGGGCTGGCAGGATTTAACGGTGTGGAGTTATTGGACGGGCTCCCCCGCAAACTGACGACGATGGATGCATGCCGCCGAGAGATCGGCGAGACAGCGGCGCGGATCATTGCCGAGCAGAACGCCGAAGGCGCGAGCCAGAAGCCGCAGCGGATCGAGATTTCTCCGAAGCTGAGCCTGGGGGATACGCTGCGCCGCCCTTAGGGGTCGGCCGGTCTGCAAAAACAAGGCTTTGAAACAAAAACACCCGGCGAAAACCGCCGGGTGCTGCTTTGTTATGGGGTCGATCTTACGAGAACCACCAGCGCTCATGCGCCTTCAGGCCGTCAAGATCCCAGTTCGCGGCAACGTTCTCGCCATGGGTCAGGCCATTGCCGAGGCCCATGATGTAGTTGGCGAACATCGCGACGATGGCACCGCCATCGTCGTTGATCAGACGCTGACATTCGGCGTAGATCGCGGCACGCTTGGTGTCGTCCAGCTCGGAGCGGCCATCTTTGACGAGTGCGTTGAACTGATCGGCGGCTTCCGTGTTGCGCCATGCGGTGTCGTTCCACTCGGTGTCTTCGACATAGGCGGATGCGAACATCCAGTCCTCTGTCGGACGACCACCCCAGTAGCAGGCACTCCAGCCTTTTTTGTTCCAGACGTTAGACCAGTAGCCGTCGGAAGGTTCACGGACCACTTCAACGTCGATCCCTGCCTCTGCAGCGGAAGCCGCGATGAGCTGGGCTGCGTCAACAGCGCCAGCAAATGCCGCATCCGAAGAGGACAACTGGATCGGACCGCTGTGGCCGGACTTCTTGTAGTGATGTGCAGCCAGCTCCGGATCGAACTCACGCTGCGGCAGGTCGCTTGCATGGAATCGGTTTGCCGTGGAGATCGGGTGGTCGTTTCCGAGCGCGCCGTGTCCGAGGAGGATTTTGTCCACCAATTCCTGACGCTTCAGAGACAGCTTCAGGGCCATCCGCAGATCGTAGTTATCGAACGGCGCGGTATCGAGCCGCATCGGGAAGGTGTAGTGCAGCGTGCCTGTGGTCTCGAGGATATCGAGGTTCGGGGCGCGAGCCAGCAGGTTCACCGTTTTCGGATCAATCCGGCTGATGGTGTCAACGTCACCGTTCATCAGAGCATTCTGACGGGCAGTAACGTCGATAATGGAGATCAGCTCCAGTTCATCAAAATGCGCTGCGCCTTCTTTGAAGTAATTGGGGTTTCGCTTGCTGCGCAGACGCACGCCGGGATCGAACTCAGACATCACATAACCGCCTGTGCCGATGCCCGCATTGGGGTCAATCTCTCCGTTTTCGGAGGGAAGGATCAGCAGGTGGTAGTCAGACACAATGAACGGGAAGTCGGCATTTGGAGAATCGAGATCAAAAATGACCTGATAGTCGCCCTCTTTCCGAATGCCCGTAACAGCCGTCAGCAGACCCTTGGCAGCGGAGGTCGAATCCTCGCCCATGTGGTAGGCATAGGTCGCCAGAACGTCGTCGGCGACGAGGGTCTTGCCGTTGTGGAATTCAACACCACGGCGAAGGTTGAACGCCCAGGTCGCGCCGCCGTTTGACGGCTCGTAGCTTTCGGCAAGTTCCGGAATGAGGCTGCCGTCGGCACCAATTTCTGTCAGCGTGTTGCCGTAGGTGTAACCCACCATGGTCATCATGCCATTTTCAAAGGTCGCCGGATCGAGGCTGTCGGTCGTGGAACCATAGGCCATACCTGCACGGAACAGGCCGCCTGACTTCGGCGTTTGCGCCATCGCCATATCGGCCATCGACATTGCTGCGGGCAGAGTGACGCCAGCGGCAAGCGAAGACATGATAAACGAACGCCGGTCGATCTGGCCGGTGGTCAGTTGTGACGCTTTGTTCTTGAGGTAGATATCTTTTTTCACATTTTTCTCCCTGTTTGCTCCCCCGTTTCGACCGAAGTCGATGAGGGTTCCCCTAGATACCAACCGATTCCGCGCGTCAGGTCCAGCATTTTGCTCAAATTCGACATGGGAAATGTCGCGCATTCACCATCCGGGGAGGCGAAGGACCATGGCAAAAAGGTTTACAACTCAGGATCGGTTCTGTCTTATGACTGAACACCCGCCGCCCAAGAGTGGGCGAAACAAGATAAAAACAGGTGACGACAGGGGGACGACAGCTTGCATCCAGTGCTTGCGACAGTGCTAAAACGCCTTGGATTAGGGCTCATCACATTATTCATCGTATCGGCGATCATCTTTAGCGCAGTGTCGCTATTGCCGGGCGATTTCGGGCAGGCAGTGCTCGGACAGGCGGCAACGGAAGAGACCGTCGCCGCATTCCGGCGGGAGCTGGGTCTCGATACGCCAGCGCCAATCCGCTACGTTGAGTGGGTTGCCGGTGTACTACAGGGCGATTTGGGGACATCATTTTCCGGGCGCAATGCATCCGGTGTGGACCGCTCGCGGCCGGTGATCGACCTGATTGCGCCGAGGCTATCGAATACCCTGTTCCTCGCCTCGGTTACCGCAATCGTCGCGGTGCCACTGGCGCTATTCCTCGGTGTCACGGCCGCACTTTACCGGAATTCCGCCTACGACCGGACTGTCAACGCCGCCACGCTGACGACGATTTCAACGCCCGAATTTTTCGTAGCCTATATCCTGATCCTCCTGCTCGCTTCGCTCTGGCCGGTCTTTCCGTCACTCGCGAATGTGGATGCCAGCACACCGCTCGGCGAACGGCTCTACAGGATTGCGCTCCCCGCGATGACGCTCACCTTGGTGATCGTCGCACATATGATGCGGATGACGCGGGCGGCAATCATTAACCTGCTTGCCAGCCCCTATATCGAGATGGCGCGGCTCAAAGGCGCATCGCAACGGGAAGTCATCATCAAGCACGCGCTGCCGAATGCATGGGCGCCGATCGCCACCGTGATCGCCTTCAACCTCGCCTATCTGGTGGTGGGGGTTGTCGTGGTCGAGGTGGTTTTCGTCTACCCCGGCGTAGGTCAGTTAATGGTCGATAGTGTCACATCGCGCGACATTCCTGTGGTGCAGGGCTGCGCGCTGATCTTTGCCGCGACTTACATCATCCTGAACCTGATTGCCGATATCATCGGCATCATCACCAACCCCAGATTGCTGCACCCGAGATGAGTGAAACACCTGAAACATATTCGGCCGCTGCGGAAGTTGGCGCCGTACGGAAGCGTCGGACCCGATCAGAACGGATCTGGCTGGTCTTAAAGAAAGCGCCGATCTCTGCGTGGTTCGGCATGATCGTGGTCCTGTTTTATATCATCGTTGCGGTCTTTGCGCCGGTGCTGGCACCATACGGTGAGGCGGATAGTTCCTTTGCAGCGTATCTGCCGTGGGGAGATGGGCATGTGTTTGGCACCGACCAGATCGGACGGGATATCCTTTCCCGCCTGATCTATGGCGCGCGCAACACTATGGGCATTGCGCTCGTGACAACGTTCCTCGCGTTTCTGATCGGTGGCGGTTTGGGGCTGGTGGCAGCGATCAACCGAAGCTGGCTCGATCAACTATTGAGCCGTGCTGTGGATGTTCTGATGGCGATTCCGAGCCTGATTTTCGCGCTGATGCTACTTTCGATCTTTGGCTCTACGGTTTCGAGCCTGATCGTCATCATCGCCGTGCTCGACTCGACTCGGGTATTTCGCCTCACCCGCTCCGTCGCGGTCGGTGTGGTGGTGATGGACTATGTCGAAGCTGCACGACTACGTGGCGAAGGCTTGGGCTGGATTATGCGCCGGGAAATCCTACCGAATATCATGCCGCCCTTGGTCGCGGAATTCGGGCTGCGCTTTTGCTTCGTATTCCTGACGATTTCGGCGCTGTCGTTCCTCGGCGTAGGGATCCAGCCGCCAACGGCCGACTGGGGTTCGATGGTGCGCGAGAATGCCTCGCTGATCCAGTTCGCGGCGTATGACCTGAAGGCGGGGCTGACACCTCTCCTGCCTGCTGCGGCGATTGCCCTTTTGACAATCGCGGTGAACTTTATCGTCGATTGGTTCCTGCACCAGACAAGCGGATTGCGCGATGAGCACTAAAGAAAAAGGCGATATCCTCCTTGAAATGAAGGACATTCGTATCGACGGATTTTCCGACGAACGCTGGCATCATATCATCAAGGGTGTCGATCTAACATTGCGCCGTGGCGAAGTGATGGGGCTGATCGGAGAATCCGGCGCGGGGAAATCCACGCTTGGGAAAGCCGCGATGGGCTATGCCCAACCCGGCTGTAAGATCACGGGTGGCTCTATCATGTTCGACGGAATCGACCTGAGGACATTGCCCGAGTACAAGAAACGGCACCTTTGGGGAACACGGATCGCCTATGTCGCGCAATCGGCGGCGGCGTCTTTCAATCCGGCACACCGCTTGATCGACCAAACGGTAGAAAGTGCGACGCGTGAGGGCATTCGCCCCGATCAGGAAAGCCGAAGGGATGCTATCGAGCTCTACCGCGCGCTGCAGCTTCCACACCCTGAAACCATTGGCAGCCGCTATCCGCATCAGGTGTCCGGCGGGCAATTGCAGAGGGTAATGACCGCAATGGCGATGTCGCCACGGCCAGACCTGATCATTTTTGACGAACCGACTACCGCGCTCGACGTGACGACGCAGGTGGAAGTCTTGTCTGCGATGCGGCAGATTGTGGAGGAATTTCATACCGCCGCAATCTACATCACACATGATTTGGCGGTAGTGGCGCAGATGGCCGATTTCATCAAAGTGCTGCGTTATGGAGAAGAGGTCGAGGAAGCCGAGACTCGCAAAATGCTCTCGGATCCGCAGGAGGCCTATACGCGGTCTCTTTGGTCGGTCAGGTCTTTGGAGAAGCCGGAAGAGAAAAGCGACGACATCGCTATCGAGATCAAGAACGTCGACGCGGCCTACGGGACGGTCAAGGTTTTGCACAATGTCTCGATCAAGGTGCCGCGCGGAAAAACCGTCGCTGTGGTCGGCGAATCCGGTTCGGGAAAATCGACGACGGCGCGTGTGATGACCGGCTTGCTTCCGCAGTCGAGGGGCGAGGTGCGTTTTAACGGGACCGTTCTGCCACCGGAGCTAAAGGATCGTTCGAAGGATCAGCTGCAAAAAATTCAGATGATCTACCAGATGGCGGATACGGCTATGAACCCGCGCCAAACGGTGGAGGAAATCATCGGGCGACCGCTGGAATTCTATCTGGGGCTGAGGGGGAAAGCGCGGGAAAAGCGGATCGTAGAGCTTCTCGAAATGATCGAACTGGACGAAAGCTTTCTGGACCGGCTGCCATCAGAGCTTTCCGGCGGACAAAAGCAGCGCGTCTGTATTGCGCGGGCGCTGGCGGCTGAGCCTGAGATAATCATATGCGACGAGGTTACATCTGCGCTCGACCAGATCGTTCAGGAGGGCATCCTCAAGCTCCTGCTGCGACTGCAGCAAGAGTTCGGAATCACCTATATGTTCATCACTCACGACATTGCGACGGTGAAAGCGATCTCGGACGAGATTGTTGTGATGTATCAGGGAAAAGTGGTGGAACAGGGACTCAAGAGCGAAATTCTGGAACCGCCCTACCCCGATTACACGCAGCTCTTGCTGTCTTCCGTGCCGGAAATGGACCCTGACTGGCTCTCCAATCTGTTGGGCGCACGCGAGGACTAGGCAACAGCGCGAGAACACCCAGAACCGATAAGCGCGAGCAGAAGCGGGATATGCTCATCCGTGAGCGTTTCGCGTGCAGTACTACGATGTGGATTTTGCGAGGGCGAGTCCTGGCTCAATTGCGCGATCACCTCCCGACGGAGCGAACGCGGGTAGGCAGACCAATTGCCTGCCGTAAAACAACCGGCCGCCATCTGCGCACCATCGCAAAAGATAACCTCGTGATTAGGAAATGCGATAAAAACGCTGCGATGGTCCGTATCGCATGGCTGGGCCACTCCGATCTTGTGAAGCAGGTGACCGGGGGCAAGAGCCTCGTCCGTGTTGAACACGGATTGAACTATCGGCGAGCGCAGAAGTAACCGACCATCCGTGGGGATTGATAGCGGTGATGATAGGCCCATTAGACTGGCGGCGGTCCGCAAATGGGGCTCGGAAGGTGTGAAGATGCGCCGATAGCAGATCGGTTGATAGCCGTGATCGCGCGTCAGGATGCGATCACCAACGCTGAGAGCGGAAGCAAGGCGCGGGCCCTTGATTGTCAAAACTGTCGATGTCGCCGTGAGGGTTCCAATCTCCGCTGGCGCGGAGCGCATATGCGGCGGCGGCACCAATTGCTGCTCGATGGCTGCTGGCGTGCGCGTCATCTTAGATGTGATCAACCTGACAGGCAGCATGCAAAATGCCCAGAACTCTTAACTGTCTCCTAGTTGCAGGAAATCTGGGCAAAATAGGGGGCGATTTGAGGCGGTTCTGTGGTTGGCCTCGGGGAGTAAAAAAGGCCGGGCCCTGCGGCCCGGCCTGTTGATCCGGTCAAGCCCCACCCAGCCGGATCAGGCGTCCTCTGTTAATGTGAGGATGTCAGGATTTTCCGCGAGAATCTTGGCCTCGCTGACCTTAAGCGACTCGCGGACCGAACCACCGTAGCTTTCGAGGCGCTCGCGCAGCTCGGGGAAAAGTTCGAAGATCTCTTCGCGGGTTTCTTCGGCGAAGGCACCCATGCCGACCTGCCCGGGATGGAAGCTTTCCGAAGGAATGCCCTCGGCGTAGATCAGCTCGTGCGTGTCGAACATCATGTGGAAATATTCGACGCTGCCGCCTTCGAGCTGGAAGACGGTCTCGTCATTGATCAGCGCCTTCGCGGGAACCAGTGCCTCGCGCTTTCCAAAGAGAAGTTCGACATGCCAACCTTTGACCAGCATCCGGTGCTGGGGCGATACGCGGAGGTCACGGCTATTGCCCATGGCACCTTTGCGGATCACAACGGGAGCGAATTTGCCCTGCGCAGCGACGGTTGTTGAGCCAATCCAGCGGATCGGACGGAAGCCACGGTCCACGGTGATCACCTCGTCGCCCTCGCGAAGGTCTTCGATAGCGACCTCACCCTTGCGCGTGGCGATCATCGTGCCACGGGCGAAACAGACAATATTGAAATTGATCGTCTCGAAGTTCGAGAACGTTATATCGCCGACGCGGCCATCCTCATCGCCTGCTGTGATAGTATATGAACCGTTAGGCCCGTAGGCTGGCAGCTGACCGTCCGGCGACGTGCCGTTCAGCAGGTTCGAGAGGAGATAGTCCGTCCCCGGGCCAAAGGAAACCGGCGCGCCGCCGTAGATCGGCGTGAACGTGCCGGAGGAGTTGTCATCCAGCCCTTCGATGTCCGTGCCGATGTTTTCCTGCTGGACAGCGGTTGTGAGAGTGATCTCGTCAGCCTCAGCCGGAGCCTCGTCTGCAACGAAGTTCTCGACGCTTGTGACGGTATCCGTGGTGCCGGTCGATGCTTTCTCTACCGTGCCATCGCCGTCATCATTCACAGTGACGTTAATGGTTTCATCGGTCAGGCTCGATGCACCCTGTGATGTGTAGGTGTCACGGTCATCACCGCCATCGATGGTGTCGGTGCCCTTGCTGGCAATGATCGTGTCATCGCCGGAGCCGCCAAAAATCGTATCGTCATAAGTGCCGGTATCTTCATGATCGTCGCCATAGTGGCCGTAGCCGTGGCCCTCACCGTGGTTTTCATGGCCGACGCCGGTCTGGTTCTGGTGGCGGTCGCCGTCGTGGTCGTGGGTATCGGAGGACGGACCATCACCGTCGATGACATCGTCACCTTCGCCGCCATAGATCAGATCATCGCCCTGACCGCCAAAGATCGTGTCATTGCCCGTGCCGCCGACAATGGTGTCGTTATAGGTGCCAGCAGTCGTATCATCGTGGCCGTCGCCATCGTGGCCGTAGCCATGGCCTTCACCGTGGCTTTCATGACCAACGCCGGTCTGGTTTTTGTGGCCGTCGGTGCTGTCAGAAGACGTCGCGTCCGCGCTGCCTCCGTCCCCATAAATGGTGTCGTCGCCGGACCCGCCATAGATCGTATCATCACCCTGACCGCCGTAGATGGTGTCATCTCCGGAACCACCATTGATGGTGTCGTTGAAACTTTCCGATGCGCTCTCATCATCACCGTAGTGACCATAGCCGTGGCCCTCGCCATGGCTGCCGTGACCGGCGCCGGTCTGATTCTGATGAATATCCTCGCCGGAGGATGTCGTGCCGTCTGATGTGGAGTCGCCATCACCATAGATGACGTCATCTCCATCCCCACCGGAGATATGGTCATCGCCCGCATAGCCATAGATCACATCATTATCGCCGTCTGCGCCATCGATGCTGTCACCGTCAGCGTCGGTATAGGCGACGGTCATCAGGTCATCGCGGTTGGTTCCGTCAACGACATTTGACGTCTCTTCCTCGGTTCCGGTCGGCGGATTTGAATTGTTACTGGTCACGGCACTTCCCCCAAAATGTGGCAAGACTATGGCTATCAGCCTCCAACGCGATGGAGAAGCTTCGTATTTCGTATTTTGAAATTGACTGCATAATTAAAGCAAATGAGGGAACAATTCCGGCTCAATTCGCGCCATTTCACCAATCAGGGCAACAAAGAAGCGGGAATCACGGGCGCCTCCAGAGCCGGGGCGAAGGCGAATCGCCAGATCGGAGCCGCTGGAGGTGTGCAACGGGACGCAGAGCTCGCGATCGGCAACATTCCAAAGGGAAGAGCGTTCGCCTGCCTCACGAACACGATGCACGAATTCATTGCGCAAATCCCGCAGATCGCCGCTGGAGGCGGAGGCTGCCGCGATGTGGCGCACGGCCTCTTCAGGTGGAATGGCCGAGAGCAGGACGGCTGCAAGATCGGCCTCGAAAAATCCCTGATATTCCAATGCCGCAGACTCGGGCTCTGTGGATTCGACGACGGCCAACCGCCCCGGCCCTGCGAGCGTGGCGATATCGGCATGGATGCGTTTGCCACGGATGACGGTGCGGATCGCTTCGGACGCCCGCTCAACATCTTCGGGAGCCGAACGTGCAGCACGGAAATCCTGCAAAGCCGCATCGGTCAGAACGATCTGCCTATGGCCGAGCTGGTATCTGGCGAAACCCTCTGAAATCAGCGCGGCAACGGCGCGATGGACACCGGAGCGGTCAAGGCCGGTGAGCTCCATCAACTGATGCGGTGTGACGGGACCATCCGAACCAAGCGCGCGCAGCACAACGAGCATCCTCGCCGCCGCCCCACGGGGGGGCATTTTTCGATTTTCGGCTGCCAAGTTGCGCTCTGTCTCTGTTGATATCCCGTGAATACACTATCGAACGCCTCGCTGTCCGCGTGCAAGTATCGACCAAAGAAAAAGGCCACGCCAAAGCGTGGCCTTTTCCCGAAATTTCGAGCGTGTTGTTACTCGGCAGCAAGGCGATAGATGTCGGCCCCACCATCCGAAGACCCGTCGGCGGTGAGTTCCTGCATCGCTTCATCCAGCGAGGAGGCATTGCGGCTGATCGAGTTGATCGCGCCATTCTGCTCGTTGGTGCTGATAGAGATCGAGTTGATCATCTCGGAGATTTCCTCGACCCCGACCGAGATCGTCGCCAACACAGCGCCGCTCTCGTCAACGGTCCGAGTGCCGTCGTTGACGTGCTGGGTGCTCTGCTGGATCAGCTCGGCAATATCGCGTGCCGCTTTGGCGGAACGACCGGCAAGAGCCTGAACCTCGCTTGCGACAACAGCAAATCCGCGACCAGCTTCGCCCGCACGAGCCGCTTCGACGCGGGCGTTCAGAGCGAGCAGGTTGGTCTGGAAGGAAATCTCGTCAATCAGATTGGTGATCGAGGAGATCTCATCCGACGAGGATTTGATCCGGTTCATCGCTTCGACTGCCGATCTTGCGACGCCATTGCCTTCACGTGCTTTTTCAAGGATCGCGCTGGCTTTGTTACTGGCACTTTCGGTGCTCTTGGCGTTGTCGCGGACAGAGGTTGCCAGCTCTTCGATTGCTTCGGCGGCTTGCTCCAGCTCGACGGCAATCTTTTCAGACTGGCCGCGCAGGTGCGCCTCGCGGGCCGTTTTGGCCTCCATCTCTTCGGCTTCGCGGGCGCGCATCTCGGCATCCCGTTGACGGCTTTCTACGATGCTCTGGCGGAATTCATCCAATGCGCCGATCAAACGGCCGACCTCGTTCTTGCTCTGCGGGGGGAGGACGACATCCAGGTTGCCCTGAGACATTTCAGCGGCACCGTTAATCACGGTGACCATCTGGCGGCGGAGTGCGAAAGCGAGCCACAAGCCGACAGCGATGGCAGCGCCAAGCGCGACGACACAGATTGCAATGGTTTCCCACATTACGAATTGAGCATTCGTCTTCAGCTCCGACATCATGGCGCCCAAGTCGTCCACGAGACGGTTCTCCATGTCTTTCAGTAGGTTGATCCGAGCGGTCTGCGCATTGAAGAAATCCTGCCCATTGAAGCCACCGAGGTCAGGGTTGTTCGCGCCGGCCGAAAGAGCGGCATCGCGCATGCGAGTGACATCCTTTGCAGGCCCGGACTCGCTAAAGGCTTCGAATGCGCGGACCTGATCAGCGGTGGCACCGGACAGGAAGTTAGAGAAGAACACATCCTGACGCACGATCAGATCAGAGAAACGCGAGAAGACGGCAGGGGCAAATTCGCCCGCAGCGAAGCCTGAGGAGCCTACGGCCCGCTCGATACCAGCCCGTTCCTTACCCTGCAGGAACTGACCGACCGAAAGGCTCTGCTGGGTCAATACGGAAACGCTGCTGTGCTCTGCAATATAACCGTAAACTTCCAGCATCAGACCGTTCAGAGCGGTATAGTAATTGATTGCTTCTGCGGCGGAGATGGACAGCCCGTCGATGCGGCGGCGCACCTCTGACATGCGGCTCAGCTCGCGCTCGATATTGGCGAGCATCTGCTTGAGTTCCATCCCGTATTCCGAGGTGTCAAACGCACGGACTTCGGCCAATGCTTTGGACGCAAGCGGATCCGTTGTCGCACGCTGAGCACGCAGCTCGTTGGCGAAGCTCTGACCGTTCGTATTGATGAATACGGCCGTCGCGCCGCGCTCTTTCTGCTGCTCGTGAACAGATTCAGACATGGTTTTGCCGAGCTCTACCAATGCTGCGTTTCGATTGATTTCGGTAACAGTGCCGAGGCGGTCCAGCACGATAACAGCGCCGAGACCGGCAGCAACGATAATGGGTAACAATAACACTGCGACCATCGACTGAACGAGCGTCAGGCGGCTCAAAATTGATGTTTTTTCGGACATGGGTCTCTCCAAATTCCATAGACGGGAGATGCATATGCAATGCACCCTTGGAATGGAGAACGGTCAGGAAGGCCCGAATGTTATTCGAAAGCCAAAAGAATCAAGGGAATCCGGCGCTGCCGCCGGACCCCAATTGCTCAAATGGATATGGGATGCCTCAAAAGTCTAGGTTTTCGACGCTGAGCGCATTTTGCTGGATGAATTCGCGGCGCGGTTCGACGACGTCACCCATCAATTTTGTAAAGAGATCGTCAGCCTCAGCGAGATCGTCGATCTTGACTTGAAGCAGCGTGCGCGCCTCTGGATCGAGGGTCGTTTCCCAAAGCTGATCCGGGTTCATTTCACCCAAGCCCTTGTAGCGCTGAAGGGTCAGGCCACGTTCGCCCTCGTCAAGAATCGCTTTCAGAAGGTCCAGCGGACCATAGATCATCTGGTGCCGGTCCTTGCGGTGCAATTGCGCAGGCGTTTCGTAGATTTCCTGAAGGCTCTGGGTGAAGCTGCCGGTTTTGCGTGCCTCGCCGGAGCGGAGCATCGGACCGTCCAGCGTGCGCACTTCTTCGACGCCGCGCAGGATGCGGGCAAGGCGAATGCCGTGGTCTTGGGTGATCCGGCCCTGCCAGCCACGCTCGTATTCCAACGCGATCAGATCAAGGCGCTTGGCGACCTTATCGGCCACACCTTGCAGATCGGCATCCACCGCACCCGGGACAAAGCCACCCGCAATGGCGGCCTGTTCAAGGATGTGACGTGGGTAGTGGGTCGGGAAGGCATCCAGGACGCGACGCAGTTGGCGGGCTTCGTCGACCACGCGGCGCAGATCGGCACCGGCAATCTCTGAGCCGTTGCCGAGGCGCAGGATGGCGCCCTCGGTGCCTTGCTCGATCAGGTATTCGTCCAGCGCTGCCTGATCCTTCAGATAGACCTCTGAGCGGCCACGCCCGACCTTAAACAGTGGCGGCTGGGCGATGTAGAGGTAGCCGCCTTCGATCAGCTCTGGCATCTGGCGGAAGAAGAAGGTCAGCAGCAGGGTGCGGATGTGGGCGCCGTCCACGTCTGCGTCCGTCATGATGACGATCTTGTGGTAGCGCAGCTTTGCGATATTGAACTCGTCGCGGCCTATGCCGGTGCCAAGCGCCATGACAAGGTTGCCGATCTCCTGACTGGAGAGCATCCGGTCGAAGCGCGCGCGCTCGACGTTAAGGATCTTACCACGCAGGGGAAGGACAGCCTGTGTGCGGCGGTCGCGACCGGTTTGGGCAGAGCCGCCAGCGGAGTCACCTTCGACGAGGAAAACTTCGGTCTTGGAGGGGTCTTTCTCGGAGCAGTCCTTGAGCTTGCCAGCAAGGAAGTTCACATCCATCGCGGTTTTGCGGCGGGTCAGTTCGCGGGCTTTGCGGGCGGCCTCACGGGCCAGCGCTGCCTCGATGATCTTGCCGACAATCTGCTTGGCCTCATTGGGGTTTTCTTCGAACCACTCGGACAGCTTCTCGCCCACGAGATTTTCAACCGCAGGGCGGACCTCGGAGCTGACGAGCTTATCTTTCGTCTGCGAGGAGAACTTCGGATCGGGCACTTTCACCGAGAGAACGCAGGTGAGGCCTTCGCGGGCGTCATCGCCGGTAAAGTTGATTTTCTCTTTTTTCGCGATGCCGGTGTCTTGGGCGTATTTGGTGATGGTGCGGGTCAGCGCGGCGCGGAAACCGGCCATGTGGGTGCCGCCGTCACGCTGTGGGATGTTATTGGTGAAGGGCAGCACATTTTCGTGGAAACTATCGTTCCACCACATCGCAACCTCAACGCCGATGTCATCACGCTCGCCGGTCATATGGATCGGGTCGGACATGATCGAGGACTTCGATCGGTCGAGATATTTGACGAATTCGCGCACGCCGCCATCGTAGTAAAGCTCCGAGCGCAGTGCCTCGGCGGGGCGCTCGTCTTCGAGAATGATCCGCACGCCGGAATTAAGGAACGCCAATTCACGCAGGCGCTTTTCGAGCGTTTCGAAAACATAATCGAGATTGGAGAATGTGTCTGTCGAGGCGAGGAAGCGGACCTCGGTTCCTGTTTCGCCGCCCGCGTCACCGACCACGCGCAAATGCTCGGTCGTGTCGCCATGCTCGAACTTGGCGTAGTGCTCCTTGCCATTGCGCCAGACGCGCAGTTCGAGCCAGTTGGACAGCGCGTTCACCACGGACACGCCAACGCCGTGCAGACCGCCAGACACTTTGTAGGAATTGCTGTCGAACTTCCCGCCCGCATGAAGCTGGGTCATGATGACCTCGGCCGCGGAAACGCCCTCTTCCTTGTGCATCTCAACGGGAATTCCGCGCCCGTTATCGCGGACGGAAACCGATGAATCCGCGTGGATTTTCACATGGACATAGTCGGCATGACCGGCCAGCGCCTCGTCAATGCCGTTGTCCACGACCTCGTAAACCATGTGGTGCAGACCCGAGCCATCATCGGTATCACCGATATACATGCCGGGGCGCTTGCGAACGGCCTCTAAGCCCTTGAGAACCTTGATCGAATCTGCGCCGTAATCTTGCGGCTGCTGGGCCGGTTCAGACATCTGGATTACCCTTTATGGTTTGGCTGTTTTTATAGGCGGTTTGGCAGGGGATGTCACGCCAATGACACAACATTTGGCGTATAGAACCCGACAGCAACACAAGCGCCTCCCTCTGCTGAAAACGCTCCACCGGCTAGGGCCAAAGACGCGCGACTTCGGCCTGAATTTCACGGCGCAACCATTGGTGGGCGGGAACGTTGTCATCGCGCGAATGCCAATAGATTTGCATCTGCGGGGTCGGGATTTCAAACGGCGGCTGAAAGACCGACAAGTCCAATCGTTCCGCCAGATCATCGGCCAGCTGGACCGGAACAACCGAGAGATAGCGGCTCTTGGCGACGGTCTGCGCGATGGCATCGAAATGCGGCAGGGCGAGCATGACGCGACGTTTGCGCCCGACCCTGGCGAGAGCCGCGTCGGTCATGCCTGAAAGCGAGCCGTCGACCGACCGAATGGCGTGCGGCAAGGTGCAAAAAAGATCGAGAGGGAGGTGCGCACCGCCTTGGACACCCGCAGCCGCAACGACGGGGTTGTCATGCGCTGCGATCACCACAAAGGGCGATGGAAAGAGCAACGTGCGGGATACCCAACTTGGGGTTTCCTGCGGCTGCTCCATCGCGATGTCGATTTCACCGCGTTCCAGAAGAGCCGTCAGATTCCCTTGGCCGCTGTCGAAATACCTGAACGCGACCCCCGGTGCCTCGTCCGCCAGCCGCGCGGCCAAAGCGGGCATCAGGCGCGCGGACAGGAAATCAGCACCTTGGACTGAAAAGACATGTTCGGCGGTGCGGGGATCAAAGGCGGCCGTCTGCGCGAGCGAGGTTTCGAGCGATTGCAACGCTTGAGTCACTGGCGCGACGAGCGCCTCGGCACGTGGCGTCGGAACCATTTTATGCCCGACCCGCACGAACAAAGGATCTTCAAGATGGGCACGGAGGCGGGAAAGCGCGGCACTAACTGAGGGCTGGCTAAGGCCCAGCATTTCGCCGCTCTGAGTGACGTTTCGCGTGCGCATCAGCGCATCGAAAACACGCAGGAGATTGAGGTCGAATGTCCTAAAATTTGTCATGTCTATAATTTGTATCAAAATAATCAATTTCACAAATGGTCTATGTCGGCACATCCTTTTTGACATAGCGAACACATTGCCAAGGAGGGACTTATGACAAAGACACGCAAAACCGAGACGCTCTGGTTTCTCAACACCCGCGTGGAGATCGCCATTGCCGGCAACAGCAACCAAGACCAACTCTCGGTGTTACGGCATTGGGCACCGTTCGGAGACTCACCACCGCTGCATATTCACGATACAGAGGATGAGGTATTCCACCTTCTCTCGGGGATGATGCGGTTCTCCATCGGGGTCGAAACACTCACCATTCAAGCGGGCGACACGATTGTCGCGCCGAAGGGCGTGGAGCACACTTTCTGCGTGGAGTCGCCGGAAGGCGCGCATTTCATGACCGTGACCTCTCCCGGAGATTTCGAGAAAATGGTGCGTGAGGTTGGACGGCCTGCGGAAAATGACGGGCTTCCCGAGGCAAAGCACCCGACCGAAGAGGAAGCCGCGGCGCTGGGGGCGATATGTGCAAGTCACGGAATCCGTTTGATCGGGCCACCGCTGGAGCCACGCGCCGCCGCCTAAAGGAACGGGATCATCAAACCGACAAGCACAAGCAAGCCGCCCGCAAATCTGTTAATGCGGGCGGTACGCTCTGGAGAGGTGAGCAGACGGCGCGCTTGATGAATTGACACCGCCATGATCAGATTTCCGGTCAGGGGGATTGCAAAAGAGACAAAGCAGATAGCCGCAATGTCCAACGGCGTCACTGTGGCAATATCAAAAAACCCGGGCAGCATTCCCATGTAGAAAAGAATCGCCTTGGGGTTGCCGATGATCACCGCCAAACCAGCAGCAAAGCCTGCCCACTGACCCGGGCGTGTCAGCGCCCCGCTGGTGTGAATGGGGCGGGTCGCAGAGCGATATACCAGCACCCCCATCAGGATGAAGGTGCCGCAGGCCACCCATTTCAGCAACTCCAGAAATCCGCCGTAGATTGATAGTATCCAACTGACACCGATAATGGCGCAAAACGGCCAGAGAAGATCGCCAATTGCCACGCCAACCGCTAGGGGCCAGGCGGCATGAAATCCGCCCGACAGAGACCGAGCCACGAGCGCGACCCAAACGGGTCCGGGTGTGATGAACAGCACCAGCATGGCAAAAGCGTAAAGAGCGAGATCGGCAGGAGCGAGGGTCATGGATCGCCTTTAGAACTTATGCCCCATCAAGTCGAGCGGCGCGGCAGCGTCCCACTCGACCTCACCCAGCGGATAGATCATCAACGTATCGTCTGGTTCCGTCTTGATCTCGCAGGTGCGGCCGTCCTCCATCGATACGTAGGTGAGGCTGTTCGGCTGCGAAACAAACCCATGCCCCTGATACATTGGCCGATCCCCGAACAGCATCAAGAAATCAGCGGGGCCGGTTCGAGCCACTGAAATCGCGTCTTCGAGAATTTGCGATGCCAGCCCCTGCCCGCGCTGGGCAGGATCGGTCGCAACGTCCCCAATCCCAATGACGGTCAACATTTGCGCTCCCAGCCGCACATCGCGCAAGCACAATCCGATATGGGCAATGATCCGGCCCTCATCGCGGATGACCAATCGCACGTGATGGCGCTGCTGAAAGTAGCTTCGCCCATAAAAATCGGTCGTGAATGCCTGTTTCAGAAGTGCGGCAATCGCGGCGTCATCCTCGCGGGTCAGGTGATGCTCCGGGATGGTTTCGACGGTGTGGGTCACGGTGTGATTTCCTTGACGATGCTTTGGCCGTTCTCCTCGTCCACAGACATATATTGGGCGCGGTCTGACAGCTCTTCGAACAGATCGATGCCTGTTCCGGTCATCCATGCTTGCGCGCCCAGCGCACAAATCTCGTCATAGAGGGCAGCGCGGCGGCGGGAATCGAGATGGGCGGAGACTTCATCAAGGAGAAGGAGAGGTGGCGTGCCATGATCACGTAACAGCGCGCGTGCGTTGGCAAGGATCAGTGCGATCAAAAGCGCCTTTTGCTCGCCTGTCGAGCAGTCGCGGGCCGGAACGCCCTTGGCCCGGAAAACCGCGGCAAGATCCGCCCGGTGGGGGCCAACAAGCGTGCGGCCCGCAGCGATGTCGCGGGTGCGGCTATCCGCAAGGGCTGCGGCTAGATCTACCGCCGTTTCCGGCATTTCAGCCCCGTCGGAAGAAATGATGGACAGCTCGGATGCGGGAAACTCCGTCTGGGCAGCATCCTGCCCCTGTGCGAGTTCGGAAACGGCCCGCTGGCGGCCCGAGATGATCCGCACACCGGACTCAGCCATTTGCGACTCCAGCGCCGCATACCAATGAGGGTCGCGCACCATGTCCTTGAGCAGGCGGTTACGCTCACGCATGGATTTTTCATAGGCGAGGACGGCTTCGGCGTGGCTCGGATCGAAGCTCATCGTCGCACGGTCAAGAAACCGGCGGCGGCCATCTGCGCCCTCGATCCACAGCCGGTCCATAGACGGAACCAGCCACAACACAGGTGCGATACGGCCAAGCTGCACCTGTGCGGCAGATTTTCCGTCGACGCGAACCTGACGGCTGGCTCCTGCCTCGGACCATGTCTCGACCTCTGTGATCCGGGTGTCATTGCGGATTTGCGCGGTGATTTTCCAGCCCAGCGCTTCGGGACGGCGGGTCATATCCTCGGCTGACGACCGGCGCAGACCGCGCCCGGGCGACAGGAGCGACACTGCCTCGAGAATGTTGGTCTTGCCCGCACCATTCGGCCCAAAGAGGGCCACAGGGCGACCGTCACCCTGCACATCCGCCCGCATATGCGAGCGGAAATGCGACAATCGCAATTCGGAGACATATAAGGCGCTCATGCAAAGCGCTCCAGCTTAGGGCCGCTGGTCGGAATCGGCACCTCAGACGCGCATGGGCATAACGACATAAACAGCGCTTGTGTCGTTACCTTCGCGCATCAGCGTCGGATCACCGGATGAGTTGAACAGGAATACCGCGTTTTCCCGATCCACCTGACTGGCGATTTCGAGGAGATATTTGGCATTAAAGCCGATTTCGAGTCGCTCGTCACCATAGGCGACGGCCAGTTCCTCTTCGGCGGCACCGCTATCGGGGGCATTGACCGAAAGCACGAGCCTGTCTTCGTCGAGGCTCAGCTTGACGGCGCGGGACCGTTCGGAGGAAACAGTCGCGACGCGATCGACAGCCTTGGCGAAGTCGGCAGCGTCCACCTCCAGCTTGCGCGTGTTGCCGGTCGGGATCACCCGCGTGTAATCGGGGAACGTTCCGTCAATTACCTTGGATGTCAGCGTGATATCGGGGGTCGCAAAGCGGATTTTCGTTTCAGAGACAGAAACGGCAATCTGCATGTCGTCGTCATCGAGGAGCTTGCGCAACTCGCCCACGGTTTTGCGGGGAACGATGACCCCTGCCATTCCATCTGCATTTTCAGGAAGTTCGGCGTCGATCCGCGCAAGGCGGTGACCGTCTGTCGCTACACAACGCAGAACACGCCCGCCCTCGGACTCAGCCACGTGCATATAGACACCATTAAGATAATAACGGGTCTCTTCGGTCGAGATCGCAAATTTTGACTTGTCGAATAGCCGCCGTAGAACAGGAGCGGGCGCCGAAAAGTTCGATGCGTAATCAGAAGACGCCATCACGGGGAAATCTTCTTTTGGCAAAGTGGCAAGGCTGAAATTCGAACGGCCTGCCTCGATGGTCAGACGGCCAGATGCGCCATCCTCACTGAGCGTCACGAGAGCACCATCCGGCAATTTGCGGACGATTTCGTTCAGGGTCACGGCTGCAACGGTGGTCGCGCCTGCACGCTCGACCTTGGCCGGAGCACGATCGACGACCTCAATATCGAGGTCGGTGGCGCGGAATTGCACCGTGTCGCCTTCGGCTTCGATCAACACGTTGGCGAGGATCGGAATGGTGTTCCGCCGCTCGACAACCGATTGCGCCTGGGCGACTGCTTTGAGTAGCGCACCGCGCTCAATGCTGAATTTCATAGTCCTCGCTCCGCTCGCTTTCAGGCACTAGGCCGGAAGAGGAAACTACCCGTTTCCCCTTGCACCACAAGTGCTTTTTCACAGTTTTGGATGTTGCTCGGTCGGCGTCAAGCTTCCAAAGCGCGGCGAAGCAGCTCCAGATCGTCTGCAATCTGGCTGTCTTTGTGGGCCAGTTCCTCGATCCGCTTGACTCCGTGCATGACAGTTGTGTGGTCGCGCCCGCCGAACCGACGGCCGATTTCCGGCAGCGAACGGCTGGTCAGTTGCTTGGCAAGATACATGGCGATCTGACGCGGGCGGGCATACGTCCGCAGGCGCTTGGGGCCGATCATATCCGACAGGCGGATATTATAGTGTTCGGAGACCTTGCGCTGGATTTCCTCGACCGTGACCTTACGGTCAGAAGCTTTCAGAACATCAGCGAGACAATCCTGCGTCAGTTCCAGTGAAATCTCGCGACCAACGAGGCTCGCAAAAGCGAAGAGGCGGGTCAGTGCGCCTTCGAGAACGCGGACATTGGTCGAGATACGGTGCGCGAGGAATTCGAGGACACCATCGGAAATCTGCAGGCCGGGATACTGCGCTTTGTAGAGTTCGGCCTTGGTCTGAAGGATGCCGAGGCGCAATTCATAGTCTGTGGGATGAAGATCCACGACCAGCCCACACTGTAGACGGGACTTGATCCGGTCCTCCAGATCCTTGATTTCCCCCGGCGCACGGTCAGCGGATATGATGATCTGCTTCTGACCGTCTACGAGCGCGTTGAAAGTGTGGAAGAACTCTTCCTGTGTGCTGTCTTTGCCAGCGATGAACTGCACGTCGTCCACCATCAGAATATCGACAGAGCGGAACAGCTGTTTGAAATCCATCATCTTGCGCTCACGCAAGGCGGTGATGAAGCGATACATGAACTGCTCTGCAGAGAGATAAAGCACATTTGTTTCGGGCTGCCGTCGGCGCAGTTCATGCGCGATGGCATGCATCAGGTGCGTTTTGCCGAGGCCGACGCCACCGTAAAGAAACAGCGGGTTAAAGGTGACGGCCGCACCTTCGGCAACACGACGGGCGGCGGCATGGGCAAGCTCGTTGGGCTTACCCACAACAAAGTTCTCGAAAGTAAAGCGCGCATCAAGCGGGGCACCGGGTACTTCATCAACTGTCTCGACAGGATCAACGGGTGCGGTTTGGCTCTGCACGCGACGCTGCGTCTTGACGCGGGGCGGAACTGCAAATTTCAGACGCTGCACCTCGGAGCCGTTGCGGTTCAGTTGATACAGGATCTGGTCGCCAAAATTCTGCTGAACATATTTGCCGATGAAATTGGTCGGCACGAAAAAAGTCGCAACGCCATTGTCGATCGCCGAAAACTCGAGTGGTTCGATCCAGTTGGAGTAATTTCCGGTTCCAACCGATCCGCGTAACATCTCACGGACCTCTCCCCACAACTCGTTTGTCATCTTCTAACCTGTCCCGACACTTCACATTTGTTAGGGTCACGCCCCCTGCTCCACATGCGCTCCTTTCGATCACCGGAACTCCCAGAAAAACCGGTCGTTCCTGAGCGTCATCAACGGCCCACCTGCCCGTCAACGAAGCCCCTTATCCAGCCAAAAGGCAGAGAAAGCAGGCAAATCGGAGATCATCCTCCGATTGGCAGTCACGCAAAAAAACGGGCCTGTCTCAGATCTGCTGTTGGCAGATGAGCCATGCGTAAGTCCGCTTTCACGCTGCTTCCCCAGGAGCGATGTGAATCGCATGCACAAGCTAGCAACTGGCGTATAGCCGCTTCAACTGAACATCGCGCTTGACTCTGACATTCCCGAAAAAGAATCTCCGCCGCCCTTTGAAAGCCAAGAGTTTGTGCAGAATTGCGTGTTCATTGGACAACAAAAAACGCGGCCAGAAGGCCGCGCTTACACATGCTATCTTGACCGCGCCGAAAACGCGGAAAGGAATCAGCCGAGCGCCTTAACGCGGGAGGCCAGACGGGACATTTTGCGCGATGCGGTGTTCTTGTGGAAAACGCCTTTGGTAACGCCGCGCATCAGCTCGGGCTGAGCAGCCTGCAATGCGGCCTGCGCTGCATCCTTGTCACCGGAAGCGATTGCTTCCTCGACTTTGCGGAGGAATGTACGGATGCGCGAACGACGCATCTTGTTAACTGCAAAACGGCGCTCGTTCTGGCGGGCGCGCTTTTTGGACTGGAGAGTATTTGCCATGTGTTCGGTCCTCGGATCAGGTCAATTCGTTCAATAATGCGCAATCGGCCCGACCGGGTTCTAGAACCGGCTGATTCTGGCCAGAGCGGGCCTCACACGCATGTCTGGCGGCGCATATAGGCGAGATACGTCGGAAAGGAAAGACCTAAAGCCGTCTGCGACACTATGCTGAGCTCAACAAGAGACAGGGAGAAATCAGGATGCAGTATCAAAACAACCCCCACCGAGGTTATGGGCTGAAATTGGACGCGGAGGTCCGCAGCCCGTCCACGGATGCGGCGGCGGTTGCTGCGCTCCTGAACGCCTGTCCTGCCCACGCAGCGACGCCCCTCGTCTCTGCACCGGTGATCGCCGCGCAGGCCGGGGTCGCAAACGTAGTGGTTAAGGACGAGCGCGAACGCATGGGGCTGGGTAGTTTCAAAGCGCTTGGCGCGGCCTATGTGATTGCTTGTGACGCGGTCGCCAGTGGCGCGGAAGACTTGCCAACAGCGCTCAACGGACAATGTTACATCACAGCAAGCGCCGGCAATCACGGAATGTCCGTGGCAGCGGGAGCCAGAATTTTCGGGGCGCGCGCAATCGTACATATCGCGGAGACGGTGCCGGAAAGTTTCGCGGAACGTTTGCGGGCAAAAGGCGCGGAAGTTGTTCGTGCCGGGCATGATTATGAGGCAAGCATGGCGCTGGCCGCAGCGTCTGCACAGGAAAACGGGTATACGCTCCTATCTGACAGTTCGTGGCCGGGCTATATGGACCGTCCACATCGGCTGATGGAAGGCTATCTGCAGATGGCGGCAGAGGCATTGGATCAGTGCAGCGCCACACCGACGCATGTGTTTTTGCAGGCGGGCGTCGGCGGTCTGGCAGGCGCCGTCGCGGCACTGGTGCGCGACAGGCTGGGGGAGGCACCAAAGATCGTGGTTGTGGAGCCTGAGTCCGCACCAGCGCTTTATCGTGCGATTGAAGCAGGGCGTTTCGTGGCAACCAGCGGACCGGTGTCCGCGATGGGGCGACTCGACTGCAAGGAAGCCTCGCTCATCGCGCTAAAGGGGCTTTCGCTGGATGCAGACGGTTTCCAGCTGATCACCGAAGAAGAGGCCGCGAGCGCGATGCCGATAATGGCAGACGCGGGTCTGGCCGGGTCGGAATCGGGGATAGCGGGGATGGCGGGACTGCTCGCGATGGCGAGAGGTGACGAAGCCCACGCGCTGGGGCTGGACTCGAACTCGACTGTTTTGTGCTTCCTGACCGAAGGTGTCGCATGAGCTTTTCAGTCGGGGAATTTCAGGCGCGGGTGGCACGGGCGCAGTTGCTTATGGCCGAACAGAACGCCGGTGCGCTCTTGCTGACCACAGAGCCGGACGTGCGGTATTTCAGTGGCTTTCTCACACGCTTTTGGGAAAGCCCGACCCGCCCGTGGTTTCTGATCGTTCCAGCAAGCGGCGAACCGGTCGCAGTCATTCCCGCGATAGGCGCGCCTGTGATGGCACGCACTTGGATCAAGGACATTCGCAGCTGGCGTTCGCCCGACTTGAAAGACGATGGTGTAAACCTTCTGGCGGGGACATTGCAGGACATTGCCAATGGCGGGCCGGTGCTGACCCCGATGGGCCATGAAACCCACGTGAGAATGCCGCTCGCGGATTTCGACAGGCTCCGTAAAGAGGTCCGGATCACCGCCGATAATGACCTGATGAGACAGCTTCGCATGGTGAAGTCTGATCCAGAGATCGCCAAGATCGAGGCGGCCTGTCACATTGCAGGACGGGCATTTGCAAGGGTGGGTGAGATTGCGCAGCCGGGTGTCCCGATGGCGCGGGTGTTTCGGGATTTCCAGCGTCTTTGCCTGGACGAAGGAGCGGATTGGGTGCCTTACCTCGCCGGCGGAGCTGGGCCGTTGGGCTACGACGATGTAATTTCGCCCGCATCAGATACGCCGCTTGCTTCAGGCGATGTGCTGATGCTCGATACAGGCTTGGTTGCGGACGGCTATTTTTGCGACTTCGACCGAAACTTTGCGCTTGGCGAGATTGATCAACGGGCGACTGCCGGACATGCCAAGCTGATCGATGCTGTCGATTCGGCAATGGAAATTGCAAAGCCCGGCGCGACGGCGGCGGATCTGTTTCACGCGATGGACCTTGTTCTGACCGGTGGCAGCGGCGGATCAGATGCCGGGCGCTATGGGCATGGATTGGGAATGCAGCTGACGGAATGGCCATCGCTGATTCCGCAGGACCATACCGAGTTAAAGACCGGTATGGTTCTGACCTTGGAGCCAAGCATTAGCGTCGATGGGCCGCGTATTCTGGTGCATGAGGAAAACATCGTCATTACCGAAACCGGCGCGCGGCCCCTGTCGCCCTTTTCAGGGCCAGAAATGGAGCGGATTTGATGCACTTCACCTATGAGGAAACCGACAAGATCGGCACCCGCGCTACACTGGGGCTGATCACTTTGCAATCAGACGAGACAATCGAGCATGACATGAGGCGTATGCTACCGATTGAGGATGTAGCGCTCTATGTCAGCCGCGTGGAAAGCGCGCCTGATGTCTCAGAGGAAACGCTTGGGCAGATGGAGGCACGTCTGCCCGCTTCGGCGCAGTTATTCCCTCGGCCTGTGGAATTTGATGTCGTGGGCTACGGCTGTACTTCTGGCACATCCGTTATCGGTGCTGAGAAGGTCGCGGAGCTCGTCGCGATTGGCTGTGCGACAAAGGCTGTAACAGAGCCACTTTCCGCACTCATCGCTGCCTGCGCCGCGCTGGGTGTGGAGCGCCTCGGGTTCCTGTCGCCTTATGTCGCCGAGGTGAGCGATACCTTGCGTGGCGCAGTGCATCGCGCGGGCGTGCAGACGACGGCATTCGGTAGTTTCAATGAGGAACGCGAGGAGCGCGTTGCACGAATTGCACCCCAGTCGATTGTCTCGGCGGCGGCGGCACTTGCCGACGCTGGCGATTTCGATGCGCTTTTCATGTCCTGCACAAACCTCCGGACGCTCGACGTGATTGATGAGATCGAGCGTCGTATCGGAAAACCCGTGCTATCGAGCAATCAGGTGCTGGCATGGCACATGGCCCAGACTGCAGGCCTGCAACTCGCAGCCTCGTTCGGGGCATTGACCCGCCCGAGGGCGGCTGCCTAGCGGTCACGGAACTGCGGTTCGCGCTTTTCTAGGAAGGCGTTCATGCCCTCTTTCTGATCCTCGCTGGCAAACAATGACTGGAACAGACGCCGCTCGTAGAGTAGCCCCTCGGCCAACGGGGTTTCGTAGGCGCGATTGACCGCTTCTTTCGCCGCGCGGGTCGCGATCATAGATTTCTCCGTGATCTTTTCGGCTGCGGCGTGGGCTTCCTCTTTCAGCTTTTTGGCTGGCACAACACGAGAGACAAGACCGGAGCGCTCCGCTTCGGCAGCATCCATGAAGCGACCTGTCAGATGCATGTCCATCGCCTTTGCCTTGCCAACAAAGCGAGGAAGGCGCTGGGTGCCACCGATACCGGCGATGATACCCAGATTGATTTCGGGCTGGCCGAATTTGGCGTTGTCAGCCGCAATGATGAAATCGCACATCATCGCCAATTCACAACCACCACCAAGTGCGTAGCCTGCGACAGCGGCAATGATCGGCTTTTGGGTGTTATTGAAACGTTTTGCCTCGCTGCAGAAAAGGCAGTCCAAATACATATCCATGAAGGATTTGTCTGCCATCTCGGACACGTCGGCCCCAGCAGCAAATGCCTTGTCCGAACCGGTCAGGACGATGCAGCGCACTTTTTCGTTCGCATCTGCCTCTTCCAGCGCATCGCACAGCTCACCCAGAAGCTGGGAATTCAGAGCATTCATGGCGTCTGGCCGGTTGAGGGTAATGGTCGCGATGTAGTCCTGAACGTCTACGATAATGGTCTCGAATGCCATGCGGGGCTCCCGGTTGCCGTTTCGCAGGAACCACTGGTTAGCAAAGCGTGCGCGTCTTTCAAGTTATCTTTGGCATTGCGGACAATAGAAAGTTGATCTTCCAGATTGGGCGAATCGGGTAACCGTGCCTGCGCAATCAGGGGTGGCACAGGGTTGCCCCTCGCGCCCGTAGACCTTGAAATCATGTTGAAAATAACCCAATTTACCGTCCGTTTGCCGGTGATCACGCAGGCTGGACCCACCCGCTTCAATCGCCTCGGAGAGAACGTCGCGAATAATCGGGACAAGCGAGGAAATCCGGCTCCGCGAGAGATTGGACGCTTTTCTCTTCGGATTGATTCCCGCGCGAAAGAGAACTTCACAGACATAGATATTGCCTAGTCCGGCAACGATTCCCTGATCCAGAAGTGCGGTTTTAATCGGGCTGGCACCGTTATTGAGCCGGTCGGCGAGATAGGTGCCATCGAACTGGTTGCCCAGAGGCTCCGGCCCGATTGACTGCAACAGCCAATGCGACTCCTGAGCATCGGTCTGCAGCAGGTCCATCGCGCCAAACCGACGGGCGTCATTGAAGGTCACACGTGCGCCGCCCTCCATATCAAACACGACGTGGTCATGTTTTTCAGGCGCCGGGTGCGCATGAACAAAATCGCCGAGCATTGCGCCGGACACACGCATTCGGCCGGACATCCCCAGATGGATCAACAAGCTTTCACCGCTATCGAGATCGGCAAGGATGTATTTTGAGCGGCGCCGTAGCGCCAGAATCCTCCGCCCCTGCAGCCGGGCCTGCATATCAGGTGGAAACGGCCAGCGCAGATCCGGCCGGTTAACGGCAACTTTTTCGATGGTCTTGCCTTCCATCGCGGTCAAAAGTCCGCGGCGCACTGTCTCGACCTCTGGCAATTCGGGCATGCTGCACTTCCTATAGGCGTGGGCACGGTGTATGCCCCGTTTGGCGCCTATAGTTGGACCAGCGCGAGAGGACGGCAAGAGCCCATGACGGATCAGCGGCAGAACACCACGCATTTCGGTTTCCAAACCGTGCGCGAAGAGGAAAAAGCAGGACGTGTTCAGGGCGTCTTTACCTCGGTCGCCTCGAAATACGACGTGATGAATGACGTTATGAGCGTGGGAATTCACCGCGTCTGGAAAGACGCCATGATGGACTGGCTCGCGCCGCGTCCCGGCCAACTGTTGCTGGACGTGGCAGGCGGAACCGGCGACATTTCCTTTCGTTTTCTCAAAAGAGCCGGTTCCGGTCACGCAACGGTTCTGGATCTGACAGAATCCATGCTGGTCGAGGGTCGCAAGCGGGCTGAGGCCGCGCAGATGGGTGCCAGCCTGGATTGGGTAGTGGGCGACGCGATGAAGCTACCTTTCGCGGACAACAGCTTTGACGTCTATACGATCAGTTTCGGAATTCGGAATGTGACGCGCCCACAGGAAGCGCTCAATGAGGCCTATCGTGTCCTGCGGCCCGGTGGCCGGCTCATGGTGCTGGAGTTCAGCCACATTCCGAACCGGATGATGCAGAAGGCCTATGACCTCTATTCGTTCAACGTGATTCCACGGATGGGGCAGATGATCGCGAATGACCATGACAGCTATCAGTACCTCGTCGAATCCATTCGCCGGTTCCCTGATCAGGAAACCTTTCTGAACATGGTTCGTGATGCGGGATTTGCGAATGCCAAATATCGCAACCTGACGATGGGCGTCGCCTGTCTGCATTCCGGCTGGAAGGTCTAGGCATGCGCGGACCTCACAACATCATTCGCCTGATCCGCACCGGCGCCACGATGGAGCGCACCGGCGCGATGAAAGTCATCATGGACGCCGTCGAAGCGCCGCGTCTTTTGCGGATCGTGGTTCGCAGCCTCGTATGGCCGGTAAAGTGGCTGGGATACAAAGGTGATCCATCCATGCCGCCCGCGACGCGGGCGCTAACGGCGCTGGGCCCGGCCTATATCAAATTCGGGCAGGTTCTATCGACGCGCCCCGACGTCGTTGGTGATACGCTTGCGCGGCAGTTGATGGTTCTACAGGACAAGCTACCACCGTTTTCCACCGCAGAGGCGATGGCCGAGGTCACGCGGGAGCTTGGAACCGCCGCTGAAGGGGTATTTTCGGAGTTTTCCGACGCGGTTGCTGCGGCCTCGATCGCGCAGGTTCACAAGGCGACACTCGCGGACACTGCCGAAGCGGTGGCGGTTAAGGTTCTACGGCCGGGGATAGAGCGGGCCTTTCGCAAAGATATCGACGCGTTCTATTTTGCGGCGCGAATGATCGAGATCCTTTCGCCCGCATCCCGGCGACTGCGGCCGATGGATGTCATCGAACATTTCGCGGGCGTCGTTCATGGCGAGTTGGACCTGCGACTTGAGAGCGCCTCTGCGTCTGAATTCGCGGAAACCACCCGTGATGACGCAGGCTTCCGCGTACCCGAGATCAAATGGCACCTGTCAGGGCGACGGGTAATGACGCTGGGCTGGGCCGAAGGGATCGGGTTTGGCGACGTCGATGCACTTCGCGCAAGCGGCCATAATCTCGAAGAGATCGCAGCTCGCGTCCTTCAGCTGTTCCTGAGTCACGCGCTCCGCGACGGGCTGTTTCACGCCGATATGCATCAAGGCAATCTGAAGCTGGGTGTTGATGGAGATATCATCGCCTTTGACTTTGGCATTATGGGGCGGATTGACGCCTATACCCGGCGGGTCTACGCGGAAATCCTCTATGGGTTTATCCAACGCGACTACCGCCGTGTGGCGGAGGTTCATTTCGAAGCAGGCTATGTGCCTGCCGATCGCGATGTGGAGGAATTCGCATCGGCTCTTCGAGCTGTCGGAGAGCCGATTTTCGGCATGGACGCAAGCCGGATTTCAATGGGACGCTTGCTATCCTATCTCTTTGAGGTGACGGAGCGGTTCGGGATGGAAACGAGGACCGAGCTGATCCTCTTGCAACGCACAATGGTCGTCGTCGAAGGGGTCGCGAGATCGCTCGATCCGCGCATGAACATCTGGCAGGTCGCGAAACCGGTGGTCGAAAGCTACATCAAGGACAGCATCGGTCCGAAGGCGATTATGAAAGATCTGGCATTGACCGCTCGGGTTCTGGCACGTTTTGGTCCAAAGCTGCCGGCGCTGGCCGAGGCCGCACTGATCCGCCAGTCCTCTCCAGAGCCGGAGCCGTCGAAACGCAGCAGGTTGGGTGATCTTTTGATTGCAGGGGTCGCGGCGGCGGTCGGCGCAGGTGCGATGGCAGTGTTCTTGCGCTCCTGAGCCGCCTATCGAGCGGCACGCAGTCCGATGACATCTTCCGCGGGCACTGATGCCCCACCGGTAAAGACAATTTCTGTCGACCCATCGGCGCCAAAGCGAACCTCGGTCACAGGTACAAAAACCGGCAACGGGACCTCTTCAAAACCGCCCGAGCCAGTGTCGCGCAGGATGGAGAACCGGTAGCGCCCATCAGGGAGAGGCATTCCGTTCTCATCAACGCCCGCCCATTCCATCGGCCCGGATTGGCCGGAGATAGGGGCTTCTGACACGGTGGCACCTGCTTCGTTTCTAGCAATGAGTGTCGCGCCGCCCTCGGTCAGTTCGGGGTCGACGACCACAGTGAGAGGTGCGCCTGTAAACATCGCGCCGACCGGTGCACTGGCCTCGCGTCCGATCCAATCGGCATATGCGGCATTCAAACTAGAACCGCCCAGTCCCGATTGCAGCAACTGGTTCGTCCTGACTTGCTGTTCAACGCCGGAAAACGTGGCGAGCTGAACGGCAAAATCCGCAGATTCGATGGGATTCAGCGGATCCTGATTGCGCATTTGAACCGTCAGCATTTTGAGGAAGGTTTCAAAGTCACCGCTAAGTGCCGACGTCTTGGCGGCCGAAGCAGGGCTCACCGTCTGCGTTGCGGTGGAGAATTGGGGAATATCGCCAGTCATTCTATAGCCTCACATCCAATTGACCGAGAGGGATCAGCGTCACGCGCTGAGGCGGTGCGTCCTGCAGAGCCTGACTTTCTGTGGCGTCAGAATGTTGCGATGCGTCGCTCAGTGGCGCGGCCCGGTGACCTTGTGAATCGTCGCGACCTGCGTCGGTGAAGGAAATATCGACATCGGCAAATCCTGCCTCGCGCAGCTGAGTGGTAAGAAGATCGACATGGCGTCGGATCAGATCGCTTGTATCCGGCCTCTCGGCGAAAATCAGAATGGATACGCCCTGCTCAGACGGAGAAATGTGCAATCGGACTCGGCCCAACTCCACGGGTGAGAGTTGCAGTTCGGCAGCGCCGCTTTTTTGCATCTGCACCAGAGCGATAAGATGGCCTGCAACCTGTCGCGGCGCGTCCGGCATGGCGGACATCTGAGGCCCACTACTCGGACGGTGTGCCGCGTCCTGCATGGCGGGGAGATCGACCGCATCTGCGAGAGCGGACGGATGAACATAGCTGTCGGTCAGATAGGGTTTGAAAGGCATCGCAATCGAGGACAAAAGCGACGTTGGAGTCGGAGAAGACGTCCGCTGCCCCTCTGCGCGGGGTTGGGCAAAAAACGACGGGGCGGGGCGATGAGAAGAATCCGGCTCGGGACGATGCACATTTTCTATCAGACCAAAGGCATGACCTACAGGCGCCGCCGGGCGATCTTGCGTGAGACCAGGCGCTATCGCGGGCTGTTTTGTCGAAATTTGAGCGCTGTTCCCCTGCGGAGCCGGATCCGCTGGAACGATCAACCGCCGCACTGGCGCATCATTCCCGACGAACTTCTCTGGGATGATTTCAGAGCCGTGGGATGCATGTGCTGTTTCCACTGCGGGGAGCGCCAAAACATCGGCGAGCGCGGAATGTTCAAGCTTTGGCGGGATTTCAGAACCATCGTAATTTGACACAGGGGGCTGCTCATCCGCTGCCGCAATTTCCGTCGTCCCCTCGGGAATATCTTGCCCTGTAATCTCCAACCCCAGAACGCGGGTAAAAAGGGGGCTTCCCCCGAGAGGAGGGGGTTTTCCATCCGACGCGGCAATTGGGTGCGTTGGGGAAGATGGAATTCCAGTGGGGATACTCGGGTGCATTGTGCCTCCATTCGGTCTGTCGGCACCCTGACACCAAACACTTACCAGATATTTACCGGTCGCGATCAAACTCCGACGTAACACTTCAAATTGGAGCCAATTGATGATGCTGCCTGTCTCACCGCTCACTCACGAACCACCGCGATCCGGCCCTGCCTGGAAAGCGGCTCTAGCGCTTGAGGCGAACTTCCTGTCAGAAATGCTGAAATCAGCCGGTTTCGGGACCATTTCCGGAGAGTTTGGCGGAGGAGAAGGAGCGGAACAGTTCACGTCCTTCCTACGTGAGGCCCACGCTGAAGCACTGGTACAGCGCGGCGGCATTGGGCTTGCAGAACATATTTATCAATCCCTGTTGGAGAAAGAAAATGGCGCGTAAAGCAACCGAGAAACTCATGGCGCTCTTGTTAAAGGAGCGCTCTATGCTGAAGGAAGGGGCGCTCGACTGTCTTGCTGACATACGGGCCAGCAAAGAGGCCGCAATGCAAGCCCTGGAGCGCACGCAGCCCCGCCCAGGAGAGCTGGACGAAATCCTGACGTTGGCACGGCGCAATGCCGTGATGCTGGATGCCGTGATTGCAGGGGTGGAAAACGCGCGGCACAGAATTCAAGCTGCGGCGCGCGCGCGCAAGAGCCTAAACAGCTACGCCGCCGACGGCAGAGCGCGGCACTATTCCGAGAGCCACCCCGATCTGGAACACAAAGCCTAAGAGATTGACTCAAACCTTAGGAATTTCAGGGAGCGCCGTTAGCCTTTCGTTAGGATCGCCCGCTGAAAACTGACCCTGCATCCCAGCGATGGCGCGGACCTCAAAAGCCGCACAAGTCAGAATGACGGATTCCCTGCCCAGCGGCAGCCCTGAAATCGGGCGCAAAGCGCCTATCCAGAACAAGGAGCGACTCTATGTCGAGCATTCTGACGAACAACAGCGCAATGGTGGCCTTGCAGACCTTAAAGTCGATCAACGGCAACCTGCAAAAAACCCAATCTGAAATCTCGACCGGCAAATCAATTGCATCAGCCAAGGATAATTCCGCAATCTGGGCGATCTCAAAAGTGATGGAATCGGATGTGAGCGGCTTCAAAGCGGTCTCTGACTCCCTGTCACTCGGGGAATCGACGGTTGCCGTCGCACTGGCCGGTGCCGAACAGATCACCGACCTATTGAACCAGATGAAGGAAAAGGTCATCGCCGCGACTGGTGAAAACGTTGACCATGCCAAGCTGACCAACGACGTGGACGAGATGAAAAACCAGATCACGTCGATCATTTCGGCGTCACAGTTCAACGGGGCGAACCTCCTCGATACTGCGGGCGGTGACATCACTGTCCTGTCGTCGCTCGACCGGGACTCAGGCGGGACGGTGACGGCGGCGAACATCACCGTGGCCACTGTCGATTTCGAAGGCGGGCTGGATCTGACCACGATAGACATTTCCACGGCAACTGCCGCGGATGGCTCCATCGCGGCGATGGAAACCCTGATCCAAACCGCAATCGACGGCAGCGCCGCATTGGGTGCATCGTCCAAGCGGATCGGCGATCAGGTCGAATTCGTGGGCAAGGTAATGGATGCGATGAAATCGGGCATCGGCGCGCTGGTGGACGCTGACATGGAAGAGGCCTCTGCACGGTTGCAGGCTCTGCAGGTGCAGCAGCAACTAGGCACGCAGTCGCTTTCCATTGCAAACCAGGCACCTCAGGCAATTCTGTCACTGTTCCGGTAACAGAACGCACGCCCGGGAACCTCCCGGGCGTGCCGCTTCACACTTTCGACTTCCCTGATCCGTCGCCGCGCCGAAAGGACAAGCCGTGAACACTCTTGCCCAAGCCCTGATTGCCTATGCACCAACCGCCGCGCCCGTACGCACCGAGCGCTCCGTCGAGCTTCAACTTTTCTCCGAGATCACGGCGCGGCTTGCAAAGGCCGCATCAGATACGTCCGCCCAGCGCACACGGCGGCTGGCAGAAGCGATGCACAAAAACCGTCAACTTTGGCATACAATCGCCACCAGCGTCGCGAGCGAGGCAAACGGCCTGTCTGATGATCTGCGCGCCCGATTGTTCTACCTGGCAGAGTTCACCGACCACCACAGCCGATCTGTACTGAACGGTACCGGCGATACACAGGTACTAATCGACATCAATCGCGCCGTTATGACTGGCCTGGCGGGCGACGGAATGATGTCATGAGTGGGCTTGTCCTTAAATTGGCACCGCGCGAGCGTCTGCTGGTCAACGGAGCAGTGATTGAAAATGGGAGCCGCCGGAGCCGAATCGCGGTTCTAACGCCAAAGGCCAACATCCTACGCCTCCGCGACGCGATACACCCTGAACAGGCAACGTCCCCTGTACGCAGGGTCGTCTATATCGCACAAATGGTCCTGTCAGGTGACGCATCAGAAGACAGCGCCAAATCCGAGCTTCTGCGCGGGATCGAACAACTCAGTCAGGCCCTGACGGACCCAGACAGCCGCAATCACCTTGCTCAAGCGACGGCCTGCGTCCTGTCCGGCGACTTCTACAGGGCATTGAAATCCCTGCGTGCATTGATGCCGCGAGAGGACAGGCTGCTGTCTGCGTATCCGGGACCAGTTCTTTGAGCTTCCAGCCTATTCTTCCGATGACCGGCTATGCCGGCTGGATGTTTTTAAAACGAACGCTCGACATGCAGCAGGCGAGCCACGCGCAGTCTGCCGGCACCCCGAATGTAACTGAGCATTTCCGAAACAGAATCGTAAGCGTCGAAACAGTCGACGATCTGGTCAGTGATCGCAGGCTCTTGCAGGTCGCGCTTGGGGCGTTTGGACTGGAGGCGGATATCAACAGCCGTGCCTTTATCCGCCGCATTCTAGAAGACGGCACCAACGACCCAGACGCCCTCTCGAACCAGCTGGCTGACAAGCGCTATCGTAGATTTGCTGCCACTTTTGCCAATCCGGAGGGTGGCTTGCGCACCGACCGAACCGGTCAATTCGCACAAAGTATTCTCGACCGGTTCCATACGAAATCCTTTCAATCGGCCGTCGGTGCAGTGGACGATTCGATGCGCCTTGCCCTCAATCTGGAAGGCTCGCTTGCAGACCTCCGCCGCGATAGCGCGACAAATGATGCGCGTTGGTTCGGAATTCTTGGGCACCCTCCGCTACGACGGGTTTTTGAGACGGCACTGGGCCTGCCCCGATCATTTGCGACAGCGGATATCGACACCCAGCATGACGCGTTCAAGACCCGCGCACGCGCTGTTTTCGGAACGGACGATCTGGAACTGATCAACAGTTCGGATATGCAGGAAAAACTCCTCAGGCTCTACTTTGCGCGGGAAAATGCGGCGACGAACATGATGACCTCAAGCGCTGTCGCGCTGACGCTTTTGCAATCTGTGCCGCGCTTCTAGCCACCCAGCGCCGAACGTAGCACCGCAAAACTGGCCTCGACTGAGTCCATACCGCTACGCGACAGCGCCTCTTCTATGCGGTCATGACGTGCGACCGCTGCGTCCAGAACCGGATCTCCGCCCGCAACATAAAGACCCGAGCGCACCAGCAATTGCGCCTCGTCATAAGCGGAAATCAACCGGCGTGCCTTGGCAATCAGATCTGCTTCGGCAGCCGTCGCAGCGTCCGGCAAAGACCGCGAAACCGACCGTGTAACATCAATTGCAGGAAAACGGCCACGCTCGGCTATTTCACGGCTGAGGACCACATGCCCGTCTAACAGGCCCCGCAATAGGTCAGCCACAGGCTCATCCATATCTCCGCCCGAAACGAGCACACTCAGAACAGCGGTAATATCGCCGGCCTCTCCCGCGCCCGGTCCGATCCGTTCACAAAGGCGCGCGAGCCGCGCAGGAAACCCTGCAGGCAGGCCGTAGCCCCCCGTAACCCCGCCACTGACCGCGCGTATCTCCTGCTCGGCCTCCGCAAAACGCGTGATAGAATCCACCAGCAAAAGTACCTGCTTGCCCTGATCACGCAGGAGCTCCGCCGTTCGAACGGCCACCTCCAGGCACCCCACCCGAAGATGCGGTGGGCGGTCCGAAGTGGCGGCAATGACGATGCTTCGCGCCCGCGCATCAGCATCCAGCGCCTCTGTCACGAATGTTCTCAGATCGCGCCCGCGCTCGCCAATCAGGGCATATACCACGACGTCGGCTTCACGTGTCTTGGCCATTTCGGCCAGCAGGGTCGACTTGCCGATACCAGAGCCCGCAAAAAGCCCAAGCCGCTGACCCAGCGCGAGAGGAAGAAGCGTGTCAATGGCGAGCACACCTGTCGTCAACCGCGCACCAAGGCCACGACACGCCATTGCTGTACTCACATCTGTATTTTCGGCCTGCTCAGAGAGACGAAGTATCGGCCGGCCATCCAGCGGCGCCCCGTCGGGATCAACAATACGACCGATCCAATGCGACCCGCCCAGCGCCCTGCGCGCAGGGCGCAATATGACACGCGCACCCGGCACCAGTTCAGGCGGTGCAGAGCTAAGAAGCGCCACTTCGATTCCCTGTTCGGTGACTGCAGAGACCAGTCCGATAGGCGTATTCCGTAGCGTGACCTCACTCCCCAGCTCGGGCGGCAGGGGCATTGGGGCCAGCCTGATCCGGCCCTGCCATACGGACGAAACCCTCGTGAATTCGGATACTGGCCGGAGTTTTCTCAGCTCGTCCGCAATTGCTGCATACATCGGCAGCTCCTTTTTTGATCGTCACAACCGGTTCTTAAGGAATCAGCCTTAATCCTTCGTTTCACCAGTTCGAGGGAGAAGCCCCGATGTACAAATCGCTCACACTATTTGAGATGGCCGGCGCGCTGAGCACCCACGCCGGACGCGCGCAGGTCATAACCGCTCGGAATATCGCGAATGCCGACACACCCGGCTATCGCGCCCAGCGACTCACGCCATTCGCGGAAAGTTATCGGACTGAGGGAACGCTGTCACAGATCGCTACCCGGGAAAAACACCTGACCACCGCGCCACTTGCGGCGCGGCACAGCGTCCAGACTGGAAAAGCCGTCGCGCCGAATGGCAACGGGGTTTTGCTCGAACGGGAAATGATGGCTTCTGTCGAGGCCAGTCGCGCCCATTCACGCGCGTTGAGCATCTATCGCCATTGCATGACTGTTCTCCGTCTGGCACTGGGGCGGGCGTCATGAATGATTTTTCCAGCGCCCTTAGCACCGCGGCAGGTGGCATGTCGGCACAGGGCCGACGACTGCGCCATGTCTCTGAAAACATCGCGAATGCCGACACGCCCGGCTATCAGAGAAAACTGGTCTCGTTTTCGCCCGATCAGGATAGTGGCGTGCGCATCGGTGAACTTACGCTCGATGCGCGCCCCCTCCCCAAAATATACGACCCCGCGCATCCGCTCGCGCAAAGTGACGGCTATTACGAAGGGTCGAATGTCGACCTGCTGACCGAGATTGCCGACGCACGCGAAGCCCAGCGCAGCTACGAAGCCAATCTCAAAATGTTTGATCAGGTGCGCCAAATGTCCAGCGCCCTGATGGACCTCCTCAAGAAATAAACCGGAGCCACAATGGAGATTACCAGCACACTCGCTGCGCGGGCCTATTCCGCAAACCGTATTGCAACCGAACCAGACACCACGGCACCCCCCGGCCATACGATCTTTTCCAGCGCCAGCGCCGCAATCGGTGATGCACTTCGGCACAGCGAGGCAACCGCGGTTCGCGCTATGACGACAGGCGCAGATCCGCACGCATTGGTACAGGCGCTCGTGCAAACGGAACTCGCAGTCGAGACGGCCGTAACGATGCGCGATCGGGTGGTCGAGGCCTATCAGGAAATCCTGAGGATGCCCGTATGATGAGCGAGGCCCAGTTTTATGACACAATGCGCTCCGGCTTATGGACGGCCCTGGTGGTATCGGGGCCTATACTGACAGTCGCTTTGGTGACGGGCCTGACAATCGGCCTGTTTCAGGCACTCACATCGATTCAGGAGATGACGCTGACCTTCGTCCCGAAACTTGCGGCGATTGTTGCAACATTCTGGATGTCGATGGGCTTCATGTCTGAAGAGCTGATCTCACATTTCCAATCAAGCATCATCCCGATCATCGCGGGTGCGCCGTGATGGAGTCGAGCGGATATACCACCCTTTCACGGCAGGTGGGACTGCTGCGCGAACTGCAGGTGATCGCGAATAACATCGCCAATCTCAGCACCAGCGGTTACCGCGCTGAGGGCATTCTGTTTACCGAGTTTCTGTCACCACTGCCGGAAAACGGCGGGAGCCTTTCGATGGCCGCAGCACGCGGACGCCACATGGTCGACCTGCAGGGTTCGATAAACCAAACAGGCAATCCCTTCGATCTCGCGATAGAAGGTGACGGTTTTTTCATGGTCGAGACGCCTGATGGCTCGCGTCTCACCCGTGCAGGGGCCTTTACTCAGGATGCCCAAGGGCGGCTTGTGACCCACTCTGGCCATCCGGTGTTGAGCGATGGTGGCGGGCCAATCGGCCTGAGGCCGGGGGCCGAGATTTCCGTCGCGCCCGACGGCACCATTTCCGCAGCAGGCCAAGCTTTTGCGCGGCTTGCGGTGGTAACGCCTGCGAACCCAACGCAAATGATACGAAGCGGCGATACGCTCTTTGACCCACGCGGCGAAACGCACCCCGCCACCGCGACCGTGCGGCAGGGCATGCTGGAGGATTCAAACGTAGATCCGGTCGCGCAGGTTGCTCGGATGATCGAAGTGCAGCGCAGCTATGAACTGGGCCAGTCTTTTGCCGACCGCGAGGACGACCGTCTGCGCACCATGTTGCGAACACTCGGAAAATAGGAGAATCGAATGCGTGCCCTGAAAATCGCAGCCGCTGGGATGGCCGCACAACAACTCCGCGTCGAGGTAACTTCGAACAACCTAGCCAATATGAGCACCACCGGCTACAACGCACGCCGCGCGGGGTTTTCCGACCTTCACTACCAGCAGGTGCTCGCGCCCGGAACGATATCCTCTGCCACCGGAGCGATCGTTCCCACCGGCATTCAACTTGGGCTGGGGGTGCAGGCCGCGTCAGTCGGCACGCTGCAATTTCAGGGAGCGCTCAACCAGACCGGTGGCGAATTGGATATCGCGATTGAGGGCGGCGGATATATCGCAGTTACGCGGCCCGATGGCAGTACCGCCTACACACGCGACGGTGCGCTCAACCGCAGTTCTGACGGAATTCTGGTTACTGCGATGGGGTTTCCGGTCGCCGACAATATCAACGTACCGGCGGACGCAAGCTCGGTGGTGATAAACGCCGAAGGCACTGTCTATGCGAGGTTCGCGGACCAGCCAAACCATCAGGAACTGGGGCAGATACAGCTCCATCGCTTCGCCAATCCGCGCGGGCTGGAAGCCATGGGAGACAATCTCTTTCGTGAAAGCGCGGCTTCAGGCGGTGCGATCGGCGGCCTGCCCGGGCGGGATGGGCTGGGCACGCTCAGGCAGGGATTTCTTGAGGAAAGCTCCGTCGATCCCGTGCGGGAGGTTACCGAGCTCATCGCCGCCCAACGCGGATATGAGTTGAATTCAAAGGTCATTTCAGCCGCAGATCAGATGCTTGGAGCGATGGTGCAGGTCCGCTAATGAAACCCCGAGGACTGATCCCTGCCATGCTCGCCGCCTACAGCTTTGCGTTGCCGCTCATTGCCGAGCCCCAACTTCGTGCGAGCCAGACACTTCCTGTGGGCACGATCCTGACATCCGCCCACCTGCAACCCGCAACAGAGGGGCCTCAATTCGACATCGACCTGATCCTCGGAATGGAGACACGGCAAACGATCTATGCGGGCGAGATCATCCGACCGTCGTCACTTTCCCTGCCGACCCTGATTGAACAGAATGCACCGGTCACCCTGCTCTATCAGAATGGTGGACTGACGATCGCCACCGACGCCCGTGCGCTGGCACGGGCAAGTGCAGGCGACATTGTTCAGGTGCTGAATCTGGCATCGCGCGCAATCGTTTCGGCGCGCATCGGTCACGACGGTATCGCGCGGGCGGCATATTGATATGGGGAGACTACGTATTGCCGCTCTAGCTATTGTGTTATTCGCAGTCACCGCGGCCTGTGCCCCGTCCCGGGATACGGCCGGACTGCCGCCACTTACGCCTGTCTCCTACGGAAGAGATGCCTATGGCACAGGACCGGATTTTTCAGCGGATGGGCCTTCATTTGAACACCCCCAAACGGGCGCATCACTTTGGTCCGGCACGCGACATTCGCTTTTCGGTGATCGACGCGCAGACCGGCGCGGTGACATTCTGACAGTGGTGATCGAAATTGACGAAACTGCCCAGATCGACAACAGCTCCGAACGCTCCCGCAGCAACGCACGAACATTCGAGTTGCCACAACTTTTCGCTCTGCCGCAGCGCATAGACCAGCGCCTGCCGGACGGAGCGGCGCTTGCGGATGCCGTCGATATTGGCGCGAGCAACGCCAGCAGCGGCGACGGACGGGTGAGCCGTTCGGAACAATTGACATTACGCATCGCCGCAACTGTCACAGAGATCCTGCCCAATGGCGTTCTGGCAATCGAAGGGCGGCAGGAGGTGCGCGTGAATTTCGAGTTGCGCGAACTGTTCATCACAGGCTTCGTCCGACCCGCCGACATTAGCCGCCAGAACGAAATTACCTACGACAAAATTGCATCCGCGCGGATCTCCTATGGCGGACGCGGGCATATCACAGAAACAATGCGCCCCCGTTACGGAGAGCAGGCGCTCGACAGTCTCCTCCCTTTCTGATCGCAAAAGGCACTCATAATGAAGACGCTGCTCCTTCCCCTGATCCTATTATTGGCCGGACTTGGCGCGGGCGGTACGGCTGCCAAATTACTCGCCCCGACGGGCAAAGACAGCGCGAGCGCCCAAGACGAACAATGTCTGACGCCCGAAGGCGATCTGGATATGGCCGATCCTCCGAAACAGGACGAACAGACAACCAAGGCTTTTGCGCGGCTCTCAAATCAATTCGTTGTTCCGGTGGTTCAGGACGGGCGGGTCAAGTCCATGGTTGTGCTGTCCCTGAGTGCCGAAGTTGATGAGGCAAAGCGTGACGCAGTTTACGAATATGAGCCGAAGCTAAGGGACAGATTTCTTCAAGACCTGTTCAACCATGCCAATGCAGGCGGGTTCGACGGCACGTTTACCGACGCCGCGACATTGCGAAGCCTTCGGGACATTCTGCTCAAAACTGCGCAATCCGTATTCGGCCCCTCGATCACGGATATTCTGATTATAGATATCAGCCGTCAGGACGTGTGAGCCGGCGGCGGCGCAGACGTGCCGCTTCCCTCTTTCGTGCGTCAGCCAGCATGGTTTCCAGCGCTGCGGTTTCAGCTTCGGATCGCGCAAGGTCGTGAGCGAGATCCGCCGCTCTGGCGCGAAGGCCAGCCTCTTCCTGGAGTATCGCTGCCCTCTCGCGCATTCGCCACAGCTCCCACCGGGCGAAGGCATGCGCACTCGCAGCATCGTTAAATCGCACGGGCATGTGTCCCAAGGCATCACGACGATCACCCAAGGCCGAAATATCACGCCGAACTTCCGCCAATGCGCGATATCGCAGATCGCGGCGCATATGCACGACCTTCATGAGCGCGTCGATTGGCACCGTCATATCCGCGGTGCCTTTTGGCGCATGGCCTCGGCAAAACGAATTGCCGCGGCCACCGCGCGGTATTGATCTGGCGGAACCTCTTGGCCCAATTCAACAGTCGCATGAAGTGCACGTGCCGTGGGTGGATCATGATGAACCGGAACAGCCTGCGCCTCGGCCTCCTCGCGCAGGCGCAGCGCGATCTCATCCACGCCTTTTGCCACACAAACTGGTGCGGCACCGGCATCGCGCTCCCACTTCAACACCACCGCAAAATGCGTCGGGTTGACGATCACCACATCAGCACCGCGCACCTGAGCAATCATTTGTGACAGAGCCAGCTCCTGCCCGCGCTGACGCCGCTTGCCTTTGGCATCCGGATCGCCCTCGGCCTGTTTTTGTTCATCCTGCAATTCCTTGCGGCTCATCCGGTTCCGTCTGAGATGATCGGCGCGTTGCCAGATCAGGTCGAGCCCTCCGATACATAGGGCAATCACACAGATCAGGCCCGCCAGTTGACCCACGAGCTTCCCCAAAAGCTGCAGCCCCTGTTTGTAAGACATCAAGTTGGCCGAGAGAACCTCGGGCATGCGCAGGGTCAACAACGCCACCAACGCCGCACTGTAGACGACAAGTTTGGCCGCGCTCTTCATAAATTCAAACAGACCGCCGCGACCGTATTTCTGTTTCGCATTTGACAATGGCGAGATTCGCGAAAGCTTCGGCGCGAGCTTTGAGGGGGTGAAAAGGAACGCGCGTTGCACCCAGAGAGCGAGGCAGGCAAAGACCGCCGGAGCCAAAATCCAAGGAGCGAAAAATTCCACCACATGCAGGATGAGCGTCTGCCCGAATGCATCGCCGCCGGAGCCAAACAGCCCCCTCGAAAATGAGTCGGCCCGCGCCAGAAAGCCCTGCATCCACCATGCCAGAGAGAGGATCGAAGCACCGCCCCCAAACAAGAGCATCAGTGTGAAACCGATATATGAGGCGGCTGTCGTCAAATCAGCTGCGCGCGGAATTTCACCCTTCTTTCGCGCATCTTCGAGCCGCTTCTGTGTTGGGTCATATGGCTTGTCGCCCGGGCTGTCTTCACCTGCTTCGCTCATTGGGCACCCCATGGCGGAACGAGTGCGAACATACGGATGCCATCAAGCCAGACATCGAGCAA
>JAEPMR010000011.1:0-15693 GCA_017643845.1 Marivivens sp. | reverse complement strand
GGACCAGAAAGCGCCAGCAGCGCCAGACCTCCAGCCGTTATCGCAGGCGCACCGACGAAAGCGACCATCAACTGCGGCATTGCCCGGTTCACCGCTCCCAGAACGACATTGTAGAGCAACCCCGCAATCACAAAAGGCATAGCCAAGCGCAGGGCCAGTCGCATCATTTCCCCCGCACCCTGAAGTCCCAGCTGCAACATAACTTCTGGATCAGGGAACGTTCCGATCGGTACGACAAAAAAACTCGACGCAACGTAGATCACCGCGTCCACATGTCCGCCCGCAATCGCAAATAGCGAGAGCCCGCCGAGCAAAAGCACATTTCCCATTGCGGGGGACGGGTCCGGGGTGACCCCACCTCCGAAAATCTGCGCCAGAGATGTCGACTGCGCCGCGATCGAACCAGCGAGCTGAAGCGCAAATATCAGGAACCGCAGGAGTGCCCCCAACAAAAGACCCGTTGTCACTTCCGCGGCGGCGACCGCAAATCGAAGACCGTCAGGCGGTGGTCCAGTCATGGGTAACACCGCGACAGTTACCGCAATTGCAATAGCGAGCCGAACCCGCATGGGGATTACCTGCTCCCCGAAACCCGGCAGCAGGGCCACCATCGCACCGCAGCGCAGAAATACGAAAACCAGCTGGGCCCAGTAGGCACCCACCGCCGTAAGCATAGGAGATAGTTCCGCGATCATGCGGCCACTACGCCCAGCAGCGCCGGACGGACATCCGGGCCAAGCTCGTCAAACGAAAGAACACTTGCCATTATCCCGCGACTGCGCACAACAGTCTGCAAGAACCGCCGGCGGTGCGCTGATGTGATCAAGACCGGCGATGCACCCTCTTCAGAGGCTTTCCCAAGCGCATCTGCAATTCCGGTCGCAAGGGACTTGAAGGCCTCTGGCGGAAGCGACACCTCACTTCCGTCCGGCCCAGATTCATAATGGGCGAACCGCTCGTCCCACTCAGGGGCCAATTGAACGAGGGGGATCGATCCATCCGCACGGCGGAGATCTGCGGTAATCTGGAACGCCAACCGTTGACGCACATGCTCGGCGATCATCTCGACACGTGGTGAAAGCGCTTTTCCCTCTGCTGTAGCCTCAAGGATGAGCGGCAGATTGCGGATTGAAACACGGTCCTCCAACAGCAACCGCAGAACCGTAAGAAGCAGCTCATAGGGGACTCTTTCCGGAATGAGCTCATCAAGCAAACGGCGGTTTGCCTCGGCTCGGGCTTGATCCCTCAGCGAGACCATATGATCGAGCAACTCGCGCAAGGCACGATGGGTCATAAGACGAGGGAAATTGCGCTTCACAACCTCCAGAAGATGCGTCGCCAGAACTTCGGGCGCTTGCACGACAGTCAAGCCCCGGCCCGCGGCCTCGGTTGCCGCCGTGCCATCGACCCAAAGGCCGGGCGCACCGTAAACCGGTTCCTTCACACTCTCGCCTTCCAGCCTCTGCACGCCCTCCTCGTCAATCAGAACCAGCCGACGCCCCGGACGCAGCCGGTCGCGCGCCTGTTCAACGCCATGAATTTTGATCCGGTAGGTGCCATCGGGGAGCGCCGCATCATCGGTGAGGCGAATCTCTGGCAGGATCACACCAAAAGTCATCGCCACATGGTTTCGGATATTCGCGATCCGCGCGTCCAGCCCGATCGCTGGATCCAGAACCATGTCGACCAGATCCGGCGCAAATTCGAGGTGGATGTCATCCAACACCAGCCGGTCGGCAAGGCTGGGCTGATCTTTCGCGCTAGCCTCAGTGGGAGTCGCCTCCTGCTCAGCGGGCTGCTGCATGCGCCGATGGGCAAAGTAGGCTCCGGCCCCGCAGATCAAACCACCCAAAAGGAACGGAACGAAAGGCAATCCGGGCACCAGCGCAAACAGCCCCATCAAAACGCCAACGGTGCCAAGTGCCGCCGGAAAACGCCCCAGCTGGGACATAAGCGCGAAATCCGCCGTTCCGGTTGCGCCGCCGCGAGCCAGTAGAAGTGCTGACGCAATGGCAATGATAACTGCAGGGATTTGCGTAACAAGCCCGTCACCAACCGTCAGGATGGCATAGCTTTCAAATGCAGCGGCTAAGGGCATGCCATGCATGAGAACCCCGATCAAAAGCCCCACGACAAGATTGAGCGCGGTGATAAGGAGACCTGCTATGGCATCGCCTTTGACAAATTTGGAGGCCCCGTCGAGCGAGCCGAAAAAGGTAGTCTCGGCCTGTTCCGTTTCGCGCCGCCTCTTGGCTTCTTCGTGAGAGATCGCACCGGCGCTCATATCCGCGTCGATTGCGAGCTGTTTTCCAGGCATGCCGTCCAAGGCGAACCTTGCGCCGACCTCGGCCATGCGGGTCGCACCTTTGTTGATCACGATAAAATTGACGATCAGCAGCACGCAGAACACGACGAGCCCGATCAGGATCGACCCGCCCATGACAAACATGGCGAAGCCCTCGATCACATTTCCTGCAGCTTTGGTGCCTGTATGACCATTCCCGATAATAAGCTTTGTGGACGATACATTGAGCGACAAGCGCAACATGAGAGACGCCAGAAGCACCGTTGGAAACGCAGAGAAATCCAGCGGCCGTTCGATGAACAGGGTCACCGTGAAAATCAGGATCGCCAGCGCGAAAGAGGCCGCGAGGCCGATATCCAAGACCCACGATGGCATCGGCAGGACCATCATCACAATCACCGCCAGCAGCGCGACCGCGAGAATAACCGTTGGCCGCATCAGGCCAACTGCGGAAAACTTCATCTACATCTCCTCCGTTTCTCGGATTGGAATCAGAGATCCCGGCGCCCTGCTGACCGGTCCAGAGACGGTGATCAGGGCTGCCCGCCCAGCAAGTAGCGGGGCCGGCTGCGGGCGGACGGGCGGATGTGTGGATTCCGGTCTTGGCGGAGCTGAATTGCCAGCGTCAACCGAATGGTAGTGGCGGTAAAATCTCGTCAGATAGGCCTCTCCCAGCTCTGGCGTTCGTGAATGGTAGGCAGAAATAGCAGCGGGCCAACTCCCCAGTTCAACGTTTAATTCCCGCAAAAACCGCGCCGCATATCGCGCATTTTCGAGCGGGTCGAACATCTCCTTCAGCGATGTAAACGCCTGAGCGTGCCATCGGATATTCAGCTGAAAGCAGCCGACATCAATCGAGCGCTCCCCCCGCGCAATGGCAGTCTCCATAAGGTGTTCGGCCTCGGCACGGCTGTCTGGCCAGTGACCCTCGCCTGCAATATTGAGCGCCCACGGCCAAGGTTGGCCCACACGTGCAGTCTCGGCACGGGTCAGAGCGATCAGGATTCGCGGCGGTATCTGTTCCCGTTCAGCGGCCTCTTCGGCAACTGCCGTGCATATATCACCAGCTATCGCAGTCTTGCCTGCAATTCCGACATACACAGTCAATTGAAGCCCAAGTGACAGAGCACTGAACATTCGCGCAATGCGCATCCGTCGGATATGCATTCTGCACCCCTTTCCATTGAAACATTCATCGCTTGGATTGATTGAGAATCTGTTAGTGCGGACGCGCTACTGAAGCGGCGCGCTGAGCAGCATCTCGGCAGAACGGGAAGCTTGATCAACCTCCGCAAGCAGCGAGCGGACATCAGAAAGCGAAATCGGCGCGCGTGGATCGGGCCGTGAAATTTCGGGAACTTCGGATCGTTGTGGGGACGAAAAAGCGGCTGCCCCGGCGGAAGCCGATGCCCCAAATCCGAGTCCATCCAGCCGCTTGTCGACCTGTTCCTGTACCAAGCGCGGCAGTGGCGCTTCGAACCAGCTTAATGCCGCCGTCAGAAACAAGGTGTCTTCGGCGTTCTGCGTAAGGTAGATTGCAACTTCACTTGCTGCGGTCTGCCATTGATCTGGCGCAGAAGCTCCCACATGGCGCAGTGCCGGTGGGACCAGCTCATAGGCCTGCGCGAGTAGGGCCGCGCGGATCACCGAGGTTGCCAGCGCCGGATCGGGGAGATCAGAGGAGAATTGTTCCTCCTGTGCCGTGATATAATCACTAATAACCGAAGGAATCCTCATCTGTTCCTGCCAAGCGTCTGAAACGAGTGCGATCACGTCAGATGTCTTCGGTTTTCTCCCGCCCTCCAGCGCCTCTGCCATCTCGATTAGTTGGGCTCTGAGGGTGCCGGTGCTGTCTGAACCCCGCATGAGCTCTTCTCTCATCAATGTCTCGGTAACTATGTCTACAGCCGCAACAGGGCCGCCGAGATCGAGAATCTGCCTTGCCAGATCAGGCGATCCATGATCAGAAAACCGCTGCGCCAGACCTATCGCGAGAAAGCGGCGAAGCGTTTTGGGAAGATGGATGAACTGGGTCAAAACCTCCCTCTCTTCTTCAGGCAGAGCGGCACCGGCGAGCACAGCCCAGAGAACGCCTGGAATATGGCACTCCATCTGGGACATCAAAAAAGTGGAATCATCAGGGGTCTGGGGCCATCGGATCAACAGATCCGCCATCGCCGCGTAGACGCGCGCTGCCTCAGGCTCGCTGTCTGATGAGTCGATGTGTCTAAGAACTTGTCTGGCCTCCAAACCCAGCCCGCTCCCAATCAGAAAGCGCGCCAGTGCCAGCGTCGCATCAGCATCCACCGCTCCGCTTTCGGTCACGACCTTGCCACGTGCGATTGCCAACTGCTTGCTGAAATCGTCCGAATTTGCCTCTTCGTGAAACCGAAATGCTTCTTCCGGATGACAGGCGATCGACGGCGCGTCATCCAAAGAGGTGCTTCGGTCCCGATCCAACGGGGTGCGCATGGTCACAGGATTGATACGCTGGACGAAACCCAATCGCGGCACGACTGTTTCCGGATTGGGCAGACCCAGCTCTTCTGCTGGCAACAAGAGACCCAAAGAAAGTGCCCGTGTGATCGCGCCTGAGGCGGCTGCGCCATAGACGGGCGCCGTTTCCGGATCATGAGGGGGTACCTTGGCCGTAACGAGCGGCCCCAACTGGTGGGGAGAATACACACGATCTAATTGGTCAGGTGTAAATCTAATCGGCAATTGCAGACGTGGGCGTTCGTCCACCCCTGTATCCGTAATAGCGGACACCGCCTCTGGGGAGGGTGGCAGACGCGCCTCGAACGACGGCGATACAGGCGGTCCATCCAGGATATCCAAGACGATCCGGTCCGGGCGCCATGCAAAGGCATCAGCGTGACAGTAACATGCCATGAGGATTTCGAGGTCGCCGCCTGCGCCTCTTAGCTCGCGAATCCTTGTACGCGGAATCCGCTCGAAAACGCCGGAGGTATCGAACTCTGCTGCCCCGTCGACCCGGAAGAGATAGCCCTCGTCCGAACGCCCGAGCTGCCATGCCGCACCATCCGGTATTGCAAGGACAAGGCGGGTAAACGCGCCATGATCACCGCTTCGGATTGTGACAGGTGCGGCCTCCTGCGCGTCGGCAGTGCCCGGCGCAGCAATGACGACCAAGAGCAAAATGCACAGAATACAGTGCCTGATAACACTCATGCCGCTTCTTGCTTTAAGGATTTCAATGCCTCTTCCAGGACATTGTAACTAGGCCGCATATGACCCGGCGTATTTTGGCGCCCCACTTCAATGCAAAATTTCGGGGGGTGCTTGTGAAGATTTGCAATCAGAACCTCACGGATCAGTTGGTAAAAATGCGCATCCTCTTCGATCACTGTTTTCAGTTTCGCCGCGAATGGCCCAACAAGACCGTAGGCAAGAAAGACGCCCAGAAAGGTGCCGACGAGCGCGCCACCGATCATCTTCCCCAGAATTTCCGGCGGCTGGTCAATCGACCCCATGGTCTTGATCACGCCGAGAACGGCCGCAACGATGCCCAATGCGGGCAGACCATCCGCCACGGTCTGAAGGGCGTGGGTCGAATGCATGGCGTGGTGATGCGATGCTTCGATACGCTTTTCCAAAACCTCTTCGACCTGATGTGGATCGTCATAGGCCAGCGATGCAGAACGCATTGTGTCACAGATCAGGGCAACCGCTTCCCCATCTGCCTGCACCCGTGGATACCGGCCAAATATCGATGAGCTTTCCGGCGCTTCGATATGCTCGTCGATGGCGACCGGATCAGTTTGCGCGAGGCGGATTAATTCGAACAGCAGGCAGAGGAGATCGCGATAGTCATCCGGTTTCCAACGTGGGCCTTTAAAGACCTTCCCCATGTCCTTCAGAGTATGCTTGATAGCTGATCCATCGTTTGAAATCACGAATGCGCCGATCGCGGCACCTCCGATCATGATCATCTCAAACGGCAATGATTTCAGGATGATGCCAAGCTTTCCACCCGCAAGCAGATACCCGCCGAAGACCATGACAAAGATAATGACAATGCCGACGATTCCGATCATGGGCTGACTCCTGAGCACTCGGGTTTGCGGCAGATTGCGACAAAATGATTAAGGAACGGTCGACTTACTCTCGAGGTGCACGCGCATTTCGACCCGCCAGCATCACACTGATGGCATGGGATTTCTGCGCCTCCAGTCCTGCCAGGATCAACGCCGCCGACTCCGGCTGCATTCGCGCGACAAACCCGGCTGCGAATTCCGGGGCCATCTCGGAAAACAGCGCGGCGGCGTCTCGTGGCTTCATATTCTCATAGACGCGCACAAGCTGGCCGATATCTTCCTCAGACGCCGTCTCGGAAATGGCGAGCGTGGCTTTGAGCGCTGCCTCTGCGGCGCGAATGTCCTCCAGTTGGGCTGCCAGCTGTTCTTTGCTCCGCTGTAACTCCACCATGCGTTGCTCAAGCGCAGAGGACTCAGCGGCCAGTCGCGCTTCGCGTTCGGCAAATGCCGCGAGCACCTCCGGCACGGGCGCCGCACATTCCTGCGTTGCTAAGGGTTCATCTCCCGCAGCTGCCTGAACGCCGACGACGCCGAGCCCAGCGCGTATCGCGACCGAAGCGCCTAGAAACAGGACCAAAACAGGCATTACACGGCTGGCGCTCATTTTACCGCCATTTTCTCTTTACGGTAAAACAACGGGTCATCGTTCTTGGCCCCGTCCTGTGGCAGATCATGTAGCGCTGCAATTAACAATTCGAGCCTGCGCGCGGCGGCCTCGGCCCTGCGTGTGGTATCGTCCGCAGTTCCGGCAGAGGCACGCGCTGCATCGGTGGCTGCATCGAGGGTCCCTGTGAGCGCATCAACCTGCTTGGACAGTGCCGTGATCGCGCCGCCAATTCCATGTTCCATATCCGCAAGTTTCTTCAGTCGCCGCGACAGCACGACGCAGTACAAGGTGACGCCGAACGCTCCGGCGATCAGGAGAATATCTGCTGCAAATTCCATTTGTCCCCCTCAGTTCAGCACGAATTCCATCACCAGAAGATCCCGAGCGCGACCAACACCCACGACCAGCTCGATTCGGCGCATCATCTGACTACGGAGAGTGATCAACGCGGCGGGATCCTCGAGATCCTCGGTCTCGACCGCACGCAGATAGCTGTTGAGCACATCAACGATGCGCGGTTTCAATGCGGAAACCTCGGCAAGGTGGGCGCTCGGCACTTCAATTTCCGCCTTGAACCGAAGGTGTCGATCACTCCCGTCCGCGAGCGAAATGATAACCGGGTCGAGCGATATAAATGCCACATCAGGCAGAGGTGTCACCTCTGACTTTTCCTCCTTGGGCTTTGATTTCGGAAACAGATCAAACGCGATCACACTATATCCGCCCCCGAGCCCGATGATCAGGCACAAAAGCGCGATGATGAGTGACTTCCCCCTTTTTTGCGGCGGGGCCTCCGGCTCGTCTGCTGCGGTTGTATCGGTCATCATTTCTCCAGTCATTCGAAGCAATAGATGATTCTGGCTAACCGATTGTTAAGCCCGATCCCGCAAGACTGTCCGCCGACGGCAGAAGCCACGGAGGTCCACGTGATCGAAAAATTCGGCGAACTTTGGTCCAATATTCCGCCTCGCAGACGCGGACTCGCAATCGGGGCAAGTATGGCGATGTTTGCGGCGATTCTATTCTTGGCCGTTTTGACCAGCCAGCGGACAATGGTCCTCCTCTATTCCGGTCTGGATTCGTCGGCTTCTGGCGCAGTTCTGACCCAGCTAGATCAACAAGGGGTTCCATACGAAATTCGTGGCAGCGCGATTCTCGTGCCCGACTCGATGCGTGACGCCCTACGCATGCAGCTGGCATCTGTTGGCCTACCGCCCGATGCCGTTCAGGGATATGAGATTCTCGATCAACTGACAGGCTTTGGCACTACATCGCGGATGTTTGATGCCGCCTATTGGCGGGCGAAAGAGGGCGAACTCGCGCGGTCGATTTTGAGCAACCCCAGAATTCGTGGGGCGCGCGTCCACATTGCAGCCGGACAGGGCGAACGCCTCTCACTTGCCCGCCAACAGGGTGTCACAGCATCCGTCACAATAACTACGGCGACCGGGCGCATTTCGGCCGATCAGGCGCGCGGGCTACGCCACCTCGTGGCGGCGGCGGTCTCTGGCCTGACACCTGAGAATGTCAGTATCATCGACACCAACACTGGCGTTATCGAAAATGACGATACCGTCGGCGGTGGGTTGGGCGACATTGGAGAGGCGCTGAGGCGACAGGCCGAGCGGCTGCTGGAAGCGCATGTCGGTGCCGGAAACGCAATAGTCGAACTCAGTGTCGAGCGGGATCGAACATCCGAGGTGATTTCGGAACGGCGGATTGACCCTGAGAGCCGCACGATAATCAGCACCGAGACCGAAGAAAGGATAGAAACCAGCAATGACACCACCGGTGGGGCGGTGACGGTCGCCTCGAATCTGCCCGATGGCGCGACAGGCGGCGACGGGCGGTCCGAGAGCGAGAATAGCGAGAGCCGCACGCTTTCCAATTTCGAAATATCCGAAACCCGCAGAGAGGTGCAGCGGACAGCGGGCGCAATCCAGCGCCTGACGGTCGCGGTACTGCTCAATCGGACGCCGGAAACAGAGACGCGCAGCGACGAGCAGATGTCGCAGCTAAGGGCGCTGGTCGCAGCCGCCGTCGGGCTGGACGAAGGGCGTGGTGATACGCTGACCATCGCGGAAATGCCTTTTGACCCCTTGCCTGATGCGATCGAGCCTGACGGCGCGTCCCTTCTCGACCGGCTTGATCTGACACAGCTGCTGCAGGTCGCACTGGCTGCAGTCGTTAGCCTGGTTCTCGGGCTGTTTGTTGTGCGTCCTCTCCTGCTCGCGCCAGTACCCCCGCAACTCACCACTCAAAAGGACGCTCAACCAATTGATTCCACGTCCTCCACTCCTGCACGGATCGCGATCACGCCGGACGAAGCACAGGAAGACCCGATCGAACGCCTCAGAAGAAAGGTCGCAGACCGGCAGGAGGAGGCGATCCGCATTCTGCAACAATGGGCCGAAGGCGGTCCCTCGCAAGAGGCGCGGAACGAATGACCGCAGCTGTGCCGATGTCTCAATTCCTCGCCGGAATTTCCAAGACAGCCGGCCTCCGCTCGCCGGTAAGCCGCGCCTATGACGATGGCTACCAGCAGGGTCGATCAGATCAGGCTGCAGAATTTGATCTCGAAAGAGCCGAGCGCGACTCCGTATTTGCAACGGCGACGGCAGCCGCGATCCTTGACCAAGCCGCGCAAAGACGGGCGGTCATCTCCGCAATATCCCCGGTGCTCTGTGCTGCCTGCACCGCCCTGATCCCTGCGGTGGCAAGGGCGGCTTTACTTCCGTGGCTTGAACAGGCTCTCGATGAGGAACTGACGACGCATTCAGATCGCGCCATCACCATCTGGCACAATGGCCAGCTGACGGATGCACTCACCCCAATCGCCAAAGCTCTGCCAAATGCCCGAATGGAGGTCGATGACTCCATCCCACTCCTACGGATCGATTGGCAGAGCGAAGAAGAGGCGCGATGCATTGACCTCGACCACATCCAACGCCGGATCACCGAACAGCTTGAGGCGCTGACCAATTTCATACCCGCAGCGAATAAGGAGACCCCAGATGCCTGACGGGCAGGATCATGTATTCACAGACTACAGCAATCACCCTTTGCGGGACCTGCAAATCGACCTGACGATTTGCGTAGGTCACGCACGGCCACGGCTAAAAGATGTGATCGGTCTCAAAGACGGCGACATCCTCACACTCGACAAACAGACGACTGACCTTGTCGAGGTCTTCGTTGGTGACAAATTGATTGCTCGCGGCGAGCTCATCGAGACCGGCGAGGAGGGCGAGCTGGGAGTGCGGATTACAGATGTCTTATCCGGTAGCGCACCCTTCTGATGCAAAGTCGGCTCGCCTTCTCCAATCTCTGTCTCGTTTTCATGGTCTGGATGGCCACACCTGCCTTGGCTCAGGACATCGCGATCGACCTTGGCTCCGGTGCCCTATCTGATCGCGCAATTCAGCTTTTTATTCTGGTCACGGTTCTGAGCATTGCGCCGGGACTGGCGATCATGATTACCTGTTTTCCCTTTATAGTTACTGTTTTCGCTATCTTGCGACAGGCGCTCGGATTGCAGCAGTCACCACCAAACATGCTGCTTATCAGTCTGGCACTTTTTCTAACCTATTTCATAATGGAGCCGGTTTTTACCGACGCTTGGCACTCAGGCATCGCACCGATGCTCGAAGGGGACACGGAAACACAAGAGAGTCTCCTTCGTGCAATCATGCCCTTTCGCACCTTTATGCTTGGCCGGGTCGACCCTGATACGTTCGCTCGGCTCGCCGATCTGCGGCCCATCACGGAAGGCGCCCCACTCAGAGACGACGCGCCGCTCTCACTTCTAATCCCAAGTTTCCTGCTCAGCGAACTCAGCCGCGCGTTTCAGGTGGGATTTGTGATTTTCCTGCCGTTCCTCATCATAGATCTGGTGGTAGCGGCCGTTCTGATGTCGATGGGGATGATGATGGTGCCGCCCGCCATCGTCGCACTGCCGTTCAAGCTCGCCTTTTTTGTGGTCGCGGACGGGTGGGCGCTCTTGTCGGAAAGTCTGGTAAGAGGCTATTTCTAAATAGAAAGGGCGCCAACAATCGCGGCGCCCTTGAAAATCAGATGTCACTTATGGGTTCAGGCGGAACGGCCCCGCTCTATGCGGGTATATTGCCTCACCGAAGCACCCGAGCCGGCGCTGTGCGGCTGGCGGTGCAGGACACGGCTGAGTTTGCCGCGCATCCCCTGACGCGCCACCCGCAGATACTCGCGCAGGCGAATGCCGTCGTTGCGGGTCCGTCCGGTATCAATCAAGTGTCGCTCCATGGTGTCCTCCTCGTGGATGGTGGAGGGCAAACATAACATCTTATCGCGGTCTTTTCACCCCTTGAGCCGCTGAACCGCCCATCTAGCGGCGTCAGCGACCACAGGATCCTCATCATCAGCCTGCGCCTGTGCAGTTGGTATCAGAGTCTGGTCGCCTGAATTTCCAATTGCATACAATACGTTGCGCACAAAGCGTCCGCGTCCGATGCGTTTGATCGGACTGCCTGAAAACCGTGCGCGAAATTCCGCGTCATCCAGCGCTGCCAACATCGAAAGCGGCGGATCGCGTAAATCCTCGCGCGCCGCGTAGCGGGTCTCCTGCGCGTGAGCAGCGAATTTGTTCCATGGGCAAACGGCAAGGCAATCATCACAGCCATAAATGCGGTTTCCCATACGCGCCCGCAACTCAGTATCTACCGGACCTTTATGCTCGATCGTCAGGTATGATATGCAGCGCCGCGCATCCAGCTGGTAAGGCGCGGGAAATGCCTCTGTCGGACAAATATCCAGACACGCACGGCAATTCCCGCAATGCTCCCGCGCCGGATCATCCGGCTCCAGCTCGAGCGTCGTGAAAATCGCGCCTAGAAAGAACCAGTTCCCCAGGTCCCGCGACAAGAGGTTCGTGTGCTTGCCCTGCCATCCAAGTCCAGCGGCAGCGGCCAGCGGTTTCTCCATCACCGGAGCGGTATCGACGAACACCTTGATTTCCGCGCCGGGCGATTGTTCGATCAGCCACCGCCCAACCCGCTTAAGGCGTTTCTTGACGATATCGTGATAGTCCCTGTTTTGAGCATAAACCGAAATCGCTGCGCGATCTCGCCGCTCTAGGCTCTCGAGTGGATCATGGTCGGGCGTGTAGGGCTCTGCCAGCATGATCACAGATCGTGCCTCCGGCCAAAGAGCCACAGGATCGCCGCGCCAATGCATCCGGTTCGCCATCCATGCCATCTGGCCGTGGCGCCCGTCTTCCACAAATTCCTCCAGTCGTTTCTTCACCTGTGGAATTGCATCGGGGCGGCAGACGCCCATTTTGGCGAAACCGCTTGCCCTGGCATATGCCGCAATGCGTTCCTTCACGGCATCGCTCAGAAATCCAGATCCGCATAATGCGCGGGCTGCGGAAAACCGGGCAACTGGTCCGCGAGAATTGAACGGAAAGCTGGCCGCGACTTGATTTTGGCATACCAGTCCTTGACCGACTCAGCGGCGTTCCAATTCACGTCTGAGATGTAATCTATGCAGCTGAGATGGGCGGCCGCTGCGAAATCGGCGATGGTCATCTCATTCCCTGCGAGCCAGCGGCGGCTTTCCAGAAGCCAAGTCATATAACCAAGGTGAAACTTGATCGCCTTGGTGCCTGCTTTGAGGTTGGCGCTGTCAGGATAGCCCGTACCCTGCACTTTTCGGAACACGCGCTCGCCCACCAGCTTGCTGGTCACCTCGTGGTAGAATTTGTCATCAAACCACGCCACCAGACGCCGCGCCTCGTATCTGCCCTCGGGTGTTGCGGGCAGCAGGGGCGGGTTTGGATGAGTTTCTTCAAGATACTCGCAAATCGCGCCACTCTCCGGCATCAACCGATTTCCTATTTTCAGAACCGGCACCTGCCCTGCAGGATTGCGGCGGAGAAACTCGGGTGACTTCTCCCAATAACGCTCCTCTGAGAGCTCGACCTCGATCTTCTTCTCGGCGAGGACGAGCCGAACTTTGCGTGAAAACGGTGATAACGGGTAATGATACAGACGGTGCATTATGCTCGACTACCTATCCTGTGTTTGCATCCTCAATGCCGCAAGCGGACGACTGGATCAATGTCTCTCACGGGAAACTAGCCTAGGCCCGCTCGAAACAGTCGGCGCGACCATCAGCCTGTATCGTAGCGGCGCCATCGACGATCGCATCCGCTCGGCCCGTGACGAAATTGCTCGGTTGTGAGGCAGAGCGTCCTTTCGGATCCGGCAATATCGCCGCCAGCCGCCCTGCCTGCCGGGGTGCGAGCTCTTTTGCAGAAATTCCGAAATAATGCTGCGCAGCCGCCTCTACCCCGAAAACACCACGGTCGAATTCCGCGACATTGAGATAGACCTCCAATATCCTGCGCTTTGGCCAAAAGGCTTCCACGACAGGCGTCATCAAAGCTTCAAGCGCTTTGCGAGGCCAACTCCGCCCCTGCCAGAGAAAAACGTTTTTCGCGACTTGCTGACTGATCGAAGAAGCGCCGCGCGATTGACCGGATTCGATCACGCCACGGATCGCAGCCATGTCGAAACCCCAATGCAGACAGAAATTTGCGTCTTCCGCAGCGACAGCCGCACGCATCATGACAGGCGCGATATCCTCGGCAGGAACCCAATCTTTCTCCAGCGATCCGTGCCGCACACGCTCGGCCAGCATATAAGGCGTGATTGGCACTGGCACAAAGCGGTAGACCAGTGTGATCAGCAGTACAAATACGCTAACAGCCGCGATGCCCCGCACCGCCCAGCGCCCTGCGCTGCGGAGGACCTGACGCGCCGATCCGCCCGATGACTGAGCAGTCGATTGGGTCGGTTTCTTCTTTTTCCGGGATGTGCCTGTCTTTGCCATGCCGACCGCTATAAGATAGTTGACGACACTGGAAAAGCAAAACGGCGGCCCGGGGGCCGCCGCTTCGAACCTTGTTATTCGGCCGGGATCGCCGTTTCTTCGTAGCTCAGTGGATGCGGAATATGGACCAGCATCTCCTTTGGGCAAATCTGAAGGAAATTCGCTTTCTCTTCTTCCCAATCCTGGAGGATACGTTCGGCTTTACGGCTTCCGGTTTCAGCATGATGACGCTCGATCAGACTTTTAAGCTGATCTTCCCATTCCGCAACCGTCACGGGACAGGTCACCAGCGTCTCCATATTGATCAACGGCCGCGCGCTGCCATCAGGATCATAGAGATAGGCCATACCGCCCGTCATCCCCGCGCCGAAGTTCGCGCCTATGGATCCGAGGATCACCGCAACGCCGCCAGTCATATATTCACAGCCATTCGTGCCACAGCCTTCGACGACCACATGCGCACCGGAATTCCGCACTGCGAAACGTTCGCCCGCACGACCGGCTGCAAAGAGATAGCCAGCAGTTGCACCATAAAGCACCGTGTTGCCGATGATCGTATTGTCCTCAGCCACCAGCGGACTCGCCATTGGCGGGCGCACGACGACCGTTCCTCCAGAAAGGCCCTTGCCTACGTAATCGTTGGCATCACCGGACACTTCCAGTTTCAGCCCCGGTGCAGCGAAAGCGCCAAGAGATTGTCCCGCGCTACCCGTCAGCTTTACTGTCAGGTGATCGGGTTGCAGGCTGTTGCGCATCCCGAAGTTGCGGACGATGTGGCTCGAAACGCGTGTGCCAATGGTCCGGTGCGTGTTCTGCACGGCATAGTGCAGCTGCATCTTCTCACCGTCATTCAGGAAGCGGGCAGCGTCCTTCACGATTTCGGCGTCCAGCGTATCCGGAACCTCAATGCGCGGCTTGTTGCGGTCATAGGTGATCTTGTCTGCACCATCGACCGTGATCAGAAGCGGGTTGAGGTCCAGATCATCCAGATGAGCCGAACCACGGCTAACCTGCGCGAGCAGATCGGCACGGCCGATCACCTCATCCATTGAACGTGCACCGATCGAGGCAAGCAACTCGCGAACTTCCTGCGCGTAGAACGTGATCAGGTTGACCACCTTATCCGCGTTACCGGTGAATTTCGCGCGCAGCTCCTCTTTCTGGGTGCAGACGCCAACCGGGCAGGTGTTCGACTGGCACTGACGCACCATGATGCAGCCCATCGCGATCAGCGCAGCCGTGCCAATACCGTATTCCTCGGCCCCCATCATTGCTGCCATGAGGATGTCGCGGCCAGTCCGCAAGCCACCGTCCGTCCGCAATGTCACCCGCTCACGCAGGTTGTTCATTGCGAGCACCTGATGCGCTTCAGTCAGACCCATTTCCCACGGCAGACCCGCATATTTGATCGAGGTCGCAGGGCTCGCACCCGTGCCGCCGTTGTGTCCCGAAATCAGGATCACATCGGCCTTTGCCTTGGCTACGCCTGCCGCAATCGTGCCGACGCCAGAAGCGGCGACAAGCTTGACCGTCACTTTACAGCGTGGGTTGATCTGCTTCAGATCATAGATCAGCTGTGCCAGATCCTCGATCGAATAGATATCGTGGTGCGGCGGCGGCGAAATCAGCGTCACACCTTTTGTGGAGTGCCGCAGACGGGCGATCAAATCGGTGACTTTCATCCCCGGCAACTGACCACCTTCGCCGGGCTTTGCGCCTTGTGCGACTTTGATCTCCAGCTCTTCGCACTGGTTCAGGTATTCGGCAGTCACGCCAAAACGGCCAGACGCAACCTGCTTGATCTTCGCAGAAGGGTTGTCGCCGTTCGGCTCTGGGTGGAAATGCGCCGGATCCTC
>JAEPMR010000119.1 GCA_017643845.1 Marivivens sp. | reverse complement strand
ATCATTGACGGCTTTGCCGGCGACGGGGTTCGGGCCATCGGGGACTACAGCCTGGTCGCCGGAAATACGATCATGAATAACGTGGCGGTGAATGGAAACCATGATGACGGTATCCAGTCGTGGGCGACCGGTGAGACGGTGCGCGGGTTGGTGATCGAGGGCAACCGAATTCTGGAGTGGACGGGGCCGGAGGCGCACCCATTACGCGGGCCGCTTCAGGGGATTGGCCTGTTTGACGGATTTTTCGATGGGCTGGTGATCCGTAACAATTTGGTGGTTGTGAGCGCGTGGCACGGGATTTCCGTCTATGGCGGGCGCGGGGTGGATATTGTTAATAATACGTTGGTGGCGCGCGAGGCTGAGGGGCGGTCGCGTCCGTGGTTGGGGCTGTTTGCCCATAAGAACGGGACGGAGTCTCGGGATGTGCGGATTGCCAATAATGTGGCGCAGTCTTTCAGAGCGCGCCCAAATCCCGTCATGAATGTTGTTTATAGCCAGAATTTCCGGCTGATTGCGCCGGAGCTGAGCTTTGCTGACCCGGCGCGGGGGGACTATCGGCCCGCGGCGGGAAGCGCGCTGGTGGATGCGGGCGATGTGCTTCTGGCGCCGGAGCGGGATATTGAGGGTGTTGTAAGGGTTCAGCACGGTGCGCCCGATATTGGCGCGTTCGAGCTGGTGAAAGGGTATGAGTGATGTATGCGCAAAGGCAGGGCGCGGAATGCGCGGAGAGATTGAGCTTTTGGCTGGGCGGCGGTAGCCTTGCGGCGGCAGGACACAGGAAAAACATCGGCCATGGCCAGCACGCTTGATATATATACCGGCCATTTCGGGCTGAAGGAGCGTCCGTTTGCGCTGGCGCCGGACCCGGATTTCCTTTTCTGGTCGGCCCAGCATGAACGTGCCTATACCATGATCGAATACGGAATCCTGACCCGTGCGCCGATCACGGTGATTACCGGCGATGTGGGCGCGGGCAAGACGACGCTTGTGCATTACCTGATGAAGAGCATGGATGCCGATCTCACTTTTGCGCTGGTGTCGAATGCGCAAGGCGGGCGGGGCGATCTGCTGCGCTGGGTGTTGCAGGCGCTGGATCAGGAGGCGAAGGGGACGGATTATGTCGATCTGTTCGGGCAGCTCCAGGATTACCTGATTGCCGAATATGCCGCCGGGCGTCGGACTGTCCTGATATTCGACGAAGCGCAGGCGCTGGCGCAGGAGATGCTCGAAGAACTGCGGATGTTGACGAATATCAATGTGGGTAAGGATGACCTGTTGCAACTCATTCTTGTCGGGCAACCGGAGCTGCGGGACCATATCCGTAACGGCGGGCTGACCCAATTGGCGCAGCGGATCACGGCGAGTTTTCATCTGACCCCGATGGACGAGGCATCGGTGCGCAAATATGTGGATCACCGGCTGAAGGTCGCCGGCGGGTCCGGCAAGATTTTCAGCGCCGAGGCGATCCAGCTTATTGTCGATATATCACGTGGCATTCCGCGGCTGATCAACCAGGTGTGTGATCTTTCGATGGTCTATGCGGTGTCGGAAGGGAAATTCACCGTCGAGCCGTGGATGATCCAGAATGTGATGCGGGACGGGGCGTTTTGGTACAGCGTGGACCTGCCGGAGTCGCAAGCCTCTGAGGATGCTGCGAAAGCCTATCGGAGCGCGACGTGACGGGGCTGGACCTGAAGTTTTATTTCTCGCTGTTTCTGAGGCGGGTGCATTATTTCATCGCGGTGACGGTGCTGATTGCGGCCTCGGGGATCATGGTCAGCTATGTGCTGCCGCCGGTGTTTCGGGCGGAGGCGCTTTTGTTGGTGGAGTCGCCGCAGATACCCGACGAGCTGGCCGAGTCCACGGTGCGGACAGCGGCGCCGGAACAGCTGGAAATCATCAAACAGCGGCTTCTGACACGGGCGGAGTTGCTGGATCTGTCGCGGGAATTTCAAATCCATGACCGGCGGTCGGGTTTCAGCCCTGACGAAATCGTGGAGGATATGCGGGATCGCATCCGCATCAGCCTGCCCGGTGTGCGGGATGTCGCAATATTCGTCACCGTTTCGTTTGACGCGCCCGGGGCGCTGCTGTCGGCGCGGGTGACGAATGAGCTGGTGACACGGATTCTGGAGGAAAACGTGGCGCTGCGGACCGGTGTGGCGGGACAGACACTTGACTTTTTCGAACAAGAGGTTGAACGACTGACCGATGAATTGGCCATTCAGGGCGCCAGAATTACAGAATTCAAACAATCGAACGAAGGTGCGCTGCCGGACAGTCTGGACTATCGGCGCAACCGTTTGGTGGTCCTACAAGAACGGCAATTGCAGGGTGAGCGTGAGCTGGAACGGCTGCGCGAACGGCGCGAGCGTCTGATCGAGATTTACCAGCGGACGGGACAGGTCGGGCTTGAAGGGTCCGGCACGTCGGCCGACGAGCGGCAATTGCGCGATCTGGAGCTGGAACTGGAGCAGGTGCGTGAATTTCTGAACCCAGAAAACCCGCGCATTCGCATCCGTATCCAGACTTTGGAAAGGCAGATCGAGGCACTGAGGGCCAGTATTGCAGGCGTTGACGGAGAGACGGCGGACGGGCTGACGGCCTATGATCTGCAGATGGCCGATATTGACGGGCAGATCGACTATTTGCAGGAGCAGCAGAACGGGCTCGAAGCTGAAGTGACGGCGCTGGTGACCTCCCTGGAGGCAACGCCTGCAAATGCGATTGCGCTCGACGTTCTGGAGCGGGACTACGAAAACATCCGACTGCAATATGCGCAGGCCTCTGACCGGCTGGCACAAGCGATCACCGGCGACCGTATCGAGGCGCTTTCCAAGGGGCAGAGGATCACGGTCATCGAACAGGCTGTGGTGCCGGATGCGCCTGCCAGCCCGAACCGACCGCTTCTGGCGCTGGGCAGCGTGGCGTTCGGGATGGTGGCAGGTGGTGCGCTGGTTGTCCTGATCGAGCTCATGAACCGCGCGATCCGGCGGCCTGCGGACCTGACGAACAGTTTGGGCATCACACCTTTTGCGACGATCCCCTATATTCGGACGGAGGAGGAAATCCGGTTTCGAAGATTGGCTATTCTTGGAGTGATCGCGTTTGGTCTGGTGGGGGTGCCGCTGATGCTGCTCATGGTGCATATTTTCTACCTCCCGATTGATCTGCTGGTCGATAAAATCATGGATGCGACAGGGCTTTCGGGTTTCGTCGAGCGCGTCCGCGCCGGTCGGGGCGGATAGGAGTCACGGATGGAAAAGATCAGAGCCGCAATCGAAAAAGCCCGCGCCGAGCGTGAATTGCGGGCCGAGATTGGCAGAGAGGCTGATGCAGGGGAGGCGCCCGCGGGAACCGGGCGGCGCAAGGCGCGCGGCGTGGCACCGAGGATCGAGGAAGAACGGTCATCCGGCGCGGAAGCGGCATGGCAGCGTCTGCCGCGTTTCGAACCGGCGCGCGAACATGCGCGGCGCAACCGTTTGGTCAGCTACATTGGTGGGGCCGACGCGGTATCGTTCGAGGTCCTGCGGACGCGTCTGCTGAAGAGTGTCGTGTCGAACAACTGGCGGCGGATCGCGATCACCTCTCCGACGGCGGGATGCGGCAAGACGACGACCTGCCTCAATCTGGCGTTTAGCCTGTCACGGCTGCCGGAGGTGAAGACCCTGCTGATCGAGGCTGACATGCGCCGGCCGGCGATGCGGGGGCTGTTGGGGCTGGAAAAAGCGCATAGCATTTCTGCCGCACTGGCCGGTGACGAAGCGGCTGAAGCGCATATGGTGCGGTATCAGTCCAACCTTGCGATTGGCACCAACGCCAAGGCGGTGATGAACCCGGCTGAGATCCTGATGGGGTCGCGGATCGGGGATACGCTTTCGGCAATCGAGCTG
>JAEPMR010000118.1 GCA_017643845.1 Marivivens sp. | reverse complement strand
CCGCTCGTTGCAGCGGATGCAGGGAACGGGGGTGGCGCCGGCAAGGTAGCTATCGGCAAATTCGTCGATCACGGCATCGCGGAAGATGTTCTCGTAATCGAGGACGTAATGGGGGAAGCCCATTTCCTCGGCCACGCGGCGGGCATCGTGAATATCGCGCCCCGCACAGCAGGCGCCTTTTTTAGCCAGTGCCGCGCCGTGATCGTACAGCTGGAGGGTTACGCCTACGACATCATAGCCCTCTTCGGCCAGTTGCGCAGCCACAACGGAGCTGTCCACGCCGCCGGACATGGCAACGACCACGCGGGTTTCGCTGGGCGGTTTGGCAAAGCCGAGAGAATTGAGTGCCGGATCAAGGGGCATGGCATATCCGTTCGAGGACAGGAGGAGATGTCGCGCAATATATGAAAATGCTGCCTATTCTCAAGGGGCGGTTTGGTGGGATGTTTACCGGTCAGGCCGAAACTGGGCACCTCAATAAATGGGGTGAGTGATGTATCTGAAGAAAGTGGAAGGGCCGCGCACGGTGCGGCTGAAGGATGGACGCAGCCTGACGTTGGCCGATCTGCCGCCGGCAAATGTGCGACGCTGGGTGGCGTCGCGCAAGCGGATCGTGGTCGAGGCGATTGCCACGGGGCTGATTGCGCGGAGCACGGCGCTGGAACGCTACGGACTTTCGGACGAAGAACTGAGCGCGTGGGAAAGTGATTTCGCAGCGCATGGGGCGGACGGGCTGAAGGTGACGTTACAGCAACGCCTGAAACACCCATAGGGAGAGTGCACTGTCTGGAGTAGTAACCTGTGGTTAACCTTACTATACTTTAGTTAGCTCATGATATGAGATGACGGAGCCAAAAGCATGCGTATCCTTCTGGTTGAGGACGATCCCACAACGGCCAAAAGCATCGAAATGATGCTGACCCATGCCAATCTGAATATTTATGTCACGGACATGGGAGAGGAGGGGCTCGATCTGGCGAAACTGTATGACTACGACCTGATCCTGCTCGACCTCGACTTGCCGGATATGAGCGGGCTGGATGTGCTGCGGCATGTGCGGATGGCGCGGATCGAAACGCCGATCCTGATCCTTTCGGGCGATGACGGAACGGAGGCCAAGCTGAAGGGCTTTGGCCTCGGGGCGGATGACTATCTGACGAAGCCGTTCCATCGTGACGAACTGATCGCGCGTATCCATGCGATCATCCGCCGCTCGAAAGGGCATTCGCACTCGCAAATCCAGATCGGCAAGGTGACAGTGAACCTCGACGCCAAGACGGTCGAGGTGGCGGGGCAGGCGGTGCATCTGACGGGCAAGGAATACCAGATGTTCGAGCTTCTGGCGCTGCGCAAGGGCACGACGCTGACCAAGGAGATGTTCCTCAATCACCTGTATGGCGGGATGGACGAGCCGGAACTGAAGATCATCGATGTATTCATCTGTAAACTGCGCAAGAAGATCGCCGTAGCGACAGGCGGCGACAACTATATCGAGACAGTCTGGGGGCGCGGCTATGTGCTGCGTGATCCCAGCCCGAAGGAAGAGAACACTCCTGCACTGGCCGTGGGAGCCTGACGACGCGCGACACGTGTGCGCCGATCCGCGTGATCGGACTGGACGCGGGGCAGGTGCACGCCTAGAACCTCCTTAACAGAGCGGTCCAAACCGCCCGACGTGAGGAGGCCAGCTGCCGTGGCGCAAAAGAGCGAGAGTGAGGCACACCCGGACCCTGAGACCGAAGGGCCGACACCCGTTGCGCCGGAGAGCCTCAGCGCGGAGGCGGCAGCGGCGGAGCTGGAACGGCTCGCCGGGATCATCAACACGGCCAACGATGCCTATCATCAGGACGATGCTCCGGTGATGAGCGATGCGTCGTTTGATGCGCTCAAGGCGCGGAACGCGGCAATCGAAGCGCGGTTTCCCGATCTCAAACGGGCGGATAGCCCCAGCGAGCAGGTCGGCGCGGCCCCCGCCGAAGGATTTGGCAAGGTGCGGCATGCGGTGCGGATGCTGTCGCTCGCCAACGCGTTCGATGCCGAAGACATTACCGATTTCGACGGACGGATCCGGCGCTATCTCAATCTCTCTGAGGATGCGGCTCTGGCCTATACCTCAGAGCCGAAAATCGACGGGCTCTCGCTCTCGCTGCGCTATGAAAGCGGGCGGCTGGTGCAGGCAGCAACGCGCGGCGACGGAAGCGAGGGCGAGAATGTCACCGCGAATGCGCGCACCATTGCCGATATTCCGCATCATATCAGCGATGCGCCCGAGGTGCTGGAGGTGCGCGGCGAGGTCTACATGAGCCACGCGGATTTCGAGGCGCTCAATGCCCGTCAAGCCGAACGCGGGGGTAAAACTTTTGCCAACCCGCGCAATGCGGCGGCAGGCTCGCTGCGCCAGCTGGACGCGGAAATCACCCGTGCCCGTCCGCTGTGCTTTTTCGCATATGCCTGGGGGGAGGTATCCGAGCCGCTGGCAGACACCCAATGGGGCGCAATCGAACGACTGGCCGAGATGGGGTTTCGCACCAACCCGCTGACGCGGCGCTGCGACGGACCACAGGCGCTGATCGGACATTACGCCGAGATCGAACAGCAGCGTGCGACGCTGGACTACGATATCGACGGGGTGGTCTATAAGGTCGATGATCTGGCGCTACAGGGGCGTCTGGGGTTTCGCTCGACGACGCCCCGCTGGGCGATTGCCCACAAGTTCCCCGCAGAGCTGGCGTGGACGCGGCTGGACGCGATCGACATTCAGGTGGGGCGGACCGGGGCGCTCTCGCCGGTGGCGCGGCTCTCGCCGGTGACGGTGGGCGGTGTCGTCGTCAGCAATGCGACCCTGCACAACGAGGACTATATTGCAGGTCTCGACAATAACGGCGCTCCGATCCGCGAGGGCAGGGATATTCGCATCGGGGACTGGGTGCAGGTCTATCGTGCGGGCGATGTGATCCCGAAGATTAAGGATGTGGACCTCGCCCGCAGACCCGAGGACAGCGCAGCCTACAGCTTTCCGGAGACTTGCCCCGAATGCGGTTCTGACGCGATCCGCGAGCCGGGCGACTCGGTGCGGCGCTGCTCCGGCGGCATGGCATGTCCTGCGCAAGCAATTGAAAAGCTGAAGCATTTCGTTGGCCGCACGGCATTCGACATCGACGGGTTGGGCGCGAAGCAGATCGAGATGTTCTTCACGGCCGGTGAGATCACCAGCCCGGCGGAGATCTTCACGCTGGAGGCCCGCAACGTGGACCTGAAGCTGCAGGAGCGTGACGGCTTCGGCGAGACTTCCGTTGCCAAGCTGTTCGCCGCGATCAATGAACGCCGCACGATCCCGCTGGAGCGTTTCCTGTTCGCGCTCGGCATCCGCCATGTGGGCCAGACCACGGCCCGGACCCTTGCCGCGACCTACCTGACCCTGGATGCGCTGCTGGCGGCGCTGAAGGCGGCAGTGGCCGACCCGGAGGGCGAGGCATACGCGGAACTGGAGGGGATCGACGGCATCGGTCCGACCGTTGTCCGCGAACTGCTGGAATTCATGGCGGAGGCGCACAACCGCACCGTCCTTGACGACCTGCTGGCCCAGCTTCGCGAGGTCGAGCCGTTCGACGCCCCGGCGCAGGACAGCCCCGTCGCGGGCAAGACCGTGGTCTTCACCGGCACGCTGGAGGCCATGACCCGCGACGAGGCCAAGGCCCGCGCCGAATCCCTCGGCGCCCGCGTCTCCGGCAGCGTCTCGAAGAAGACCGACATTCTTGTGGCGGGACCGGGTGCAGGATCCAAGGCGAAGAAAGCCGCAGAGCTGGGGATCACGACCCTGACAGAGCAGGAATGGTTGGAACTGATCGGGGGCGGTTGATCCGTCCCCCCCTCTCCCTCACGCCGGGCGTTCGGCGGTCAGGTGCAGGCGCCAGGTGAGGATGTCGTCTTCGCTCTGCCCGGCATAGTCGGGGTGGACCGGGGGGCGGCTGTCGATGCGGAAGCGTTCGGCGTCCAGGATGCGGAAGCCGGCATCCTCCAGCTT
>JAEPMR010000117.1 GCA_017643845.1 Marivivens sp. | reverse complement strand
CGCGGCCCCAGCCGGCGTAGGGGGTGGTTTTCCAGCGCAGATCGGTCATGCGGCGGCCTCGGCTTTCAGGGAGGCGCGTTCGGCCAGCGGGAAGGTCAGAAGCCCGAGGCCGATGGCGAACCAGAGTGTCGTGACGCGGATGACGGCCGTGGCGGGAAGGGAGACCTCAAGCCCGATGCCTTGCAGGGAAAGGAGCGCGATCATTGCGGCCTCGGCCCCGCCGACGCCGCCGGGCGCGCCGGTCAGCCCGCCTGCGAGGGTGGAAAAGGTGAATATGGCTACTGCCATCGCAAGGCCGATGTCTGCGCCCATCCAGAGGAGGAGCAGGTGGAAGGCCGCGCCTTCGGCTGCCCAGCCGATCAGCCCGAGGGTGAGGGCCGTGGCCGCGATGCGCGGGGTGGAGAACACGGCCAGCGAGCGGGCGGCGGCGCGGATGCGGCCCATCAAGCGCGGCAGGAGGCCGGTGACGCGATAGGCGATCGTGACCAGCGCGGCGAGGAGGCGCGGACGGGTGGCGACATAGGCCGCGATCAGGGCAATGACCGCGACAGGCAAGGCGAAGGCGATGCCTTCGGCAGCGAGGGCGAGGCCGAGTGCAAGCAAAAGCCCCATCGCGGCGAGATCGGAGGCGCGGTCCATCAGCACGAGGGGTGCTGTGCGCTCCACGGGCCAGCCTGTTTCGCGGCGGAGCCAGCGCATGCGGATCAGCTCACCAACCCGCCCGGGGGTGACGGACATGGCGAAGCCGCCGATAAAGTGGCGCAGGTTTTGCGCGAGCGTTGTGGCAAGGCCAAGACGCTGAGCGAAAAGGTGCCAGCGAAGCCCGCGAAAGACATAATTGACGAGGCTTAGCGCGAGCAGGGCGGCAAGCTGCCACGGCCCGAGCTGCGCCAGTTGCGCAACGGTTTCTTCCCAGCCCGTTGCGGCAGCCAGCCCCGCAAGGCCCGCGAGAACAAGCGCGAAAAGCCCTGCCAAAACAGCCACATCCCGCCAGCGGCGGCGGCCGCGGGGCAGGGGACGGCCATCAGGGAGGGGGCCGGTGGAGGGTGAGCTTGGCGCTGTCATGTTGCCCATCTAGAGACAGATTTGGGCAATAATATGGTGTTGTTGCCCATTCGGAAACAAGGGAAGTGGCGCGGCAGAGGTGCCGCGCCGCTGGTCCCGTCTGATCAGCCGGCTTTCTTTTTCGCGGCGGTTTTCTTGGCGGGCGCTTTCTTACGGGTGGTTTTTTTCTTGCCACCTTTGGACGCCTTGGCGTTGACCAGCTCGATCGCCATTTCGACCGTCACCTCCTCGGGAGATGTGTCTTTCGGCAATGTGGCGTTGACCTTTTCCCATTTGATGTAAGGCCCATAGCGGCCTTCCATCACGTTCATCGCGCCACCGTCAGGGTGATCACCCAATTCGCGCAAGGGTTTCGCCGCGGCACCGCGCCCGCCGCGGGAGGCGGCTTTCTGGGCGAGAACCTCAACCGCGCGGTTCATGCCGATGGTGAACACCTCGTCTACTTCCTTGATATTGGCGTAAACGCGGCCGTGTTTGACGTAAGGCCCGTAGCGGCCGATGCCGGCTTCGATCATCTCGCCATCATCGGGGTGCGGGCCGATTTCGCGGGGCAGGGAGAGGAGCATCAGCGCCTTTTCGAGATCGGTGTCGAGTGGCTCCCAGCCTTTTGGAATGCTGGCGCGGGGCGGTTTGGGGGTGTCTTCTGTCGGCTCGCCGCGCTGGACGTAAGGCCCGAAGCGGCCATCGCGCAGGGTGATCGGATCACCGTTGTCATGCCCCAGTAGCCGCCCATCGGGGCCGATGGAGGTGTCTTCCATCCCCGGAGGGCCGAAAGGGCGGGTGAAGCGGCATTCGGGGTAGTTCGAACAGCCGATGAAGGCACCGCCGGAGCGCGCAGTGCGCATGGAGAGCCTGCCCGCGCCGCAATTGGGGCAGAGGCGGGGATCGGTGCCGTCTTCGGTGGGCGGGAAGAGATGCGGCTCCAGCACCTCGTTGATCTTCTCCAATACGTCGGTGATCCGCAGCTCTGATGTTTCGGCGATGGCGGCGGAAAACTCGCGCCAGAAGCGGGAGAGGATCGTTTTGTAATCGGCGTCACCGGCGGAGACCTGATCGAGCTGGTCTTCGAGCTGGGCGGTGAATTCGTAGCCCACATATTTGCGGAAGTAGTTGGACAGGAAGGCCGTCACGAGGCGGCCCTTGTCCTGCGGGATCAGGCGGCCTTTGTCCTTTGCCACATAGTCCCGCTCCTGAATGGTGGTGACGATGGAGGCGTAGGTGGACGGGCGGCCGATGCCGAGCTCTTCCATCCGTTTCACAAGCGTCGCCTCGGTGTAGCGGGGCGGGGGCTGGGTGAAGTGCTGTTCGGGCGTAATGTCCTGCTTTTTCAGCGCGTCGCCCTCGCCGACCTGCGGCAGGCGGTTGCCGTCCTCGTCATCGGTGCTGTCGTCGCGGCCCTCTTCGTAGATGGCGATGAAGCCGTCGAAGAGGATGACCTGACCGGTGGCGCGAAGGCCGACCTGACCGTCAGCGGAGCCGATTTCGACAGTGGTACGTTCGAGCCGTGCGGCGGCCATCTGGCTGGCGATTGTGCGTTTGTAGATGAGATCGTAAAGTTTGCGCTGGTCGGCATCCGAAATGCGCAAGGTATCGGTGCTGCGCATCATATCGGTGGGGCGGATACATTCGTGCGCTTCCTGCGCGTTTTTCGCCTTGTTCTTATACATGCGCGGAGAGGGCGGGAGGTAATTCTCGCCGAATTTCTCCTTGATCGCGTCGCGGGCGGCCATCACCGCCTCAGGCGCCATGTCGATCCCGTCTGTCCGCATGTAGGTGATCAGGCCTGCCTCGTAGAGCCGCTGGGCGGCGCTCATCGTCTGGCGTGCGCCCATGCCGAACTTGCGGCTGGCTTCCTGCTGCAAGGTGGAGGTCATGAAAGGCGGTGCGGGATTGCGAGTGCCGGGCTTGGCCTCGACAGACGTGACGGTGAGATCGCGGCTGGTGATGGCCTGCACGGCCATTTCTGCCTGAAGCGAGGTGGCAAGATCGAATTTGTCGAGTTTCTTACCTGCCAGCGTGGTGAGGCGGGCCTCGAAGCTTTTGCCGCGCGGGGTGTCCAGGAGGGCTTTGACGCTCCAGTATTCCTGTGGGCGGAAGGCTTCGATCTCCATCTCGCGCTCGACGATCAGGCGCAGGCAGACGGATTGCACGCGACCGGCGGATTTCGCGCCGGGGAGTTTGCGCCAGAGGACGGGGGAGAGATTGAAGCCCACCAGATAATCAAGCGCGCGGCGGGCGAGATAGGCCTCAACCAGCGGCGCATCGACCTCGCGCGGGTTTGCCATCGCCTCGGTCACGGCGGATTTGGTGATCGCGTTGAAGGTCACGCGCTTCACTTCGGTGGTTTTCTTGATCGCCTTGCGGGCGGTGAGCGCCTCTTGCAGGTGCCATGAGATTGCCTCTCCCTCGCGGTCGGGGTCGGTGGCGAGGATCAGGGAAGGGTCGTCTTTCAGCGCGTCGGCGATGGCTTTGACATGTTTGCGGCTGTCGGCGGCGACCTCCCATTTCATGGCGAAATCGTCTTCGGGATCGACGGAGCCGTCCTTGGGCGGCAGGTCGCGGACGTGGCCGTAGGAGGCGAGAACGGTGTAATCGTCACCAAGATATTTGTTGATTGTCTTGGCCTTGGCCGGTGATTCGACGACGACAACGGGCATGGGAATCCTTAAAATGCGCGAGGGACTATGGCGGCGCAAGATGTGGGAGCGGGGGCAGGATTGTCAATGCGCCGTCCATCGAATGTGTCGGTGACTGTGCTCTTGCGTCAGTCGGCGCGGCGGACGGTGCCGCCTGTTTCGCGGGTGACGCGCCCCTCGATTTCAAGGTCGGTGAGTGCGGGCGCGAGCCGGTCGGCGCGGGCACCGAGATCGCGGGCGAGCTGGTCCTCCGCGACCGGAGAGGGACCGAGACGGTCAAGGATCTTGCGGTGTAGATCGGCGATTTCGCGCAGTGGGCGCATCGCGCGCGGGGCAGGCGGGGCCGGTGCGGGCGCTG
>JAEPMR010000116.1 GCA_017643845.1 Marivivens sp. | reverse complement strand
GATCAGCAACAGATAGATCCGCTGAAGCGGTGAAAGCCCTCGCGGGCGATATTCTCTTGCACGCAGCATTTTCCTAGCTCCGTCCGCGCCGGCGTTCAAAACGCCGATAGGCCCAAAGATAGGCAAAAAGCAGACATCCCGAGATCATTGCAATCGAGACGACTGCCGCCATCCCCTGCAGCTGAAGACTGTAATCCGCATCATTAAACAGCCGCCAGGCTATCACCGGCAGCGTATCGGGATAACCACCACCGAGAATGAACGGCGCCTCAAACGCACCCACGTTGAAAGCGAAACAGATCAACGTGGCCGAGACGATCCCCGGGAGGATCTGTGGAAAGGTAACCTTCCAGAAGATCGTCCCTCGATCCGCGCCCAGCACGGCAGCGGCTTCCTCGGTTTCGCGTCCGATGCCGAGCAGCACAGCATAGACCGTCAGTGCAATAAAGGGTGTCTGTTTCCAAACATAGACCGCGATTATCCCCCATCCGAAATGGGTCCGTAAGATTTGAGGGAACTGAGCAGGATCGTCAATCAGCCCGAGCCCCGCAAATATCCGCGACAGCACGCCGCCGTTCGACAACATAATCACAGCCAGCGCTATTCCGACGGTATAGGGGATCATCAGCGGGAGCTTGTAAATATAGCTATAAAGCTTCCTCCCTCGAAAAGCCTTTAGCAAAACGACGGCCAAACCTACGCCCAAAATCAATGCAATCACGGTCGAAACCGTCGCGTAGTAAAGCGTCAGGCCAAGTGATTGCCAGAATGCCTGCGCGCCCCATAACGCCCGAAAATGCGAGTAATCGGGAAACGTGTTGATCCCGAACCATGGTGCATATCCGAGCGACTGCAGCACCGCCATGATGATTGCTGTGCCAAACAACAGACCGATCACACCCACAATCGGCGCAAGCTGCAGCACCAGCCACAGCCGCTCCGGGGGGATCGATCGATGCCGCAACCTGCGCATAGCCCTCAAAGCCTTCGGACAGGACGCGATAATCCGCGCTGCTTCAGCGTGTCATTCACCGAGCGTCTCATAGAGCGCCTCGACAATTTCAGACAGCGGTCGTTCTGAGTCCCGCTCGATTACTTCCAACCATACCGCCTCAATAATATTCACCAATGTCGCGTTGGTATCGGGCGCGGCATTCGCGTCGAGTGACGACTGAGTGACGCCAATCAGACCGGGGGAGGCCGCTGCAAGCCGCTCCGCGTCGACCTCCGAGAGCTTCCAGCTATCAATCCCCAATGGCATGCCCACTGCCGCAAGTTTCGAAACCTGACTGTCAACCGAGGTCATCCAGTCCGCCAACAGGAGCGCAGCTGCCGGGTGTGGAGCGTTTGCCGGGATCACCAGATAGCTCTTGTTTTTGATCATAGCACCTTCAGGAAACACAAACTGCTCTGCCTCCGCAGGATAGCTGCCCGTCGCAAGTCCAGTCGCGGCCGCATAGAGGCCGAACTTGCAGTTGAAATGCACTTCCCCGTTCAGGAACAGCCCATCGAGCTCTTTGTTATCCTCAGGGTAATGGGCAGACCCGTCCGAGCCATCGAGCAGATAGGGTTCGATCTCCTGCAGATAAGCGATACCGGGCGCGATCAAGCGGGCAAATTCATCAGCCGATATGTCGTCAATAGAGCTCTGAAACGGGATTGCGCCGGTTCCGTCCGGGTTATGCGCATAAATAGCCTCCTGAACGAATGTATTTCCAAGGTAATGCGGCGGTTTCAGATAGGTGAATTTGCCCGGATTTTCCCGCAGGTAATCCTCCATTTGTTCGAACGTGGCCGGCACCTGCTCGCTGTCCACAAACGCCGTATTGACTGCGCAGACATACTGCTCTGAGGACCACGGCACCTCCGCAGCACCTGTCGAAACTCCGAAATCTCGCAAATTCAACACCGAGCGCGGATCGGTGTCGTCCCATTCCAGGTTTCGTGCATTCGGCAAGAGCCTGGCAAACCCACCAAACAGGGCATCCTGCCGTTTGAGCGCGGCAAAGTTTTCGCCATTTACCCAAATCAGATCAACACTGCCCTCTCCAATCCCTCTGCCTGCCGCTTTTTCAGCAAGTACTAGGTCGATCGCATCCTTTGTCGCCGTGATCGGGACCGCGTTTACCGTCACCCCTCGCCTAGACATCTCGGCCGCAACAACCTGCCCCATCCAGACATTCAATAGGTCGTCCCCGCCCCAATAATGAATGTTAACAGCGCCTTCTTCCGCAGCTTTTGCCTCGACCTCACTCCACTCCAATGAACCGCTTAAAAAGGCATCGCGAAATTCGATGTCGCCCGCAGAAACATTCCCACCTGCGAGACAGGCACAAATTCCCAAAACCGGAGAAAATAGCTTCATGTTGTGTCCTTTTATCTGACGCTCAAAAAGCGCCGTTACTTTTCCATGATCCATGCGTGCTCGGCCGGTATCGCCAGAGAAACTTCGGAGCCGACGTCCAAAAGCCGGTATGGAGTTTCCGTTACCCGAAGCGTCTGCCCATTGCAGCTAACAGCGTAGGTAACGCTCCCACCAAGAAAAACACGCTCTTCGATTTTCCCGTTGAGCGTTGCCGTCTCCGAATTCATCCCAGGCTGCGCGATGCCGATTGCCTCCGCCCTCAACATCACCCGCACCTCCTGACCGACCACAAACCGGTCGGAATAGGCCGAAGGCAACACTCCAAGCGGCGTGTCCACTGCATAATCAGCCCGTATTCGGGCAGGAAAAATGTTACCCGCTCCCATGAAATTCGCGACAGCTGACGATATAGGAGACAAATACAGCTCATGCGGCGGCGCATATTGGGCAAGCCGCCCATCAAAGAGCACCGCCACCCTGTCAGCCAGTTCCATTGCCTCCACATGGTCATGCGTGACAAAAATCGTGGTGATAGCCAAATCCTGCTGAAGCTTGCGGATGAAGCTCCGCAATTCGACGCGCAACTGTGCGTCCAAATTGGCAAGTGGTTCGTCAAACATCAATACGGACGGACGTGTCACCAACGTGCGTGCAAGTGCTACCCGCTGCATCTGACCGCCGGAAAGTTGCGACGGAAACCGGTCATGCAGCCCTGACAGCTGCACAACATCCAAAATCGCGTCCACTTCAGCCCGAACAGCCGCCTTTGACAGACCTCGAACATTCAGACCGAATGCCACATTCTCGGCGGCGGTCATATGGGGAAACAGGGCATACTGCTGGAACACCATGCCCACGTTGCGGCGACGCACTTCGGTTTCAATCACACTTTGTCCGTTGAAGCGGATATCACCGCCACCCGGCGCCTCCAAACCGGCAATCATCCGCAGTACTGTCGTTTTGCCACATCCCGACGGCCCCAGTAGCGCCACAAGTGACCCCGGCTCAATGTCAAGCGTTAGGCCGTCAATGACCTGTTCCCGCCCGAAACACTTTCTTAGCTCGACCAACTCGACGCTTGCCACAGCGGCCCCCAAACGACTGCCTCCGCGCAGTGCTACAGTTCCAGCCTTTCAATGGAAAGCCCGTACCCGCGTCGCTCTCGGCACTGTGTAGTCATGTCAACACTCTGCTAGCAATACGGCACCCTCCGAAGCTGGGCAGCCAAAACGAATTATTACTGCGCGGATGTACCTCGATCTTGCGAACGACGCCCTTCATGTCTCGGAGGCCATTGAAACAATATCCTGATCGCTACAGGTGGGATGCGATCCTTCGTTGCCTCGCACCGACTGGAAGCCCGCAAATCATTCTCCCAGAGCCACCTGAGGGTCTAAGCCCTTACGCGTTCCATTTTCGGGTCGAACATCGGCTTCAGCGAAGCCTTTGCTGGAATGCTCCGTCCTGCGATCAGGACGCTCCACCTACCTGACGCAACGCGTTCAGCCGTAAGTGGGGCATCGATCTCCGCAAACCCGATGCCGCGCAGCAGCTCACCGTTTTGCACCGGTTGGTTTTTGGGATTTTTCCGGTGATCAAATTTGTGGTTATAGGCGGTTTGCGATTGAGCGCCTTGTCTTAAAAAGGTGGTTGGGGTGCTATTTTTGGTGCGTCGAGAATATCAATGGTTTCGGACACCTGCCGGACACGAACAAAAAGGCCTCTAGCGGTTCAGAGCTTTGAGGCCTTATTTATTTGGTTGCGGGGGTAGGATTTGAACCTACGACCTTCAGGTTATGAGCCTGACGAGCTACCGGGCTGCTCCACCCCGCG
>JAEPMR010000115.1 GCA_017643845.1 Marivivens sp. | reverse complement strand
CGGGGTTGAAGATGTTATCGGCGACATCTTCCATGATGACCTTGATGAATTCACCGGTCATCTCTGTGCGATAGGCCTTTGGATAGGTCATCGACGTGACGTTCCAGATATCCTCGCGGGTGATCTCCTGACCGGGCATAATCGACGGCCCCCAGCGAACACCCGGCGACATAGCGATCTGCGCGTCCCGTTCGGAAAGCAGCGCGTCACAGATCAGATCGTCCCACGAGCCGTTGAAATTGCCACGCCGGAACAGGACCGTGTCCTCGTCCGTTTTGCCTATGACCTCGGAAAGCTCGGCCTCATAAGGCGCACGCTGTTCATCGATGAGCGCCGCGACTTGCGCATCCGGGGTGATGACATCCGAGAAAATCGGAATCAGTTTGTGACGGAACCCCAAAAGCCGCCCATCGCGCACATCCAGATCGACGCGACTGACGAATTTGCCGTTTGACCCAGAAGCCACAATCAGCGTGTCACCTGAAAGCACCGGCTCGGGAATGGCATCATGGGTATGACCCGACAGGATCACATCTATGCCGGAGACCATCGTCGCCATTTTTTTGTCCACGTCGAAGCCGTTATGCGACAGAACGACGACCAGATCGGCCCACTGCGCCCGCACCTCATCGACCATCTCCTGCATCCGCTCATCGCGGATGCCGAAAGAGAAGTCCGGGAACATCCAGCCGGGGTTGGCAATGGGCATATAGGGGAAGGCCTGTCCGATCACGGCGATCTTTGCACCGCCCCTCTCGAACCATGTATAGGGTTCGAACTCAGGCGCGGGCTCGTCCCACATGGCGTCAAAAATGTTCTGCCCCAACGCTTTGAACGGGAGCTCGGCTACAATGTCGCGCACACGATCCTGACCGAGTGTGAACTCCCAATGGAATGTCATGGCGTCAGGCTTCAATGCGTTCATCACATTGACCATGTCCTGCCCTTCGGTCTGATAGCAGGTGTAGGAACCGTGCCAAGTATCACCACCGTCGAGCAGGATGGCGTCAGGACGGTCAGATCGGATGGCATTGATCACGGTCGCCACACGATCAAGCCCACCCATTTTGCCATAGGCACGGCCAAGTGACGTGAAGTCATCATAGGTCAGAGCATAATGGCTGGGGCTGTTGTCCGCGATTCCGTATGCACGACGAAAATCGGCACCCGTAATATGCGGAACCGCGCCCTTGTTGCCGCCGACCCCGAGATTGATTTCGGGCTCGCGGAACCAGATCGGTTTCAATTGCGCGTGAATATCAGTCACATGGATCAGGGAGATATTCCCGAAGGTGTCGAACTGCAGAAGCTGTTCCTGCGTCAGTGCCTGCTGAGCGGCGAGCCGCGACCAGTTACCAAAGCCCGAGGCTCCAACCAGCGCTGATGCCGCCATACTTGCCTGGAGAAAGTCACGCCGTGAAATCATGTTCGCGCCCTTCGCATTCTGTTTTTTGAATATTTTAAGATAGAGAAAAGCTCGCACCGGAAAAACCGATGCGAGCCATTGGATCAGTTTCGGACAGACGGGCCTTCGACCGACAGACCGTTGCCGCGTGACGCCACATAGAGCTCGAGCGCGACGAATTCTGGGCTGCCCGGACTGTAGGTTTCCGCCATCGTATCGCGAACGCAGCCCTTAAAACGCCCCTGAACGCCGTTCAGTTTTGCATTTTTCAGGCGATAGGTCGGAAAGCCGTTGATCTGGCCCTGGCTCAGATGATCCGCACGGATCATGTTGCCATAGTTCTGCTCGTGGCAGTTGGCGCAGCTCAGGTCCAGCTGACCGGTGCGGGTGTAATAGAGGTCACGCCCCTGTTCCCATGCTGCCTGCGCGGGACCATCGACCGCGACATTTACAATCGTGCCACGCCCGACAGACGAGATATAGGCCTCCATGTTCAACATCGAACCGGCATCCGTCTTGAGCGCTTCCGCGCCCATTTGTTCGGTGCGGCAGGCGTTGATCTGCATTTGCAGGGTGCGAACCTCTTCAGCCTCGTCGTTCCACTTCGGATAAACGGCGCGCACTTCGCGCATGCTCTCCTCGGCGTCGCCATGACAGTCAGCGCATGATTTGCCTTCGGTGCCTTCCGCGGTATTCCAGTCGGCCATGCCACTTTCGACAAAGATCATGCCCGGATTGTCGAAGTCATCCATCTGCATGACCTGTGTTTCGTCCGAGCGGAACACCCAGCCCGAGTAAACCGTGCGCAGAGCGCCATCGAGATGGGCCGGCGCCGGTGCTTCGGTCACGATTTCCAACTCGCCATTGATCACGAGGCTCGCGCTTTCATCGGCCGCGGCCGCGTGAGCGAACCCACCCAGTGCCGCGGCGCAGATCGCACTTTTCAGCAGTGCTTTTTTCATAATGCTTTCCTCCCTTTGCGCCTGCGATCAGGCAATCGCGATGTCCTTGGACTCCGTGTAAACCGAGCCGTCGTCATCGTACCAAGTGAACACAAAGGTTCCTGCCTCGGGCACCAACGACTCAAACTCGAAATACGGGTTTGTCGAGATTGCTGGCTCGAGCTGAACGTCAATCACGGTTTCGCCGTTAAACTCACAGGTAAACCGGTTGATGATCGAGCGCGGGATCGGATTACCATCGCTGTCCTTGCGCTGACCCGACTCCATCGGATGCGAGATGAGCGTTTTGATGGTGATCGTCTCGCCAGCAGCGGCGCTGCGGGGGACACGGACGCGGGGGGTAACGTTTTCAGCCATTTTCCATATCCTCCTTTATCAGCCGCCGCAGCCGCCGATTGTGACCTTCACCTCTTGCGAGGCCTTAACGAAGCTGCCGTCAGCCATCTTCGCAACAGCAACGACGTCCTGTGTTCCGGCCAGCCGGATCCGCGTGGACGCGGACTGAGAACCGGACAATGCGCCGAAATTGAAGATCGCTACGTCCGGCGTGGGGTTTCCGACCGCAAAGATCGCGATGGAAACAGCCCCTGGCGCATCGACGGAGATCGGCACTGTGTTGCCGTTCTCAGCGATTTCCGGAGCAGTGAGCGTCAAACCGCCAGCGCCGACTGTGGCACCGCCGGTGAACGTGGCAATTGCATCCTCGGCAGCTGCCGAAGCCCGAAACGGCAGGACAGCGGCGGCAGCCGTGCCCATTGCCATCAGCAGGGTAGCCCTACGTGTAAGTTTCATGATTTCTCCTCTCGATCCCTGGCCCGGCTCACTGCAACGTCATGAGATAGGCGATAACATCTTCGATCTGCTGCGCTGTAAGCAGCGGTGTGGCGGGGCCTTCCTTGGCTTTTCCGGTGAAGCCGTCTCCGAGGCGATTGAAGCCGTCGACCTTGTAGAACGCGGGCATCATCGTATCGGGAAAGACGTTTTTGGCATTAACAACGATCCCCCGCAGATCGGCCTCGGTCCAGCGCTCGCCAACATAATCGAGCGACGGTCCGACCTCGCCATGGAAGGGATAGACCTCTTCCAATTCGGTCACCTGATGGCAGGCCACGCAATTGCCCGAGCCCTTGTTCATGACAGCGCGCCCCGCTTCGGGATCGCCCGCCACGCCGGTTAGCGACTCAACCACCTCACCATATTCTCCGAACACGACATCGCCCGGTGCGACTTCCGCCGCCGCCGCGCCCGCCGACAGTGCTATGCCTGCCGCTAGTTGGATGATGCGCTTCATGTGACCTCCCTGGATTCCAGATCTTATTCATATTTATGCATACAATAGAGCACAGTTTTCCAATAACGCAACGATAAATTCGCATTATTGAATATTCTGCACTGCAGCACAAGCCATGCGTGTGCATTAGTCGCTACTACTGATCTTGCCCCATGAAGATACGAGCATGATATTTTTGGAAATTCTCACCACTCTCGTAACCGTGCTCCAGCACCCAGTTGAGCATGTTCAGGAACATGCTACCCCCCAGCGCACCAGGCACGTAGGCAACCGCCGCATCATTTGCGGACAGCCCATCTCCAACCTTTTCAGGCATGAAGAGAATCGTAGGCGTGAACATCGAACCCCATTTCATGACCGCTTCTTTTTCGCTCAGAACCTCGCCGTCGAAATCGGTCACTTCGGTATCGCCGAACATATTTATCTGAACCGTGTAGAACGCTTCATTAAGCAGGAGATCGATCTCCGGCCGGGGATAGATTTCTTCGTGCATTTTGGTGCAATAAATGCACCCGCGCTGCTCGATCAGGATCATCATGCGCCGCCCTTCGGAAGTGGCCTCGGCCAGATCCTCGCGCAGATCCTTGAACGTGTTGCGCATCCAAGGTGTTTTGTGCAGCCCGTCGTCACCGAGCTCCGCGGCAGATAGCGAAGTCGCCAATGTCAAAGCGGCAGCGGCCAGAATGAATACGCGTTTCATCAGAATTTTC
>JAEPMR010000114.1 GCA_017643845.1 Marivivens sp. | reverse complement strand
GGGCCTCGCCGGGCTGGGCATATCGATCTTTTCGCTGTGTCTGGCTTCGACCCGGCTCATGGGAGACCGCTTGCGCCAGGTTGCGGCGCCAGGACGCCTGGGGCAGGTGCTTGCGCTCATCGGACTGATCGGTCTGAGCCTGATATGGCTTGCACCGAACGCGCCGATTGCACTTCTCGGTCTGGGAGTTCTGGGATCGGGAGCAGCGCTCGCGTTTCCCCTTGGAGTGACCGCGGCATCCGCAGCGCCAGGAGGAAGTGCGGCTTCCAATGTCGCCGTGCTTTCCTTTGTGGCTCTGCTCGGCTTTCTGGTCGGGCCGCTCACCATCGGGCCGCTCGCCGATGCCTTCGGTATTCGGGCGGCTCTCATGGTGCTGGCACCGATGATCGGTATCAGTCTGCTATTGGCGCCTTGCCTGACCCGGTCGGAGGCGACGCGGGCGAACAGAACTGCCGCCAGCTCCGTGACTGCAGCGCGCGGAGAGGCGCTTTGAATCGGATGGTGAAAGGAGAGGGGCCTTACAGCCCCATTTTCATCCGCGCCACATAGAGTGACAGTACAGCGGCATTTGAAACGTTGAGCGAGCGAATCTCGCCCGGCATGTCGAGGCGGGCCGTCAGGCCGCAGGCTTCGCGCACACCCTGACGCACGCCTTTGCCCTCCGAGCCCAGTACCAGAACCGTCCTGTCGCTGAACGGTGTCTCTTCAAGACTTGCCGGGCCATCGCTGTCGAGGGCAATGCAGGAAAAGCCTTCGTCCTTCATCTCGGCAATGAAGCGGGCCATGTTTTTCACCCGGACATGTTTGATCATGTCGAGTGCACCGGAAGCGGATTTCGCCAGAACGGAGCCTTCTTCCGGTGCATGGCGTTCGGTTGTTACCACCGCATCGGCATCAAGCGCGACAGCCGAGCGCAGAATTGCGCCGACATTGTGCGGATCCGTGACCTGGTCAAGTGCCAGCACGAGCCGCGCACCTTTCAGATGCTCGGCGCCATAAGCGGGCAGGGGATCGGCTTCCAGAATCATGCCCTGATGGACAGCATCCTTCGTCACCATCCGGTCCAGCGCGCGGGGCATCATGGATTCGACAGGAACATCGATCTTCACGCCACGTTCTTCGAGGCGGCGAACGGCATTGTCCGTTGCGAACAGCTTCAGCCGCTTGCGATCCTTGTTGGCAAAGGCCGCTTCAACGGTGTGGAGGCCATAGAGAAGCACCGGGCCTTCTGGGGGGAGGCCCGGACGGCGCGGCGCAGGTTTGCCACCGAACTTCTTGTTGCCACGAAAGCCCGGCTTGCCGGCTGGGCGCGAAGGTTTCTTGTCGTCACTCATGGCGCAGCTCTACCGGGATTTCCACGTCAGGAAAAGAGGGAAAGACAGTGCGACTGTTCCATATCCATTGCCTCAAGAGGGCTTCAGGATCATGCAGCTGACGGTGCCATGGGCGATCAGTTTGCCGTTCGCGTCTCGCAGATCGCCTTCGGAGGTCGCCAGGCGGGAGCCGCGGTGAACGATCCGCCCCTCGCAAACCACTTCGCCGCTGGTTTCAAGCAGCGGGCGAACCATGTTCACGTTGAGCGATGTGGTGGTGTAGAATTCGCCGGGCTGCAGCGTGGTGTGTACCGCGCAGCTCAGCGCCGTGTCGATCAGCGTCGAAATCCAGCCACCATGGACCGTACCGAGCGGGTTCAGGAACTCGCGTGCTGGCAGGCCGGTGAAGACGGCCCGGCCTTCGGAGAATTCCTTCATCCTGATATTGGAATGCACCATGATCGGCGGGGCAGGCAGATCGCCTGCCATCATGCGCTCGAAGATATCAAGCCCGGTCATGGTGGCAAAGGCTGCCTTTGGAAGCGCGCCAAGGGTGTGGGTCTTGCCGTTTTCGGTCAGGGTCTGGGGATCGCTCATGATTGGTGTCCTGTAAGGGTGGTCTCGTCGGGGTCTGATTGGGAGGCAGTGTCTGCGGCAGGTTTTTCCTGGCTTTCCAGAATGTGAACCGCCTTGCGCAACGTGGACATCTGGGTGCGAACGGCATCAGCGCCGTCCGGGCCAAGCAATGTGCTGACTTCTTCTTGTGCCTTGAGCCAGGTGCGGTGGATCTCAATCACCTTTGCCTCGCCCAGTTGTGTCAGCACTGGAAGAACCTTTCGGCCATTGCCATCTTGCCGGGTTACAAGACCGGCAACTTCCAAAGGCTTGAGGTTTCGGGCCAGCGTGGATCGGTCGATGCCGAGAAAACGGGCGATCTCTGCCGCCGAACTTGCAGATCCGTCGGCTATCGCAGCCAAAAGCTGGGCCTGGGTCAGTTCAAGGCCGAGAACTGCCATGTGCCTATTATAATGACGGGTCAGAAGATTGGCGGTGCGCCGGGCAGCGTGACCGAGGCAGGTTCGGCCCATGTGCTGGAAATCGATATCTTTGAGAGAAGATGACATTTGTTGTAGATACAACAACAAGAGAATCTGCTCAAGGGTGCAGTCGTGTCCGACTGGTTTTTCAAAAGGGCAGCAGGTGCAGGCATTGGCACAAATGGCCTCGTCAAAGGAACGGGCGCGTTGATGAAAGTTGTCCACAGGCTGGGGTCGCGTGATGCCGGATTTTCAGCAAAACGCAGGGGAACCGTGACATCACAGCCGTGCTGCGGCAATCTGGTGGTGCCATCGGCCTTGGCAATAGCTCACGTTCGAAGCGTCTGTTTCGAGCGTCCTGCTGATTTTGTTCAATTCTTTGCAAAATCGGCGTTGACAGGGCGGGGCCCTATCTGCATAACACGCGCCACGGGATTGCTCGCCCCTTCCGGGCGGGCTCTTCGGTAAGCCATCCTGATCGCTTCGGCGTGAAGCAGGACGAGATGGAGGAGTGCCCGAGTGGCTAAAGGGGACGGACTGTAAATCCGTTGGCTATGCCTACGTTGGTTCGAATCCAACCTCCTCCACCATCGTTCCTGGTTCTCTCGTTGTGCGGGTGTAGCTCAATGGTAGAGCAGCAGCCTTCCAAGCTGACGACGAGGGTTCGATTCCCTTCACCCGCTCCATCATGGGTGCTGATCGGAGTGTCCGGAACGGAAGGCTCTTTCGCCCGGAAATCCTGACAAGAAGTTCAACGGGAAGCAATTCGTCGCTCGCGGATCTGTCCAAGGCGCCGGAACGCGTCCCGCCTCGACCTAATTCGACCGAACCGAGTATTGGACAGAGAGCGACGCCGATGGCGAAGGAAAAATTTGAGCGCAACAAGCCGCACGTTAACATTGGCACGATTGGCCACGTTGACCACGGCAAGACGACGCTGACCGCAGCAATCACCATGACGCTGGCTGAAACCGGCGGTGCGACTGCAAAAGCTTACGACGAAATCGACGGCGCGCCTGAAGAAAAGGCTCGCGGCATCACCATCTCCACGGCCCACGTTGAGTACGAGACGGAAAACCGTCACTACGCACACGTCGACTGCCCTGGTCACGCCGACTACGTCAAGAACATGATCACCGGTGCAGCGCAGATGGACGGCGCGATCCTGGTCTGTTCTGCCGCTGACGGCCCGATGCCGCAGACCCGCGAACACATCCTCCTGGCTCGCCAGGTTGGTGTTCCGGCTCTGGTCGTGTTCATGAACAAGGTTGACCAGGTCGACGACGAAGAGCTTCTCGAGCTCGTCGAAATGGAAATCCGCGAACTGCTGTCTTCCTACGAATTCCCGGGCGACGACATTCCGATCGTCAAGGGTTCTGCACTGGCAGCCGTTGAAAACCGCGATCCGGCCATTGGCCGCGATGCGATCCGTGAGCTGATGGCTCAGGTCGACGCGTACATCCCGACCCCGGAGCGTCCGAAGGACCTTCCGTTCCTGATGCCGATCGAAGACGTCTTCTCGATCTCCGGCCGTGGTACGGTTGTAACCGGTCGTGTTGAGCGCGGCATCGTGAAGGTTGGCGAAGAAGTCGAAATCGTCGGCATCAAGGACACGCAGAAGACCACGGTCACCGGCGTTGAAATGTTCCGCAAGCTGCTGGACAGCGGCGAAGCAGGCGACAACATCGGCGCGCTGATCCGCGGTATCGCACGTGAAGACGTTGAGCGTGGCCAGGTTCTTTGCAAGCCGGGTACTGTTACCCCGCACACGAAGTTCAAGGCTGAGGCTTACATCCTCACCAAGGAAGAAGGTGGTCGTCACACCCCGTTCTTCACCAACTACCGCCCGCAGTTCTACTTCCGTACGACGGACGTGACCGGTGTGGTGTCCCTGCCGGAAGGCACGGAAATGGTGATGCCGGGCGACAACGTCTCCGTCGAGGTTGAGCTGATCGTGCCGATCGCCATGGAAGAAGGCCTGCGCTTCGCTATCCGCGAAGGTGGCCGTACCGTCGGCGCTGGCGTCGTCGCATCCATCATCGAATAAGATGATTTC
>JAEPMR010000113.1 GCA_017643845.1 Marivivens sp. | reverse complement strand
ATTGCAGGACCGTTCGGACATTCATGACGCCGAAAACGAAGGGATGTTGAGAAGGTCGCGCATGCCATCTGTTTCCGAATGACGTCGAAGGCGCAATTTCACAGGTCAGATGCAGGCGAGGATCCAATGCGATCACCAGTCGAAGACACCCTAATGGATCACCCCAGCCGCGCGCTTGGAGATGTGCCGAAGCTGCGATTCTGCTTGCGTTGTGATGCTTCGTTTTGGAGCGAGGGGTTCGGCCAGCGCATCTGTGCAAGGTGCAAAGGTACGACAGCATGGCGCGCGGCAGTGCCCGAAGGCGTCAGCAAAGGTCGGCCGTCGGTCGACTTAGGTCTGCTGCATGCCGACGATCACGATCGCACACACGACGACCTATCGCTACCGCACCGCCGTGGTTCTTGGACCGCACAGGCTGATGTTGCGACCTCGTGAAACGCGGGACCTTACATTGACGGCTTTCGATCTTGAGATCACGCCGACGGCCCGCATCGACTGGCCCCACGATGTCGCCGGAAACGCCATCGCTATCGCCAACTTCGATGTCGCAACGGAGACGCTTTCGATCCGGTCGCACACAACCGCCATCCTGAACGCGCCAGTCTGGCCCGTCTTCCTGATTGCTGCCTCTGCGACGTCCTACCCGTTCCTCTACTCCACCGAAGACTGGACAGATCTCAGGTCGCTTTCTGCGCCACAATACCAAGACGACGCAGGGCGCTAGTCAAACTGGGTCGAACAATTCGTGATGCACAGGCCAACGGATACCCTGTCGCTCCTGAAGGACGTCAGCAATGGCATAACAGCGCAGATCACATATGAGATCCGCGAGAGCGAAGGCACGCAAGGACCACTCGAAACCCTCGACCGGGGCTGTGGCTCGTGTCGCGACTTTGCGGTCCTCTTTGCCGAGGCTATCCGAACGCTGGGTTTCGAGGCGCGTCTGGTGTCCGGCTATCTTTACGACCCCGGTAATGACCGGCTCGGGCCTGCCGGCTCGGGCTCTACACATGCATGGGTCGAAGTCTTCGTTCCCGGGGCCGGTTGGATCCCGTTCGACCCAACGAACAGATCGGTGGGGTCAGCCAACCTGATTCCGGTGGCCGTTGCGCGGAACATGTCACAGGTCGCTCCGGTAACCGGCAGCTTTCAGGGAGAAGGTAACGATCTGCTCTCGATGGAGGTGGTTGTGCGTGTTGAGGATCAGTGATTACGCCGGTAAGAACTGGACATCCATTCGCCGAGTATCACGCGGCGTCCGGACGGTTTGTCCGGGTGCCCTTTTTGGTAAGGCAAAAGACCGCTTCGGCGAAGATAGCTGCAGCGCGGCGAAACACATGCCGCAGTTGCGAGCGGTTTCTGCGTCAGCGAAAGCCGCAAGAGAATAAGTCCGCTCTGTCCGCACAGCAGACACCCACCATCCGAGAAAGTGAGTCCGCTCATTCGCACTCTCGGGCCAATACCGAACCCTACCCCCCTTTCCGCACCGTCCCATTGCACCCCCAATCCAAACCACCATCCTGTCCGCGTGCTCTGGAGATTGGCCGCCACTTGCGGCGCTATCCGGCCCCGCGATCGCTCAACGGTTAGCCAGACCGCGGGATGGCGATCCACGCCCGAGCAGCGCACTTTATTTCCCCACAACCACACGTCCTCTCCCCCTAGACACACCCCACCCATATCGCCAGCCCGTCCGAGCGGTCTGGTGATGGGACCGGCACCTCCGGTGCTGTCCGGTCCCGCAACGGCTCAACGGATCGCCAGCCCAGGGATGGCGACCGCAACTGCTCAGAGCAGTTTATCTCTCCACAGCCGCGCCCCATTTAGCTTCTCGCGGAGGTTCAAAGCTGGGTTAGTCATCCAAGTGCCGCCATTCAGACAGCAGGCGGCGAAAGTCGGCTTGGAGCCCATTGTGGCTGATGCTGCGCACTCCATGAATGTCGGACTGGTCAAACGAGGGAAACCAAGCGGAACCGCTCCGGGTTTTCCAAGGCGGTTCCGAAGAAATGCCAAATTCGTTCAGTTAAACATGCCGAACAGCGCGTTCAACACGGCGGCAAACTGCTTGAAGAAAATGCCATTCAAGGCGGCAAAGCCAAGAATCCACAACCACTTTCCCGCCATGGGGGAATCCTTGACGCTCAGCCCCGAGCCTCCTTCAGCTCGAATGAAATAATGCCGAACAGTAGGTGTCAGCAAAAGGGCAAGCGCCACGACCTCCAACATCATGTTACCAATGAGCCAGCCCGTAATAAATGACCCTGGCACATTTTCTCCCATGGGTGAGATAAATGGCGGATATAGTGCTTCAACAACCAAGCCATTGGTGAAATCCACGATCCCGAATACAAAAAACGAGATGCTAAGTGCATAGCTCAATACGCTCGGACGCATGGCCATCATGAAAACAATTACCGGCGCGAGCAGGCCGGTGAGGGTGTCTTGTGACAATGGGATGACCCACGCGTTGGGAAACAAACCGCCACCCGACAGATCAAGGCCTGACCAGAATACTGCTCCTACTATTCGGTATGTCTGCCATGCAGCAATGATCAGAATGAAAGACAGATACCGAGGGAATTCCTTGTCCATCGTGGTCTCCTTGGGGGTTCTGTGATTTTGATGACGGGGGTGCTGCGACTACACCGCGATGCTGCAGGCAGCGCCTCGAAGAGTCGCTTTGCTATTGGGCCTGTTGCGCCGCCATGAAGGCCTCGAACACCTTGTAAGCGTCAGGATAGTTGTCCTTGAGCCAAACAGGGTCGAGCCTGGGGCCTTCCAGAGAAACCGGGCCGTCACCATTCCGTGCCGATTTCAGGGCCGCCCACAGCACAGGCGGCAGAGGCCGGTCCAGCGCACCGCCCCCGTTTATCTCACTGGGGTTGATCGCCCAATGCACCAGGGCCTTGCCAGCCTGATCCAGAATTACGACGCCGGGTTGCGACATGCCGTTGGGGTATTCCCCCTCGATCTCGGCAAGCGGAGTCTGGGCTTTTGGGGTCATCGCGATAGCGAAGCGATTGGCCAGCGTGAGCGACGGGTCGGAAAGGACGTCATAATCCAAAGCCCAGTCAGCCTTCGCGGCATCGGCGCCGGCCTGCGATTGCGCGGTAACGGCGAACAATTCACCCCCTGCAGCACGCAGATCGCGCAGGAAGTCACCGTTCAACTCACTGAGATAGCCTTGGCAAAACGGGCACCATTGCCCGCGGAAAAACACCAGGGCGGTCAAGGGGCGCTTTTCAATTTCGGCGTCAAGCCAGGGGTTGAGGCTATCCATAATTGAGTTCCTTTTGTCTGTCGTCGGCGCAGCCAGTTGACTTTGTTGTTGTTTGGCCGCTTATGTCATGCTGCAAAAAAGGAATATAGATTCCGAAATGCGCATTTGACGTGCTAAATTATGACATCATACGACATGGACAAATGGACTGAGATCAAGACCGCCTACCACGTCGCCCGCCTTGGGACAGTCAGCGCCGCTGCTGATCTGCTGGGGGTGCATCGGGCGACCGTGATCCGTCATATCGACACATTGGAGGCTGAACTCGGTGCGCGCGTCTTTCTGCGCAGCAAGACTGGGTATGTGCCCACAGAAGTCGGCCTGGACCTCTTACGGGTCGCACAGGCCACTGAAGAACAGTTTGATCAACTCGCCGGGCGAACACGGGGCCGTTCCGCCCGGATTGCCGGTGATCTCATCGTGACGGCGCATGAGCGCATAGCCCCACTCCTGTTGTCCGCGCTCCAGCGGTTTCAAGACGAAAACCAGGACACGGTGATCAGGTTCGTCGCGAGCGCGGCCCTGCTCAAACTGGAATATGGCGAAGCCCATGTGGCCATTCGGTCGGGACCCAAGCCAGATCAACCAGACAATGTCGTTCAACACTACTTGGATCTGAAGCTGGGCCTATATGCCCACCAAAGCTATGTTGCGCGGCACGGCACCCCACAATCAAAGGACGACTACAAAGAACACAAGTTTGTCTGCTGGGAGACAGCCAACGCCAACTTTCCTTTCACCGCGTGGATCAAACGCAACGTTCCTCAGTCGAGCAAATCCTTGATCAGCGCAAACCAGGGCGTTGCGGATCAAGCGCTATTTGCAGGAATGGGGATCGGATTTCACCCTGAGATATTCGCGCAAAAACGCGCTGATTTGGTCGAGGTGCTTGCGCCGAAACCAGATTGGGTTGTCCCGCTGTGGCTCGTGACGCACACCGATTTGCACCGTTCCGCAAAAGTGCAAGCAGTCTTAAAGTTCATGAAGAACGACCGATCATCACGTTGGGACTGAAGCTAGAAATCAGCCCTCGGCGCAGCCACGGCGAATGCCCGCTCCGTCCCGCACAGCAGACACCCACCAACCGAGAAAGTGAGTCCGCTCATTCGCACTCTCGGGCCAATACCGAACCCGACCCC
>JAEPMR010000112.1 GCA_017643845.1 Marivivens sp. | reverse complement strand
ACCGAGGAGCTGGTCAATCTGATTACCGCACAGCGGAACTATCAGGCCAACGCCAAGGCGCTGGAGACCTCTGCGTCGCTCATGCAGACGGTGATGAACATTCGCGGCTAAACGTTAGGCTGACGGAGGGCAGAATATGGACCGTATGATCCACACGGTGATGAATTCCATCACCAATATGCAGGAAAAGCGCACCATTTCAGCGCAGAACCTTGCGAACCTGCACGTGCCGGGTTTCCGGCGCGATCTGCCCACCGACGGCGAGACGCGATTTGTCGCAGAGCTGGATTCCCTCAACGCCCGCGCGTTTCAGACAGCGCGCGCGGCGGCGCAGTTTTCGGATGCGCAGGGGTTTCTGGATTCGACCGGCAATCCTTACGACATCGCCATCGCGGAGGAGGGCTATTTCTATGCCCAGCGTGAGGGCGGTGAGCCGGGGCTGAGCCGCAGGGGAGACCTGCGGGTCGGGCCTGACGGAATGTTGCGGGACGGAGGCGGGCAGATGGTTCTGAACGCCGATCTGGAGCCGATCATCGTTCCGCCCAATCAAGGTTTTCAGGTGACCGAGGTCGGGCAAATATTTATCGAACCGCTGGGCGCCCAGCCGGGCGAGCGTGTCGAGGTGGCGGTGATTGCAACCATGATCCCGCCCGAAGGGATGCGGCTTGAGAAAAATCTGGACGGTCTGATCCGTCCGGCAGAGGCGGAGATGCCTGCCCCTGATCAGGCCGCGAAAATCCTGCAAGGCACGCTGGAAGGCAGCAATGTCAACGCGACCGAGGAGCTGATTGCTTCGATCGAGATGCAGCGCGAGTTCGAATTAAACATCAAATTGATCGCGCAAGCGAAAGAGCTGGACGAGGCGGGGGCCTCGCTGATGCGGTTGCCAAGCTAATTGCGGATGTGACCCCGTGAGTTGGCATGGGGGTTGCAGGTGAATTGCGAACGGAAATTCCGAGGAGCAATCCGCCATGTCGACCAACTCAATGCATGTGGCAAAAACCGGCCTGAACGCGCAGCAAACGCGCATGCAGGTCATTGCCAACAACCTAGCCAATGTGAACACCACCGGGTTCAAGCGCGATCGGGCCAATTTCGAGACATTGCTGTATCAGGTGTCGCGTCCCGGAGGGGAGCAGACCTCTGAAGGCACGACGCTGACATCGCCGCTGGCGGTGGGAACGGGCGTGCGGGTGGTGAGCACCGACAAGATGCATACTCAAGGCACATTGGCCGAGACTGGCAACCCGCTTGACGTTGGCATTAACGGGCAGGGCTTTTTCCAAGTGCTGCTGCCGGACGGACGCATCGGCTACACCCGCGACGGGACATTTTCGATGGCACCCGACGGGACGCTGACGACGACATCCGGTTATGTCCTTCAGCCGCAGATCACTGTGCCGCAGGGTGCGAGCAGCGTTGGGATTTCGGCAGACGGGATCGTTTCGGTGATGATGCCGGGCCAGACCGACGCACAGGAAATCGGCCAGATCACATTGGCAAATTTCTCGAACCCGCGCGGGCTTCAGCCGATTGGCGAAAACTTCCTCGTGGAAACTCCGGCCAGCGGTGAGGCGATTGTCTCGGCGCCGCAGAACAACGGCGCGGGGCAGCTGGCGCAAGGGACGCTGGAAGGGTCCAACGTGAATGTGGTGCAGGAGCTTGTCGATATGATCGAGACGCAACGCGCCTACGAAATCAATTCGAAGTCGATCTCGGCCTCTGACGAGATGCTGCGCTTCCTCTCCAACAAGCTGTAAAGGGGTTTGCCAATGAAACGTTTGGTGGCAAGTGCTGCGTTGCTCGCCGGAATGTCGGCCTGTTCATCCTATGTGCAGGACCAGGCGTCGCGGGACTACGATCCGGTCTATCCGGTGGCATCCGAATTTGCGGTCGAGGCGCCCAACAATGGTGGCATCTATTCGACTTCGAACCGTGGTCTGTTCGTCAGTGACCGGCGTGCGGCGCAGGTGGGCGATGTTCTGACCGTGGAGTTGGACGAGCAGTTCTCTGCTTCCAAATCGCAGTCGGCCAGTGGGTCGCGCTCCAATGCGTTCGACGTGGATCTTCCGCTCGTCATGACCTCGCGGATGACGGGTGCAGGCTTCGATGACGCGCGGCTGGGCAGCGGCACCGACCAGTCCTTTAACGGGCAGGGTGCGGCGCAACAGTCCAACACGCTGAGCGGGCGGATGACCGTAACCGTGGTGCGCGTGTTGCCGGGTGGCAATCTGGAAATCATGGGGCAGAAGCGGCTGCGGCTGAACAACGGCGACGAGTATGTTCGGCTGACGGGCGTTGTGCGCTCCGAGGACATCAGCGCCGATAACGTGGTCACATCTGACCGGATCGCCAATGCCGACATTCACTATATCGGTGCCGGAGATGTGGCCGATACCGCCCGCCCCGGATGGTGGTTCCGTGCGCTGAGTTCGGTGTCGCCACTATGATCGGGCGTGTGATCAGATTTGCGCTGATCGGTCTGGTTCTGGCTGGGAGCGCGCAGGCGGACCGATTGAAGGATCTGGCGTCGGTCGCCGGTGTGCGCTCGAATCCTCTGGTGGGGTATGGCGTGGTCGTTGGGCTTTCAGGCACAGGCGACGGCAATTCGGGGCTGACGCTGCAATCCATGCAGTCGCTGCTGTCGCGGATGGGCCTTTCGGTTGATACGGGCGACATCAACGCCCGTAACGCGGCGGCGGTGATGGTGACGGCGGAGCTGTCGCCGTTCATGAAAACGGGACAGGAATTTGACGTTACAGTTTCGACCGTTGGGCAGGCGAAATCCCTGCAAGGCGGGACGCTGTTAATGACCCCGCTGATGGGCGCGGATGGCGAGATCTATGCGATTGCGCAGGGCAATCTGGTCGTTGGTGGTATGGGGGTCGAAGGGGCCGATGGCTCGTCGATCACGATCAATATTCCCACGGTGGGACGGGTGCCGAATGGCGCCACGGTCGAGCGGATGGTGGATTCGCCGTTCCTTGATACCGAATACATGGTGATCAACCTCAACCGAGCCGATTTTTCGACGGCGGCGCGAACGGCGGAAGCCATCAACGAGGTGTTCGGCGCTGGTGTGGCTGTCCCGATTGACGGTGCGTCTGTGCGGGTGCGTGCGCCTGCCGATCCGGCGCAGCGGGTGTCTTTTATGGGGCTGTTGGAAAATGTCGAGGTGACGCCCGACCGTCCTGCGGCGAAGGTCGTGGTGAATTCGCGCACCGGAACGGTGGTGATTGGTGGCGATGTGAAAGTGACGCCTGCTGCGGTGACGCATGGGCGGCTGACCGTACGGGTGAATGAGGATTTCAACGTCGATCAGGGCGCGACTGTGGTGAACGGTGCGGATGGGGCGGTCGTCGTCCCGGGTGAAGCAACGGTGACGCCCGATAGCGGAATTTCGGTCGAGGAGCAGAATGCGCGGGCCTTCCTGTTTGATCCGGGCGTGTCGCTATCGTCGCTGGTCGATGCGATCAACGGCGTTGGCGCAAGCCCAGGTGATCTTGTTGCGATCCTTGAGGCCCTGCGCGAGGCCGGTGCGCTGCGTGCCGATCTGGTGATCATCTAGGAGAGCGAGATGGACCCTGCGAGCCTGACCCAAACCGCAATGTTGAACCTGATGCCAAGCCAGATGCGGCTCCGTGAGGGGGCGGCGAGCGAGAGCGCTTCGGCCAATGATGACGCCGCGAAGTTGCGGCAGGCAGCAGAAGGGTTTGAGGCGCTTTTCCTCAATACGATGCTCAAGACGGCGCGTCAGACAAAGCTGGGTGAAGATATTCTGGGCGGCAAGGGCGTGGAGTCGATGCAGGCAATGCTGGATACCGAGCTGGCGCAAATGTCTGCCGCGCGGTCACGCCTAGGGATCGCGGACGCCATTGAGCGGCAATTCAGCGGATTTGTCCGCAATAACGGGACAGAGTGATGTCGAATATTCTGGATATCGCATCGAGTGCGCTGATGGCCTATCGGGCCGGCTTGGCGAGCACCGGCGAAAATATCGCGAATGTGGATACTGAAGGGTATCGCCGCCGTGATCTGACAACCTCGACGATGGGTGGCGCGCAGATGACGCCAATCTCGCTCCCGACCGGGGCGCAGGGGGTGCAGGTGGACGAGGTGCGCAGGGCTTTCGACAGCTTTCTCGCACAGAAGGTTTCGACCACGACATCAGACCTGAATTCAGCGGAGACTTTTGCGCAGGCCGTGGGTCGGATGGAGGATCTTTTTGTTCCAGAATCCGGTGGTTTGTCCGCGAATATGGATGACTTCTTTGCATCGGCCGGACGACTGGCAACGAACCCGACCGATATTGCCTTGCGCAGAGTGGTGATGGAGTCGGGGAAGGCGCTGGCGTCGGGCGTATCCGATCTGGCTCTCTCACTGGAGTCATTGGGCGATGACCTGAAATCTCAGGCCACGACAGCGGCACGGCAAGTGACGG
>JAEPMR010000111.1 GCA_017643845.1 Marivivens sp. | reverse complement strand
GGGACAAAGGGGTTTTCGTCTCCTACCCGAAGCTCAAGCCGCGCTCGGTTGTTACGCCAGAGCACCTCTCCGAAGCGAATACGTGTTGGTCTCCAATTGACGGAAACGGCATCGCCCTCTTCGTCTCGACGTATCCAGCTTACAAAATCGTCAAACTGGTCGCCCTCGGGCATGATCGCCGAAAGGCATACAAGGCGACGCTGGGCCGCATCGGCGCGCCGAAGTAGTCTTTGAATCTGGACCTCGTAGCGAACTTCACGTTCGCCCAGACCGATCATGTGTCCTTCGTCCAGCACCACAAGTCCCACATCATCAAGGATTGTCGGGTCGTTTCTTAGCGCGAAGTCCAGCTTCTCGGGAGTAGCGACAACGATATGACGCGTCTTTAGAGCGTCTTCTTCAAAGCCGCTTGTTCCGATGCTTCCATACAATGCTGAAATGGTCTTGCCCAACGGGCTGAACGTGCGCTGCAATCCGGTCTCTGTCTGTGCAGAAAGCGCGCGGAGGGGAGTCACAAAGACGATACGCCGACCCTCCGATAAGCATTTTAGAATGCAGAGTTCCGCCACGCGCGTCTTTCCAGCGCTCGTTGGCAGAGAGACGACGAGATTGTCCGTGGAGTCTACCGAACGCCGGGCCGCATCAATCTGAGACGGCCAAAGTTCAATTTCAGACCGCTTACGACCAAACAACGTTGCAATGAATAGCCGACGCAATTGCTGCCAAGCCGCTCCGTCGCCTTCCGGTGGATTGGTCGGCAGAACTTCATGGAAACTGGAGCCCCACAGATCGTCCAATAGGTGCAGAGTCAGGCGGAAGCACCACCACTGGGGAACCAGATTCAGTTCGGTTGCAGCGGCCAATCCGTCTTCGATCTGTGCGCGCGCCACCTCTAAAAGGTCTGCCTCGCCGGTTTGAAGCGCAAGTAAGAAGGCGCCGAGGCCGCCGTAGAGCTGATCTGTGAGGACGAAGTCTAGAGCTTCGGAGATTCCCTCTTCGTCCTCTTCATCCGCTCCTTGATCCGCGTCGTCTTCCAAGACCTTCATCAACTCTGCTCGCACGGCTTCATCCGAACCAGTACCATCCAGGTTCCATGCGATGATTTCAGCTTCAAGCTGATCGAGAGATCGCAAGATAAGAAGGGCGAGCGCACGTTCCATGCGCGAAAGGTTCACATCCTCCAACGTGACGAACAGCATCGAAAACGCGCGGGCCGAAAGCCTTGCCAAGTGAAACGAGGCAGAAGCCATTAGACGGACGAAACCCCTTCGCGGATCGTCAGGATCGCCCTTTGAGACAATGGCCTCGAAAGCATCACCTGCGTGTTCGAACGCAGAGCGCATCATGGTCTGGTCGCCGCCTTCCTCGCGAAGCCGAATGCCCAACGAGAACAGCGCATGGCCGTAGCCCATGAGATCATAGGAAAGCGAAGGGGCGAAACCGGGAGCGCCCGGAGGAAGCTGGCCATTGCGCCAGATCATCGCGCGGGCCTGTCCTCGGGCGAGCAACCGGCCCCGATAACCCGGCTAAAGCGCCTGTCCGACAATCGCTTCAACTTCTTCAATATTCATTCGCCGAACACCTCTTCAAACACCCTTCGGATGAAATTCTGGTGGTCCACAATTCTCAGTCCGACGCCGATTTGAGGAATGCCGTCGCCGCATCCGTTCAGATCAGCACGAAGGAAGTTGTTCGGGTCATTGCCGCTAAACGTGAAGAGCAAATGCTGGACGTGCGCGGCTGTAATACCGTCCACGAGTTGCGCTTTGAGAATGGCATCGGAAAGCTCTTCCTCTCCCATTTCGCGCAACCGGTCCGCGATGAAAGTTAAAGCGTGTTGCGAAGGCAAGCCGCCGTCACCATCCAGCGCACCTCGGGCCTTCGTAACAGTACGTGTCTGAAGGGCGGCTTCGCTCTTGGCTTCTACTTTCAGGAAATTGATTGGCCGTCCCTCAGCCGCAGGGCGAAGACCTATTACATCGTCGCCTCGCATGGCCATTTCTCGATGATCGCGCCACCGTAGCCTTTTCACAGGGGCTGAGAAGTCCGTCCGTTCTTCGATATACTCTGTCGCATAAATCTCTCCCAAATCGCCCGAGCGTAGTGACGGTGTGGTGGGAAGTTTCTGGCGGAGGTATTCCGCCGCCGCTTCCTTTCCCAGACGTTCAAGGACATGCGCCACCTGCTTGGGTGCCGCATAGTGATCGGGCAGGATTTGTACCGCCTTCTCTTGCGCGACAGCGCTATGGCCATCCCGAAGAGTGACCAGACGCAGCCTGTGTCCGTTGACTTCGGCTTCGGACTCATCACTCCATTCATCAAACGAAGCCATTAAGAACGCCTTTTTCTATTATTAAGTGACTGTGCTATTTTCGGTTGTATCTATTCAAGCCCGGACTATTCGGTTTGACAACAACTGAAGACACCCAGAGCCCGAAGAACAAGCAGCATTGTTCGAACGGCAACTTCGAGCCAGCACTCCCACGTCGAAGAGCGGCGGCCAAGGGCCGCAGGCGATGAACTGCCCGGCCGGCGAACCTCTGTGAGATGAACGACGCTGCGCTACTTTGCTAGCGGCTGCTTTCGTGACGCCGCGTTGCGGCGGAGGTAGGCCGCATGGAGGTCCGCATTGGGCCGGAACCTTCCAGAGCCTCCATCGACGTGAATGTCCACTTGTCTGGTTTCATGACCAAAAGCAGACATTCCGAACTAGACCGAAGTCGTTGTTCTGAAAACAGTTTTTTTGAAGAGCTGTTTCATGGTCATCAGACTTCAGGTGAAAGAGTGAACAGCGGGATGCTAATGTGGCATCTCTACGACGGAAACCCCCGGAATGCTCTTACGCGCCAGCTCCACCAAATGCTCATGGTGCGTGAAAATGATGGCCTGCCCGTTGCGACCGATTTCTGCGCAAAGGTTCAATGTGGCAGACGCACGCGCGTTATCAAAGGTCTCCATAATATCATCAAGGATCATGGGAAGGGGGCCTGGATCGCCGGCGAAACTGCGATACCCCGCAAGCCGTAGGGCAAAATACAGCTGGCCCATGGTCCCGGTGGACATTTTTTCGACGGGTACCCGGCTTTCGTCTTTTTTGATACCGACAAGTTTCTCGCCTTCGGTTTCGCCCCAAACCTCGACTTTCTCCCATTCGTTGGCAGTTATGGTGACGAAGGCTTCTTCCACATCCTTGAGCATTGTGCTGCGACGTTCGTCGGCCAGACCCTTCAGTGCGCCCCGTGCTGCCAGAACCCCGAGTTTTGCGATAGCAGCCTGGCGTGCACTGCTTCGCAACTCTTCGAGGATCGTGGCCTGTTCCGTGATTAACGCACTGTTGTCAGCGGCGTTGTAGGCCTCGTCATAGAGGCGTTTCTTTTCATTGGACTGATCGCGAGAGGCATCTCGTACTGTTTGCGCATCGTCGAGTTCTTGTTGCAGTTCTGCCTCTCGCGTTGCGTTCGGCAAATGCGCCAACTCTTCGTCGAAGAGCGTATGGTCCACGCCGTTGCGTGCGTCCTTGCGAAGCTGATCCGCATTCGCGCGCTGTTGTCGCAATTCGTCGCGTTCTGCCAAATGTTCAGCTCGCTCCGTTGGGGGGAGTTTGTCACCGCCTTGCCCTTCAAACAGGTTCTCCAGCTGGGTTTGTGCTTCGTCACGCGCGGCAAGTGCACGCGTCCGGCCTGTCACTTCTTGGTCGAGAAGCTCCTGTTCTCGTTTTCTCACACGATCCGCTTCAGCGGCTGTGGTTACACGCGCACGAGCGCGATTAATCACGGGGAGGGGATCGTCTTTCGGATTGAAAGTCTCCCCAAGGATCTCCGCCAATCGTGCGGCACTCTTTGCCAGGGTGGCAACGGCGCGTTCGAGGGCTTCAACACGCCCCGCCAGGCTCTTGTGATTGCTGTGAAGCTGTTGCAGCGTGCGCAACTGCGGCAGCGCTGCCTTCACGCCGGTGGCCGAGCGATCAGGAAGAGGTAACGCCGAGGTCAGTGTTTCCAGTCGGTTCAAGGCTGCCCTATGATCTGTCTCGGCTTGAGATACGGCTTTCTCGTGGTTGGCAATGTTACGTTCCCCGCGACGCCAGTTCTCCCATGTCTGACGAACATTCTCCTGAAGTGTGAGAGCCTTGCCAACTCGCTCAGGGAGGTCTTTTTCTTCACCTTCGATGTCGACAAGACGGGCTGCTGCCTGCAGATCGTCAAAGGCTGCCTTGCTGCGCTTGGTGCGGTCTTCCAAGGCATTTTCTGCAATCGCAACATCTGTTGCGATCTCAGCTGCTACCTTCAGGTCGGAAAGTCTTGCGGCGAACGCAGCCGGCCCCGTATCGGCGGGAAAGCCCAGGGCCGTCGCAAGTGATCCAACTCGCTTCGTCAAGGCGTCGCGTTTCTCGGTCAGGGTTTCGAGCTTGTCTTTTACCGTATCACGTGCGGCTTTTGCGGTGCTTTCCAGCTCGCGCGAGCTGGCAAGCTGTTTTCGCGCCTCCGTGCCCATCAGATAATTCGTTCGGGCGCCATCATCAGCATACATGGCCTTCTCAAAACGCTCCGCGGTTTCGTCGGAGAGACTGCTTCGATGGGATTGCCAGGCCATGTCACGTTGACGGCGGGTTTCTTCCGTTGCTGCCGCGTCAATCGAATCCGGTGCGCTTTCGTCGGCTTCGCGTTTCGCGCGCGCAGCTTTGTATTCCGCTTCGCGACCTTCCAAATCTTCGGTGGCGGAAGCGATGTTGGCAGTCAGAGTGTTCCATTCCCTGAGGACCTCATCGAGACTTTCAC
>JAEPMR010000110.1 GCA_017643845.1 Marivivens sp. | reverse complement strand
CGCCTGTTCACCCGTCAGGCCCAAGGCGTGCGTCTGACCCCTGCCGGCAAACGGCTCCAGCCGGTGCTGGCCGAAGCCTTCGCCATGATTGCTTCAGAGGTTCAGGCACTCGCTGCGGATGCCAGCGAACTCCGCATTCTCTGCCCACCGGGGACCTCGATCCGATGGTTGATCCCCAAGCTCGATCAGTTCCGCGAGGCACATCCTGACATCAGCGTCCGTCTGACCACCGATTTCCATTCCGATGGCGGCTTTGCTCCACAAGACGCGGATATCGCCTTTTCCGTCACCCATTGGCCGAACCGCGCGCAATCGGTCCAGATCCTTCCTTTATTCCCGATCACCATGGTTCCGGCCTGCTCGCCGGACTATCTCCGCACCCACCCGATGCCAGACGCGAGCGCACTTGGCTCTTGTGAGCTACTGCATGAATCGAAAATGCGCGAGGATTGGCGGGATTGGGCCGAATGTTACCCCCAAGCCGGTATCGATCCCACGACCGGCCAGCAATTCCCAAATCTCGACATGGCGACCAAGGCCGCGGTGATGGGCGTAGGTCTTGTGATGGCCGATCTCGTGCTCTGCAGGGACGAGCTCGCCTCCGGTGCGTTGGTGGCGCCGTTTCCCGATCTGATCAGCACCTCACCGCGCGGCGACATCTGCTTGATCGCCGAACAAGAGGTTTGGCACAGGCCCAGCGTCGCCGCATTCCGTGAGTGGGCAGAAGATGCCGCACGCGCTGACCGCAAAACCGTGCGCGATCAGCTGACCGCCGCGGCCCGCTAGTGTCGCACCACCTCTGATGGCCGCGCCGCACCCACCATAAACGGGCGTGGTCCACCATCGGGGATCAACGTCGTCACATAAAGCCAGCGCTGCATCGTCCGCGCCAGTAGCGCATCGCCCGTCACGAACATCCGCTCCGCCTCGATCTCGCGCGCAACGGTAGATCGCGCCAAGATCACCGCACTGAGTGACGCAACCGTTGTTTCGACCCACAGGTCCACCTCGAATCCGGGGATAGAGGAGCAAATCTGCACCGGCTCCCCAGGCTTCACAACGATCCAATAGGTATCGTATTCCAGATCCTCATCCTTGAAATGAAACCGGATCACGACGCGACGCTGCGGCAGTTCCTCGGCCACAATGTATTTCCGCATCTTCCATGTCAGAGAGGAGAGGTTCGCCTCGCAAGCGATCTCGGCCTCAATATATTTCTGCGCCCAAACCGCCATCGCGTTCAGGGCAGGCTCCAGATCAATCGCCATTTGCGTGCGTATATAATCAATCGCGCCAGTCGCGGGGTCGGCAACGCGCTCTATCATGCCAAGCTCTTCCAGCTCCTTCAGACGTTTCGACAGCAGCGCCGGGGAGATGTTTCCAACGCCCCTCCGGATTTCGTTGAACTTCGTCGATCCGGCCCATATCTCGGTCAGGATCGGGATTGTCCAGCGCGGCTCCAGCACGTCACAGGCTCGCGAGATCGGGCAAATCAGTCCATAGGGCTTCTTGTTCATGATCGCACCTCCTAGAGCTGTAGAATGCCACGGCAGGGCGTTTGGCATCCAGTTCACAATCTGTATCAGGCGGAGTTCACTTCCTGCACTACCCCAAAAGGGCGCGCATCCGTCAGTCTGAGGGCATCACAAAATGCCCGAACAGGAGACAGACATGACCAGCTTCACAACCGATATTTTCACCCCGAACCGCCAGAAACCGATCGCGGCACGTTCCATATGGAAGGGCATTCTTGCTCGTGTCGCAGAACTGCGCCGCCGTCAGTCGGACGCCCGCGCCCTGCGCCAGCTCGCTGCCCGCGACCTGAAAGACATCGGTCTGACCAAACACGATGTCACCGCCGCGCACGGCAATCCTCTGAGCATCGACGCAAGTGATGCCCTGCACCGGACGAGCCTTCAGCGCAGCGGCAACTGGTAGGAAATCATTCAGACGCCGAGCACCTGCTCCAGCTTCCGCCAGATGTCGCGGTTGCCCCCATCCCAATCAGCCGAGCGGCTCTTGAACAGCGTCGCTTGGCTGGAATGGATCAGACCGTCAGACAGGATCTTCAGCCCGTTTGCCCGTAGGGTCTCGCCAGTCGAGGTGATATCGGCAATCGCCTCGGCGGTCTCGTTGCGCACCGTTCCTTCGGTCGCGCCTTGGCTATCGACCAGCTGATAATCAGCCACGCCATTGGCCTGCAGGAAATCCCGCACCAAACGGTGATACTTCGTCGCAATCCGCAACCGGAAACCATGCGCCTTCCGAAATGCAGCCGCGACCGCATCCAGATCATCGAGTGTATCCACATCGACCCAGAAATTCGGAACAGCGATGATCAGATCAGCGCCACCAAATCCCATCGGTGCCACATCCTTTACGCGCCGATCCCAATTGGCGAGCTTTTCGCGCACCAAATCCGATCCGGTTACACCCAGATGGATACGGCCCGCCGCCAGTTCGCGCGGGATCTCCCCCGCCGAGAGCAGCACCAGCTCCACGCCGTCCACGCCGTCAACAGCCCCGGTATATTCCCGCTCCGATCCGGTCTTTGACAGGACGACGCCCCGCGCACCAAACCAGTCAAAGGTCTTGTCCATCAGCCGTCCCTTGGACGGCACGCCCAGTTTAATCGTCATGCCGCGCCCTCCCCGAGGCTCACAATCACCTCTGGCCGGATCACCGCACCCACAGCAGGCACGGCACGCCCCTGCCCCAGAACCCGCGTCAGCGCGTCATAGCGCCCCCCCGTTGCGACGGGCGGTAGATCAGGACGCTGCTCGGCATAAAACCCGAAAACGAACCCGTCGTAATATTCCATCGAGGTCCGGCCATAGCTGCCCTCGAACTCCAGCGTCGTCACGTCGACACCCCGCGCCGCCAGCGCGTCCAGCCGCTCTTCCAGCCGGTCTACGGCAGAAACGATCGCTGGCATATCCACAGCAATATCGCGCAAGTTCGCCAGCACGTTTTGCGCCGTTTCCCGCAGTGAGAGGATCATATCGAGGAGAGAAATTTCCTCCCCCGAGATCGGCGGCAGCGCCGCATCTTTCCGCAACGCTTCAATCCGCTGCTCCACCTCATCGCGGCTGCGCAGTCCAAATTCCGCGCCAGCGCCTTTAAATGGTTCGTCCGCACTCAGCAGCGCCGCACGGCTCGCAGGCGGCGCGACCTTGCCGCCGAACCGCTCCAGCAGCGCCCTAAATCGCCGTGGCCGCCACAGATGCCGCATCAGCGCCGCCTTGCGGGCCTCGCTGGTTGCCAACCCGCCCACGGCGGCCATCAATATCCCGAAATCGCCCGTGGCCGCCCGCAGCGGCAATCCGTCAAGCGCCTTGGCGATCACCGCGAAAACCTCCGCATCGGCCTGCGCAGGGGCTTTGCCGTCAAATACCTCGTAGCCCACCTGCAAAAATTCATGCGGGCGGCGCTCGTCGCTCTCCTGCTTGCGGAACACCTCACCGCTATAGGTGTAGCGCGCCGGTTCCGCCTGACTTTCCATATGCATCTGCACCACCGGCACCGTGAAATCGGGCCGCAGCATCATCTCGCCGGCTAACGGATCTGCCGTCACATAGGCCCGCGCGCGGATGTCCTCACCGTAGAGATCCAAAAGCGTGTCAGCCGGCTGCAAAATCGCCGTTTCCACAGGCAGCGCACCCGCCGCTGCGAACTGCGCCGCAATCCGCGCCGCTTCCGCCCGTCCTGCCGCCGAAATGGTCACGATCCACCCTGCCCGTCGAGGATTTCGCGCACCTTCGCCACCAGATCGCTCCGCGCAACTTCGTATTGGCTCGGGCGATCCTTCCATTCATCAAGGCTGGCGCTCTTGGCGATCTCGGCACCGAGGATCAGATCCTTGATCTGCACGACGCCAGCCTCCTTTTCGGCCGTGCCTTCGATTACCGCCACGGGCGCGTTGCGCTTGTCAGCGTATTTCAACTGGTTGCCGAAGTTCTTTGGATTGCCCAGATACACCTCTGCGCGAATGCCCGCATTCCGCAGTTCCGCCACCATCGCCTGATAATCGGCCATCCGGTCGCGGTCCATCACCGTGACGACAACCGGCCCCTGCGCCGCATCCGTCCCGATCCGCCCCTTCGCGCGCAGCGCGGCAAGCAGGCGGTCCACCCCGATGGAAACACCCGTCGCAGGCACTTCCTGCCCCGTGAAGCGCTTCACCAGATCATCATAGCGCCCGCCACCGGCGACCGAGCCGAACTGCCGCGGGCGGCCCTTCTCATCGAGGATTTCAAAAGTCAGCTCCGCCTCGAACACAGGGCCGGTATAATAGCCCAAGCCCCGCACCACTGACGGATCAATCACGATCCGGTCCGGGCCATAGCCTTGCGCATCCAACAGATCAGCGATGGTCTTCAGCTCAGACACACCTTCCTGCCCGATTGCGCTTTCGCCGACAGCAGCGCTCAGGTTTTCCAGAGTTGCAGCATTGTCAGCCCCTCTGGAGGTCAGGAAGGCAAGCACCGGTCCAGCCTGCTCATCACTCAGCCCCACACCGTCGATATATGCACCAGAGGCATCAAGCCGCCCCTTGCCCAAAAGCTGCCGCACGCCTTCCTCGCCCACTTTGTCGAACTTGTCGATGGTGCGCAGCACAGCGTCCTTGCGCTCCTGATCGTCGCCAAGGCCCATCGCCTCCAGCACCCCGTTCAGCACCTTCCGGTTATTGACGCGCACCACATAATCACCGCGCGGAATACCAACCGTCTCCAACGTATCGCTCAGCATCGCGCAAATCTCGGCATCCGCAGCCACGCTCGGCGCGCCAACGGTATCCGCATCACACTGATAGAACTGCCGGAACCGCCCCGGCCCCGGCTTTTCGTTGCGCCAGACCGGGCCCATCGCGTAGCGGCGGTAGGGTGTCGGCAGATCGTTGCGATACTGCGCATAGACCCGCGCCAGCGGCGCGGTCAGGTCATAGCGCAGGGCAACCCAATCGCTATCCTCTTCCTGCCATGCAAAAACCCCCTCGTTCGGGCGGTCCACATCCGGCAGGAACTTCCCCAATGCCTCGACAGTTTCCACCGCGCTCGATTCCAGCGCATCGAACCCGTAGCGATGATACACGCCCGCAATCTGTTGCAGCATCTCGGCGCGCTCTGTCACCTCTGCGCCAAAATAATCGCGAAA
>JAEPMR010000010.1 GCA_017643845.1 Marivivens sp. | reverse complement strand
ATCGCCTGAAATCGTGATAAAGTCGACGTCGCGGACGGGCTGGGACCCATGATCGCGTGTCACAATACGATCGCCTGCGTGGAGGTCGCGCGCAGATACACAGCCTGCGAGGGTCAGGATTGTTGAGCCGGCAGATACTGCGCAGCCTGACAATGTAACGAAGTCCCGAGCCATTATTCCCCCAATGCAGCGCGCTTTTCCTGCGCTAGTGTCATACTAAGACAAGAACGACCCGGAGTCCGGGCACGTTAGGCGGGCGGGGCGTTTCTAAAGATTACATGCAATATACTTTAGAATATTTTGCCCATTGGGTGTGCCCTTGACGCGGGTCGAAAGCACAGGCAGGGCTTGGGCAATGAGGAGCGGATGTGATGACGGAAACCAAAAAGAACAAACAACAAGTTTATACCTTGCTGATCGAGGTTGGGCGCAAACAAGGTGATGGGCTGCCGGACGGGGCGACGGGTGCAGCGCTCATGTGTTACGCAAGTGGGGTGGATGAGGCTGAGGCCGTTCGCGAGACTGTCGCGATTCTGAAGCAGGCGGATTTGGCGCCGCTCGACGTATCAGGCTATGGAACGCTGGAGGAGCGGCTGGCCGAGGGGCACGACATCAATGAGGAAGAGCAGGCGCTAATGCAGCGGGCTCTGGATGAAAACAGTGTGATCGTCGCGCAGATGACCCCGTTTTTCGATGCGGATGGCGGCACCAGTCAATAGGTGACCGCCGGTGCCTCGTATTGACGGAGCGCGCGTTCGTGTTCGGGCAGTGGCGCGGGGAAGAGCGCCTGCGGCAGTGCCGCGATAACGGAATTCGAATGCGCATGGGGGCCGCCTGCGATGACCCTGTGAGGATCGAGAGGTTCGAGGTCTGTGCCTGAGACCTGTAGCAGGGCGGGTCTGTCCAGAATAATCTGAGCGTATTCCACCAGCAGTCGCTTATTGGCGCGGACAATGGATTTTCCGTCGATGAGATGTCGGGCCTCGGCGCGGACTTCCTCCCGGCCAAAAACATATTCGATACGAGACCCTTTGAGACGCAGGGTTTGAGTGGGCGCAATGAGGAGATCTTCGCGCAGGCCACGATAGGGCGCACGCATCATCAAAGGTGCAAAGATACCGCGGGCGGGTAGAACCTGTCTCCCGACCCAGCGCACAGTTGCGATTTCTCCTGTGGCTGTGATGACAGGATCGCCGGGAGTGAGGTCCGGAATGCGGGTGTGACCTTGCGGCGTTTCGATGACGCCTGTGACACCAATGGTCGCGATCGGGCCGCACGGCTCTGCAGTATCTGCAAGGGCCGCAAAGCGCGTGCCCTTCCCAAGCTTTAGGGCTGAACGCCGGAAAAGCGATTCTGCGGTCGCAACACTCAGAGGAAACGGGCTATCAAACCTCTTTTGCAAAAGGCGGCCGGTGTCGTGGCATGTGACCGAGACCAGACCGCGTCGCGCGGGTGCGTCCCAAATGAGAGAGATTGTCAGGGTTTCGCGGATTTTGTCGAAGCCTGTCGCGAGTTGGAGCTTGCGGGTCTCGCTGGCCTGTTGCCAGTGCAGCGTGATGTCGCCGTTTCGCTCCATATTCAGCGAGAAACACTCTTGCCATGGTGCATCAATTTCAAAACGGGCGATTTCGGAGGCGACTTGTTCGGGGTCGTGTCGGTACTCGAACAGGAGCGTACCGGTTGTGAGTAGGGTATTCAGGTTTCCGTGTTTGGAACCTGATGTCAGGCCTGCCGGGTTGAACAAGGATGTAAAGCTGTCTTTGAGAGCGATCCACGTCATAGTGACCGCCTCCCATGGCCGGGGGCGTTGCAAAGTGCAGTTTCGGTCGAAGAACCGCTGGGTCTGCTCGTCAATTCTGCCTCATCTGGCGCTTTGGCGCTCTTTGATGCTGTCTTGTATCGTGAAATCACTTAAAAGTTGAGTGCTTTTTGAACCTGAGGCGCAATCCCGCTCGTGCGCGTTGCATCAAGGCGTCAGCACGGGTAACCGAGTAGAAAAGGAGGCCCTTATGAGCAAACCTGTCGATCCCGTTGAGCTGACTGCGGCTCTGGTGCGTTGTCCGTCAATTACACCCAATGAGGGCGGGGCACTTGTATTGCTGGAGGAGCTGCTCGCTGGTGCAGGATTTGAATGCACACGGGTGGACCGTGGCGGGGTTAGCAATCTTTTTGCGCGATGGGGTCGGAAAGGGGCGAACAGGAGCTTTGGCTTTAACGGACATACGGATGTCGTGCCCTTGGGTGATGAAGCCGCTTGGACCGTGCCGCCATTCGGCGCTGTCATAAAAGACGGTTACCTATACGGGCGCGGGGCGACTGATATGAAGTCCGGGGTTGCCGCCTTTGCCGCGGCGGCTGTGGACTTCGTCAGGGAAACCCCGCCCGATGGGGCGATCATCCTCGCCATTACGGGCGATGAGGAAGGGGATGCCGTTGACGGTACGACGGCGCTGCTCGACTGGATGCGTGATAATGGCGAGAGCATGACGGATTGTCTTGTCGGGGAGCCGACGAGCCCTGATGAAATGGGGGATGCGATCAAGATTGGGCGACGCGGCTCAATGACGGCGTGGTTTACTGTGACGGGTGAACAGGGGCATTCCGCATACCCGCACAGAGCAAATAATCCGCTTTCGGCGATGGCGCGGCTGATGGATCGGCTGGCGTCGCATGAATTGGATCAAGGAACCGATCATTTCGATCCGAGTACGCTTGCCGTGGTGACCATCGACACCGGAAACCCTGCCACAAATGTGATCCCCGCCCAGTGCAAGGCCGCCGTGAATATCCGTTTCAATGACCGCCACTCCGGGGCCGAATTGACGGAGTGGCTGAAGACTGAGGCGGATCGGATCATCTCGGAGTTCGGGGTCAAAGTCGATATTCGGGTCAGTATTTCGGGCGAAAGCTTCATTACGCCTCCGGGGGAACTTTCTGACCTGATTTCAGAGGCAGTGCGTGCGGAAACAGGGCGCACGCCTGAATTGTCGACCTCTGGTGGGACATCGGATGCGAGATTCGTAAAGAACCATTGTCCGGTCGTTGAATGCGGACTCGTGGGAAAAACCATGCACCAAGTCGATGAGCGGGTGAAGGTTGAGCAAATCGGGCAACTGAAAGCAATCTATCGCCGCATTCTGAAGGAATATTTTGCATGACGGGGCATACGATTGTTGTGGAGGTGACGCGTGATATGGCTGCGTGTCATATGCTCCGCCGGAAGGTTTTCATCGAAGAGCAGGGCGTGAGCGAAGCGGAAGAGCTGGACGATCTGGATGACAGTTCAATCCACCTGCTGGCGTCATTGAATGGGCTGCCGGTTGGGTCGGCGCGGTTGCGTCAGGAGGGGGAGACCGGCAAGGTCGGGCGGGTCTGCGTACTGGCCGAGGCGCGGGGAACCGGTTTGGGTGCGGCCCTAATGAACAAGGCCGCCGAAGTTTTTCGCGGATTGGACGGTGTGCGAGAGGTCAAACTAGGCGCGCAGATCAGTGCCAAGGGATTTTATGAAAAGTTGGGGTACAGCGCATATGGTCCAGAGTTTGACGACGCGGGAATTCCTCATGTGATGATGCGCCTGCCTCTTATTCCCGCATGACGTTGTCGGTTGCCCGTGCTAGGGCATGGGCATGACACGGATACCTTCAAAAGCAGACATCCTACAGTGGATCTCTGATCACCCCACACAGACAGCCAAGCGCGATATTGCCAAAGCCTTTGGCATCAAGGGCGCTGCACGGATCGATCTGAAACGCATTCTCAAAGAGATGGAGGACGAAGGGCTTCTGGCGAAGCGGAAGTCCTCCTATCGCGATGCTGATAGCCTGCCGCCCGTTGCAGTGCTGCAGATTGAGCCGGTTGATGCGGATGGGGACTTATTTGCGCGACCGTTGGAGTGGTCGGGAAAAGCGCCGATGCCGAGGATCTTGATGACCCAGCGAGAGAGTGATCCGGCACTTGGCGAGGGTGATCGTATTCTGGCTCGGGTGACGGAAGCGCGTCAGGAGGATCACAGTCATGAAGGACGGCTGATCCGAAAAATTGGCGGTGGCCCAAGGCGTAGCCTGGGAATTTTCCGCGCGGGGTCCGAGGGCGGGCGCATCCTGCCGATCGACAAGAAAGAGGATCGGCAGTGGGTCGTTCCTGCGGGAGCTGAAGGCGGCGCCAAGGACGGAGAGCTGGTCGAGGTAGAACAAGCGGGACCAAAGGGGCGGCTTGGCCTTCCGAAAGCGCGGGTGATCAACCGGCTGGGAGATCCAACCGCGCCGAAGGCGGTTTCGCTCATCGCAATTCACCAGCATGGGATACCGGATCATTTCCCCGACGAAGTGCTGGCAGAGGCCGACCGCGCCAAGCCCGCCGGGTTGAAAGGGCGGGAAGATCTGCGCGACCTACCTCTCATCACCATTGATCCGGCCGATGCAAGAGACAGAGATGATGCAGTTTTGGCCCTGCCTGACGACGATCCGCGAAATGAGGGCGGATTTGTCATCTGGGTGGCGATTGCCGATGTCGCGCATTATGTGCGCAGCGGAGGCGCTTTGGATCGAGAGGCCCGCAAGCGGGGCAATTCCACCTATTTCCCAGACCGGGTGGTGCCGATGTTGCCCGACCGTCTGTCTGGGGATCTGTGTTCACTACATGAGGACGTGCCGCGCGCCTGCGTCGCGGTGCGGATGCGGATTGATGCGGCTGGAAACAAGATCGCGCATCATTTTGTACGTGGGCTAATGCGATCGCGGGCCTCCCTGACCTATCAAGAGGTTCAGGCCGGCATGGATGGCGCGCCGACAGATCGGCTCGCGCCTATGATGCAGGATGTGATCAAGCCGCTTTTCGGTGCGTACGAAGCCCTCAGAAGTGCGCGGAGTCAACGCCAGCCGCTCGAGCTGGACCTACCGGAGCGCCGGATCGAAATTGATGAAAAGGGTGCCGTTAAGAGCGTGAACTTCAAGGAGAGGCTGGATGCGCACCGGCTGATCGAGGAATTCATGGTGCTGGCGAATGTCGCGGCAGCGGAAACGCTTATCAAGAAACGAACGCCGCTTTTGTTCCGTGTTCATGAAGAACCAAACCCCGACAAACTGGATGCGTTGCGTGAGGTCGTTCAGGCGGCGGGGCTGACGCTGGCGAAGGGGCAGGTGCTGTATACCAGTCACCTTAACAAGTTGCTAAATCAGGCAGAGGGCACTGCGCATGACGAGCTGATAAATTTGCAAACCCTCAGGGCAATGACGCAGGCCTATTATAGCCCTGATAATTTTGGACATTTCGGGCTGGCACTGCGGAACTATGCGCATTTTACGTCGCCGATCCGCCGGTATTCGGATTTGATCGTGCATCGGGCGCTGATTGCGGCGCATGGATGGGGCGATGATGGTCTGACCCCTGATGAGATCGAGCGCCTCGCTGATACGGCAACGCATATCAGCGAGACCGAGCGTCGTTCGATGATGGCGGAGCGGGACACGACGGACCGTTACCTCGCGGCTTTCCTTTCGGACAGGGTTGGTTCGGAAATGCCGGGGCGGATCAGTGGAATTGCGAAATTCGGTGTGTTTGTGAAGCTCGATGAGACCGGCGCGGACGGGATGATCCCGATGCGAAATCTGGGAAATGAGTATTTCCATTATGATCCCGAGAGCCAGACATTGATGGGTGGATCGAGCGGGACGGTTATTTCGGTCGGTCAGAGGGCTACCGTGAAGATCGTGGAGGCGGCGCCTGTTACCGGCGGTCTGATCGTGGAACTGGTCACGCTGGATGAGAAGGTAATGCCTTCGGGCGGAGGCCGTGGTCGCGGACGGGGGAAACCACGAAGACCTGCCGGGGCGCCACCAAAGAGGAAGCAGGCCGTGGCGAATAAGAAGGCCGCGAAGACTGCCCGTAAGGTAAAGCGGACGCGACGCTAGGGAGCGGGGCAGGTCTCGCCTGCGAAACACTGTGCAATGGTATCCAGCACGTCACGCGGAGGGTTGGAGAAGAGCCAGAACGGGCATGCGTCTAGTGTGACAATCCAGCCCTGCTTCGAAACCTCAGCAAAAATCAGGCTCGGAGTTTCCGGCGCCGTTCCGCCACACCAATTCCCAGCGCACTCGGGGCGTAGCGTGATCGGGGAAGCCTCGAGCCTGTGAGTGAACCCGGCGTCTGTTAGGCCGCGGCCCGTAAAAGTTGCGGGAACGGGAATAGGTGCGTCAATCGGAATGTCCGATGTGTAGGGCGGCATCAGGTCGGCGTCGAAATCAAGAGTGCCATACAGGATGACAAAAGGTTCACGAGCCTGTTCTGCCGCGCGGTAGGTGGCGAGAGGATCGGGGCGGAGGCAACTGAGCGCGTGAACGGGAAATGATTGGATCGCGAGCAGCATCGCAAGGAGCAGTGCTCGTCTCAAATCTGGTCCCCAAACTCGGCGACGACCGTTTCATAGACGGCTCTCTTGAACGGGACGATTGCCTCGACAAGTTTGTCCTTGTCGCACCATTTCCAGCGCGAGAATTCAGGTGTTTCGGTTGCGATGTCGATATCGGAGTCTCGGCCATGAAAGCGCATCAGGAACCATTTCTGTTCCTGTCCGCGATAGCGGCCGCCCCAGATCGTCGGAACAACGTCATGTGGAAGGTCGTATGGCACCCAATCTCTGGTTTCGGCCTCGATCGTCACGAGATCGGCGCTTACGCCGGTTTCTTCGCAAAGCTCGCGTAACGCGGCATCGCGCGGTGCCTCGCCGGGATCGATGCCACCTTGTGGCATTTGCCATGCGTCGTGGTCTCGGTCGCGTCTTTGTCCAACAAAAACCTGCCCAGCTGCGTTGGCGAGCATGACGCCAACACAGGAGCGATAGGGGAGTTTGGCGATTTCTTCCGGTGACATCGCTTTACTTGCTCGGCCCGAGTGCACTGAGGCCGCGCAGGATGTCGATGGCATAGGCCAACTGGTAATCCTGTTCGCGCAGGGCGGCGGTCGCCTCGGCGCGGCTTGCGTCTTCCTCGATCTGGCGGCGCTCGTCTTCGGATAGGCTGTCGTTGTCCAAAGCCCCACGGAGATCGGCCTCTGAGCGGAGCTGCGGGCGGTCTTCCTCATCTTCATTGGGGCGGTTGCGTGGCTGTTGGACGATGATGTCCGGTTGGATACCCAGCGACTGAATCGAACGTCCCGATGGGGTGTAGTAGCGTGCTGTGGTCAAACGCATCGCACCGTCACCGCGCAGCGGCATGACGGTTTGAACGGAGCCTTTGCCGAAAGACTTTGTACCTACGACGATGGCGCGGCGATGGTCCTGAAGAGCGCCTGCGACAATTTCCGAGGCGGAGGCGGAACCGCCATTGATCAGAATGACAATCGGTTTGCCCTCGCTCAGATCGCCTGGCGTCGCATTGAAGCGCTCGCCATCCTGAGGATCGCGCCCGCGTGTAGACACGATTTCGCCGGCGTCCAGGAAGGCGTCGGAGACAAAAATCGCCTGATTGAGAAGGCCGCCGGGGTTGTTGCGGAGATCCAGGACGATGCCGTTAATTTCATCCATACCTCCAGCTGCTTCGACCTGCTCTTTGAAGCCGTCTTCGAGGTTGCTCATGGTCTGGTCGTTAAAGGTGGTTATCCGAAGGATGACCGACCGGTCTTCGGTCCTGGCGCGGACAGCGGTCAGGCGGATGGTGTCACGGATAATCGAGACATCGAATGGTTCGCTTTCACCTTCGCGCACGACGGTGATGATGATTTCCGAGCCGACAGGGCCGCGCATCATGTCGACAGCTTCGTCGAGCGTGAGGCCAAGCACGCTCTCTCCATCGACAGCAGTGATGAAATCACCTGCGAGAATGCCTGCAGCATCGGCCGGTGTTCCGTCCATCGGAGAGACCACTTTGACCCAGCCGTCTTCTTGGGTCACCTCGATGCCGAGCCCGCCAAATTCGCCACGGGTCTGCACACGCATGTCAGCGGCGTCCTCGGGCGAGAGATAGCTGGAATGCGGGTCGAGAGAGGTGAGCATCCCGTTGATTGCTGCCTCGATCAGGTCCGGTGCGCCGACTTCTTCGACATACTGTGCGCGGATACGTTCAAAAATATCTCCGAAGAGATCCAGCTGTTCGTAAACGGTGGAATTGCTGCGGTCCTCTTGGGCGATCAGCGGGCCAGCGACCTGAGTCGTAACCAAGAGACCGAGTATCGAGCCGGTTGCTGCGGCGATTGCGAACTTCTTCATCAGATTTCCTTACTCGAATGCGAACCAGAGAGCGGGATCGACCGGACCTTGCCCCTCTCTGACCTCAAGATAAAGGGTTTGTGTGGCAGGGACAGGCGCGATGTTCGGATTTTCGCTCAATTTCCCGTCAGATGTGGCGCGATCGTCGCCCATGAGTCCGATAGGAGCCCCTGCAGGTAGAATGGTCCCGACCTCTGCGTAGAGCGCGTCGAGGCCCGCAAGGACGAGGAGAACATCGGGCGCGGGTTCCAGGATGACGACATTTCCGTAGTCAAGAAGTGGTCCGTGGAAGCGTACGGTCGCTGTTGCCGGTGCGGTGACGAGTGCTTCCGGGCGGGTGGCAATGACGATGCCGGGGCGAACGTTGCCTCCGGCATCCATATCACCGGCCCGCCGCAAGATGGTCCCGTTGACAGGGAGCGGAAGTGTGCCTTTCAGCTGTGTCGCATCAGGGGCATCCGTGTCGAGTGTCTCGGCAATGGTTCCACCCAAACCTGATGCAAATGCGTCCAGCGTTTCTGTCGAGGCAATCAGGAGCGCGGTTCCAATCGGGTCGTCAATAAAGCGTTTTGGCAGCTCGCGCCGGTCCCCGAGCGCATCGCTCAATTCCGCTCGCGCCTGTTGTGCGCCTGTAAGTCCTTCATTCAGGGTGGTCTCGGCGTTTTCCTGAAGTGATTGCAGAATTTCGAGTTCATCCAGAAGCGCGGCCAATTCACGCGCTTCCTGTTGGAGTGCGGGTGTCACCTCTGCCAGCAACAACCCGGAACGTGCTGTTCCTGCTGGTCCGTCAGGGTGCAAGAGTAGGGCTGATGGTGGCGTGCGAGAGAGGGTCTGGAGCACGCCGAGTAGACGCGTCACATCGGCTTCACGTGCCGCGAGGTCAGTTTCAAGGGTGGACTGGCGTATTGCAGCGCGACGTATCCCGTCGCGCAGTGCGGATAATCCGTCCTCATATGCGCGTATCGCGTTTGTCAGGGCGGCGACCCGGTCTCTTCCGCTTTCGGCGGATTGTAGGTGGGTCGCTGCTTCTTTGAGGCGTTGGGACGCGATCTTGGCAATCTCGGTTGGATGGGCGCCCTGTGCGGTAGCCCCACCCGCCAAAGCGACGGTCAGCAGGAATACTGCCAGCCGGTTCATGGGCGCATAAGGCTGCGGCCGGTCATTTCAGGCGGCTGTTCGAGGTCCATGAGGTCGAGGACGGTCGGGGCCAGATCTGCGAGTATCCCATTGCGAAGCGTTGTGCCCTCCGGCGCACCGACTATGGCGACGGGGACCGGGCTGAGCGTATGTGCGGTGTGAGGGCCGCCAGTCTCGGGATTGACCATGATTTCGCAATTGCCGTGGTCGGCCGTGATGACCATTGCGCCACCGGCTTTTTCAAGTGCGTCGAGAACGCGTACGAGTCCCTGATCGACCGCTTCGCAGGCTTTGATGGCGGCCCCAAGATCGCCAGTGTGCCCGACCATATCGGGGTTGGCGTAGTTGGTTACGATGAGATCGTAGCCCTTTTCAATTGCCGCGACGAAGTGATCGGTGACTTCGGACGCAGACATTTCCGGCTGCAGGTCGTAGGTGGCGACTTTGGGGGATTTCGGCATGTGGCGGTCTTCGCCTGGTTCCGGTGTTTCTTTCCCGCCATTGAGGAAGAAGGTCACATGCGGGTATTTTTCGGTCTCGGCGAGGCGAAACTGCGTCAGGCCGTGCTGCGCGACCCATGCCCCGAGCGTATTGACGATCTTCCGTTTTGGGAAAACTGTTTCATACCAATCGTTGTGATGGTCTGAATATTCGACCATTCCGAGGCGTGCCGTGAGCGACGGCTGTAGCCCCCTATTGAAGCCATCGAAGTCCGGGTCTGCGATTGCGGCCAATAGTTCCCGTGCGCGGTCGGCGCGGAAGTTGAGGCAAAAGAACCCATCTCCATCGACCATACCGCTGTAAGGGCCGATTGCTGTTGCGACAATGAATTCATCTGTCTTTTCGGCCTCATACGAAGCTTTGACGGCGGAAATGGCGTCAGGTGCTGCCGTGCTGCCCCTTCCGTGAACGATCGCATCATAGGCTGTCTGGACCCGCTCCCACCGGTTGTCGCGGTCCATGGCGTAGTATCTTCCAATGACTGTCCCGATGCGGGCATTTTCTGGCAGCGTGTTCACCAGATCTGAAAGGTAATCGAGTGCGGAACTCGGAGCGACGTCGCGACCGTCGGTTATTGCGTGCAAAATCACCGGGACACCGGCCCGAGTGATGGCCTCAATCGCCGCTTTGATGTGGCTGATGTGGCCGTGAACCCCGCCATCGGAAACAACGCCCATCAAGTGGGCGGTTCCGTCACTATTTTGAAGTTTTGCGATGAAGGTCTGCAATGCTGACATAGTGGCAAAGCTACCGTCCTCGATTGATAGGTCGATTTGGCCGAGGTCCATCGCAACGGTGCGGCCCGCACCGATATTGGTATGCCCCACCTCGGAGTTACCCATTTGCCCGCTTGGAAGACCGACATCCGGGCCATGGGTGATCAGTTCGGCGTTGGGGCAAGTTGCCATAATCGAGTCAAATGCCGGGGTTTTTGCCAGCGCCGGAGCGTTTGCCGTGGTATCTGCACGCTTGCCCCAGCCATCCAGAATACACAGAACGACAGGTTTGGGCGTGGTCATTGGGAGTGCTCCTATAGGTTTGCCGCTCTTCTATCCGGTCTGGTTGATGCTTGGAACAGGGTGGCGTGCAAAAAGATGGCTAGCCGCCGCCGATCAAGGCACCTGCGGCGAAAACGAGGGCGCCGCCGAGAACGACCTGAAATGTTGCGCGTAGGAAAGGGGTGTCCATGTATTTGTTCTGGATCCAGACAATCGCCCAAAGTTCGATGAAAACCACGATAATGGCGGTGATCGTGGCTGTCCAGAAATCGGGAATCAGATAAGGGAGTGCGTGCCCTAGGCCACCGAGCGTGGTCATCACGCCAGAGGCAAGCCCTCGTTTGACGGGGCTGCCACGGCCTGAGATCTGCCCATCGTCGGAAGCGGCCTCGGTGAAGCCCATAGAGATACCCGCTCCTATGGAGGCCGCGAGCCCTACGAGGAAAGTCGTGCCTGTGTCTTGGGTGGCGAATGCTGTGGCGAAGATCGGCGCGAGCGTGGATACCGAGCCGTCCATCAAGCCTGCCAGGCCGGGCTGAACCCATGTCAGCACGAACTGGCGGTGGGATGCGTCTTTCTCCTTGTCGATGTTGTTGTCGCTGAGATGTTCGCGCTCGAGGTCTTCTGCCTTGGCGTTGTGTCCCGCCTCTGCTGCCGCAAGATCGCCGAGGAGTTTTCGTGTATCGGCATCACTCGTTCGAGCGGCCGCCGCGCGATAGAAACGTTCCGCGTCGCGCTCCATCTGTGCAGCTTCGTCCCGAATGCGTTCGATGCTCAGGTTCTCGACGAGCCAAACAGGGCGGCGGGCGTAAAAGCCGGATACGTGTTCGCGGCGAATCAACGGGATGACACTGCCAAAGCGGTGTTCGTGCAAATCAATCAGGCGTCTGCGGTGTTCGTCTTCTTCCTCAGCCATTCCGTCAAAGATCTTCGCAGTTGCGGCATAGTCCGCACGCAGACGCTCTGCGTAGGATCGATAGATACGCGCATCATCCTCTTCCGACGAAATGGCGAGGGCGAGAATTTCCTGTTCGCTGAGGTCGGCGAAACGCCTCCGTGTGCTGACACCAGGGATCATAGCTAGCTCCTTTAGAATAATTCTAAGTTATTGATTGCTTCCAATCTTTCAACCCCGTGCGTGAAAGGCTTGCTCCGGTTATGTGGATGCCGATAGTCTGAAACCCTGTGGGAGGCATCATAGTGGATGGGTCGGAACAACCGAAACGCGGGCGCAAGTTCGACGACGTGTTAAACGGGGCGCGGCAGGTGTTCCTGTCTCGTGGATTTGAAGGTGCGGGTGTTGATGAGATCGCGCGTGTATCGGGTGTCTCTAAAGCGACCTTGTACAGCTATTTTCAGGATAAAGAGCAGCTCTTTGTCGAGGTGGTCCGCACTGAATGCCAGAGAATGGCGGACGGTGCAGAGGCAAGTATTGACCCGACGGCTCCGGCGGAGCTTGTCCTGCACTTTGTAGCCGAGCAAATCGTTCGTTTCACCTTGTCGGATTTCTCGATCAAAATCTTTCGAATTTGTGTCGCCGAGGCTGAGCGTTTCCCGAAATTGGGCCGCGAGTTCTATGAGGCGGGGCCATTGATGGGCCAGCGTCGGCTCGCCGAGTATTTCCGAGCGACCGCTGAACGGGGGGAATTGCATGTCGAGCATTTCGAGCTCGCGGCGGATCAGTTTACCGAGCTTTGCCAAGCGCTGCTCTATCCCCAGATAATTTTCGGAATCCGAAGCGAATTTTCGGAGGACGAGATCAAGCATGTAGCGCATGAGGCGGTCATGACATTCCTCGCGCGCTATCGCAGCGATACCGGAGCCTGATCCGGGGCCGTGACCCCGGACAAGCGATTAATCCGAGACAAAATTAGTAGACGACGACCGAGCGGATCGACTCGCCTGCATGCATCAGGTCAAAGCCTTTGTTGATGTCTCCCAGCGAGAGCGTATGCGTAATCATCGGGTCGATTTCGATTTTGCCCTCCATGTACCAGTCCACGATTTTGGGGACATCAGTTCGGCCGCGCGCGCCGCCGAAAGCGGTGCCACGCCAGCTGCGACCTGTGACGAGCTGGAATGGGCGGGTGGCAATTTCAGCACCTGCGGGCGCAACGCCGATGATAATTGATTCACCCCAGCCCTTGTGTGCGCTCTCCAGCGCGGTGCGCATCACCTGAACATTGCCGGTTGCGTCGAATGTGTAGTCAGCGCCACCTTTGGTTAAGTTGACGAGGTAGGCGACGAGATCGCCATCGACCTCCGTAGGGTTGACGAAATCGGTCATGCCAAACTTTTCGGCCATTGGTTTTTTGTCAGGGTTGAGATCCACGCCAACAATCTGATCAGCGCCAGCAAGGCGAAGACCCTGGATTACGTTGAGTCCGATCCCGCCTAGGCCAAACACGATGGCGCGGCTTCCAATTTCGACTTTCGCGGTGTTGATCACCGCGCCAATTCCTGTCGTAACACCGCAGCCGATGTAGCAAATTTTGTCGAATGGCGCGTCCTCGCGCACCTTTGCCAGAGCGATTTCAGGCAGGACGGTATGGTTCGAGAAGGTCGAACAGCCCATATAGTGAAGGATGGGGTCGCCATCGAGAGTTGAGAAGCGCGATGAGCCATCGGGCATAAGGCCCTGGCCCTGCGTGCTTCGGATCGACTGGCAGAGATTGGTTTTCGGGTTGAGGCAGTATTCGCACTCGCGGCATTCTGGGGTGTAGAGCGGGATAACGTGATCGCCGGGCTTGAGCGATGTTACGCCAGCGCCGACTTCAAGCACGACCCCTGCGCCTTCGTGTCCAAGAATTGCAGGAAAAAGGCCTTCGGGGTCTGCACCGGAAAGGGTGAACTCGTCCGTGTGACAGATACCGGTTGCTTTGACCTCGATCAGGACTTCGCCCGCACGGGGACCGTCGAGATTAACGTCCATGATTTCAAGTGGTTTTCCGGCGGCGGTGGCGACTGCGGCTTTGGTGCGCATGAAATCTCTCCCTCGAATTACTGTGTTACCGTTGCGGAAAGCGTGATTGTATTCAACCATAGAGTTTAAGTGGTAGGTCGATACCTTGTCCGCGACGGAGCACTGTTATGACCCGACAATTTTCGATTTTTGCACCGCTTTTCGCATGTTTCCTTTTGGCGTCATGCGTGGCCGGTCCTGAATTGCGGAGCCTCCCGCCCGTGTCCGAAGACAGCTGCGATGCCAATTCGCGAGCCGGACTTATCGGTGCGCCAGCAACCGATCTGGAACGGGTGCTGATCCTTGATCCTGTTCGCGTGATCCGACCGGGGCAGATGGTGACGATGGATTATTTGCCTGACCGGATCAATTTCCATGTTGGTGCTGACCACAGGATTGATCGGATTTCATGTGGCTAGAAAGAAGTAAGCCTCCGCGTGTTGGGGACGCGGAGGCCAACTAAGGGGGCGATATCCCGACGAGCCGAACTGGGTGGGGGCAATTAAGTCGCCTCGCCGGGTAAGCATATCGCTCATATTCACTGCTAAATATCCATTGCGGCGCGGCTGCGTGCGGATCGGGGCTTGTTTGGGGAAATATTAAGGCAAGGTTAAGGCGCTTGATTTGTGGCGCTATAGGCGCAACTCTGTTGGTATGACCTTACACACGGTAACCCATTTCAGCGGAAAGCGCCCAGAGCAGGTGGCATTTCACCGAACAGAGCTGGCGGTTGTCCTCGGACTTTACGGGCGCATGGTCGCTGCCGGAGAGTGGCGAGACTACGGAATATCTTGTTTGCGGGATGTTGCTGTATTCTCTGTGTTTCGTCGAACTGCGGAACAGCCGCTCTATCGCATAGAGAAACGGCCAAAGCTGCGATTGAAGCAGGGGCAATATGCTGTGATCGGAATGGACGGGCGCATCCTGAAGCGGGGGGATGATTTACGCCAGGTGCTTCGTGTTCTGGAGAGGAAGCTGATCCGCGCCGTCGATGATTGACGAGATTTAACAGGGTCGTTTGATGCCGATGACGGGTCCACCGCCTTGGGCCGCGATGCGAAGGCGCGCCTGCTCGAATGGTTCATAGGTGACCGCCATGAAATGAGCGTTGGCGTGAAGCAAGACGGCCTCATCGACAAAGACCGCGACATGGCCGTCCCAAAACGCCAGATCGCCTCGGTTGGGTGTCGTGTCAGCGGGGAGAGATGTGCCAAAATCCCTGCATTGAAGATCGCTGTCAGGCGGGCATTGGAGCCCGCAGGCGGTGTAGGCTAATTGAACCAGACCCGAGCAATCAATTCCCATAGGAGAGTTTCCTCCCCAGAGGTAGGGTGCGCCAAAGAATAATTGCGCAACGGTTGCTGGATCAGAGAATGGGCGATCAGACGGCCGCAGGTGTTTTTTAGGAACAAATCCCGCGTCCGTTTCGAAATAATGACGCCGTTCGTCGATTACCTGTAGTTTGGCACCAAACGGGAGCCAGAGCGGATCAGGTGCACGAAGGTCTTCGTCAATGTAGGCGAGGGTGGCGAGATTGCTGACGATGTGAGTCGTTTGACGGGCATCTGCTGTCAGAGACTCATTGGGGAGATACCCGACATAGCCATCCAATCGCGAGCGGACGAAGCTCCATCCCTCGTGCTGTTCATAGCAATCGACCGCTGCGCCGTAGCTGAGCTGCCGCAGGCAAGGGCCAGCCGGCGCTGAACACAGGCTTGCGACAGCGATTTTAACGGACATTTCTGTTCCGCTGACCAATTTGCGGTCAGGCACATGTCCGGCAAGAGCTGCTGACGCGACGCGGGCGTTAACGGGGTGAAATCGTGGGTCGATCACGCGTCAAGCAGGCTCGGCAAGGCTTCGAGGAGTGCGCGGGCACCTTGGCCTATGCCACCCTTCGGGCGGGCGGGTGCAGCGGCCTGCTGCCAGCCGTAGATGTCGAAATGAACGTAGGATGCAGTTACAAACCGGCGCAGGAAAAGCGCGGCGGTAATTGCGCCGCCTTGCCCACCGGACGGAGCATTGTCGAGGTCAGCGATGCCCGGCTCGATCATGGCCTCATAGGCAGGGTGGAGGGGGAGGCGCCAGACCGGATCAAGGGCCGCCGCGCCTGCTGCGCTAATTTTTGCGGCGATCTGGTCTTCATCCGTGAAGAAGGGGGCGATGTCACCTCCGACCGCGACGCGGGCTGCGCCCGTGAGCGTGGCCATAGAGATTACCAGATCGGGTTTTGCCTCATCAGCGAGTGCCAGCGCATCGGCTAGAACAAGGCGCCCTTCAGCGTCTGTGTTGTTGATCTCGACGGTCAATCCCTTGCGAGAGTTCAGAATGTCCTGCGGGCGGAATGCATTGCCGGAAATACTGTTTTCCACTGCGGGGATCAGTACTCTCAGTCGGATATTCAAGTTCAGAGACATAATCATATGCGCCAAACCAAGGACGGTGGCTGCGCCGCCCATGTCCTTTTTCATCAGTCCCATCGAAGAGTTTGGCTTGATGTTAAGACCGCCCGTGTCAAAACAGACACCTTTCCCGACCAGAACGATTGACGGACCGGAATTGCCCCAGGTCATGTCGATAAGGCGGGGTGCGCGGGTTGAGGCGCGACCGACGGTATGAATGAGGGGGAAGTTCTGCGACAGAAGTTCGTCGCCGGTGATGACCGAGATTTCGGCAGAGAATTTTTCCGCAAGATCACGTGCCGCCCCTTCGAGGGCATCTGGCCCCATATCTGATGCGGGCGTATTGATCAGATCGCGTGTCAGGTATTCTCCTGTAGCAATCGCTTCGATCCTCTCCCAATCGATCCCATCGGGACGAGCCAGCCGCGCCTTTGGCTGATCTTGGTCGCGATAACGAGAAAAGCGATAAGACTCCATGAGCCAGCCCAGAGCGATTTCGGCGCGAAGTGCGGGACTTGCGCCAGCGCTGATCGCATAGGTGCCTGCTGGCAATTGGGAAGCGGCGCGTGCCGTTCCGAACCGAGTCCGCCGCCGAGATTTTGCATCACCGACGCCGACGATTGCACAGGCGATTTTGCCGTCAATGCCGGGGATTGCGATGGTCTGGCCGAGCTTCGCGGCGTAGCCGTTCGCCCGTGCCCATGTGGATTGTGCAGGCGGGAGCCCATCGAGCAGGGATTCCAGATCAGCGGGGGCGACGGCATGGAGTGGAATATCCCTATCGGAAGGGGCGGCAAAGCTGACGGTCATGATGAGCCTATTTATTTTGTTCGGTTGCAGAGTAGCGCCGCAATAAGTGGCCGCAAGAGGCAAGCACAAAGGGAAAGCACTCGAAATTCCCATGAAAGCTGCGTATCAATCCAGTAGGGACAATAAACGGATCAAAAGATGAAAAATGCCAAGCCCCTCCCCGACTATCTGGCAAAACGCTATCTGGGATGGAGGGCGACGAATTACTCGGACAATAGAGCATGGTACAAACGCCTCGCGGAGATCGGACAACATCCGCGTGCGATGGTGATTTCATGCTGCGACAGCCGTGTGCATGTAACGTCGATTTTTGGGGCGGATCAGGGTGAATTTTTTATTCACCGAAATATTGCGAGCCTCGTACCTCCCTATAACCCCGATGGCGAATACCACGGGACCTCGGCCGCCGTGGAATACGCCGTAAATGCACTGAAGGTCGCGCATCTAATCGTGCTCGGACATTCGAGCTGCGGTGGCGTGAAAGGGTGTTATGAAATGTGCTCCGGGCGCGCGCCTGAGCTCGACAAGAAAACGAGCTTTATTGGGCGGTGGATGGATATTCTGCGCCCCGGGTTCGACAGATTGCCGGAAGGCGATGATCAGGAGCGATGCGACGCGCTTGAGAAAGAAGCGGTTCTTGTTTCTCTCGAAAATCTGATGACGTTCCCGTTCGTCAAAGAGGCCGTTGAGAGTGAAATGATGAGCCTTCACGGACTCTGGAATGATATCGGTGAGGGAACGGTGGAATGCTACCACCCGGAAACGGGACGTTTTGAAACAGTGTCATAAAAGAAGGGCCGCATCAGCGATGCGACCCTTATCTTAATTCTTTAAGTAGGGGTTAAGCTTTGATCAGCCGGAGGTTGCCCCGTCTGACGATTGTCTTCAGGGGACGTGCTGCCAAAGTCTCGAGGGCCGAAATCCTTCCCTCACGTGCTTTCTTGAGCAAAGACATCACTCAGTTCCAATTTATTCTGTCCCGGGCTACCTGCTCGCCAGCAGGGAAAATTGGGGGGCTTACAGTCAGCCCGGGACTTAGGTTGGGTTGTGATCTGATCCGGGTTGGGGGAGACCATCTCACGTCATCAACCTAGCCGAGACTTGCTGGTGCTGTCTTTGTGCCAAAAGGCTCCTAAGAGCATCAGACGTATCTAAAATTATACTAAAGGTGTAAAAAAACCGAGAAAATTCCAGATTGCAGTGCTGATCAGTGGGATTTTGCCAAGGATAATCTGGGGATATTTCTCCTTTTACGTGTTTTTTGCGCTTGTCAACCGCTCGAATAGAATCAAAAACGCCCGCCAGATGGCGGGCGTTCTCTTAGATCGGCTCGAGGCGGTTTAGCCCTTCTTCAGCACGCGCTGCCCGAGTACCTCAGCGATCTGAACAGCGTTCAGAGCAGCGCCTTTACGGAGGTTGTCCGACACACACCAGAGATTGATCCCGTTCTCGATTGTGCTGTCCTGACGAATGCGGCTGATAAACGTCGCAAAATCACCTACACATTCGACTGGAGTGGCGTATCCACCGTTTTCCCGCTTGTCGATTACCATGATGCCGGGTGCTTCGCGCAGGATGTCACGAGCCTCCTCCTCATCAAGGAAGTCCTCGAATTCGATGTTGATGGCTTCGGAGTGACCGACGAACACAGGGACCCGAACGCAGGTTGCGGTGACCTTGATTGAAGGATCGACAATCTTCTTGGTCTCGGCGACCATTTTCCACTCCTCCTTCGTGGATCCGTCGTCGAGGAATACGTCGATATGCGGAATCACGTTGAAGGCGATTTGTTTGGGGTAAACCGACGGCGCGACTTCCTGGCCCGGCACGTACATGCCTTTGGTCTGGTCCCACAGCTCGTCAATCGCTTCTTTGCCTGAGCCGGAAACGGACTGATAGGTCGAAACGACGACGCGCTTGATTTTGGCGCGGTCGTGCAACGGCTTGAGAGCGACAACCATCTGAGCGGTCGAGCAATTCGGATTGGCGATGATGTTCTTCTTGGAATAGCCGTGGATAGCATCGGCGTTCACTTCGGGAACGATCAACGGAACGTCGGGATCGTAGCGGTAGAGCGAGGAGTTGTCGATGACAACACAGCCTGCAGCGGCCGCCTTTGGCGCGTAGGTTTTTGTTGCATCAGAACCGATTGCAAACAGCGCCATGTCCCAGCCTGCAAAATCGAACGCATCGAGATCCTGGGTTTTGAGTGTCTTGTCGCCAAAGCTGACTTCGGTGCCGAGAGATTTTCGGCTGGCCAGCGCAGCGATCTCGTCCACAGGAAACTCGCGCTCGGCGAGGATGTTCAGCATTTCGCGGCCCACATTACCGGTGGCGCCGACGACGACGACTTTGTAGCCCATTGGCTTTGCTCCTTCATTGAGACGGGCGCGTCATATAAGGAACAAAGGCCGAATAAAAGGGGGAAGCATGTGGATGTCCCCGAAACGTGTTACATTGCGCGACTATGCCGCCCGTCGGGCATTAAATAGGCGTCGATCTCTTGAGCCGCGAGGCGCGCGATCAGGCGCGCGTCTTTGATCAGGCGAATTTTGCTGCCTTTGACGTCGATGTAGTCTGCGAAGCGGTGCCGGAGTGATTCCGTCATGTCGAAGATAGCGAGCTGCGTTGTGCCAAAGCGATGAGCGAGTGCCTCCGTGTCCAATTCGAACTGGCACATCAGATCGTCGATCATGGCACCGCGCAACAGATCATCTCGGGTCATGGCATGGCCCCGCGCCGTCGCAAGTGAACCTGCCTCGATTGCGGCTGCATAGCGTGACGATGTCGAGTGGTTTTGAGCGTACCCTTGCGGGTAACGGGAAATAGCGGACGCGCCAAAACCAATCAGGACTTCTGCACTGTCTTCGGTGTAGCCTTGGAAATTTCGCCGCATAGTTCCCTGACGTGCGGCGATAGCCAGACTATCTTCGGGGCGGGCGTAATGGTCGATGCCGATTTCTTCGTAGCCGTCCCATACGAAAAGTTTCCGTGCGGTTTCGAACAGCTTAAGGCGGTCCTCTGCATGGGGGAGGGCCTCGCTCGGGATCATCACTTGCCGCTTTGCCATCCATGGAACATGGGCATAACCGTAGAGCGCGACACGATCCGGCGAGAGTGACAGAACCTTTTGAACTGAGTCGGTCAGCCTCGCACGGGTCTGGTGAGGCAGGCCATAGAGAATATCCATGTTCAATGACGTAACACCAGCCGCACGCAGCATGTTGACGACGTTGCGCGTGTCTTCGTAGCTCTGTTCTCTGCCGATCGAGTTTTGCACAAGCGGGTCAAAATCCTGAACGCCGATTGAGGCACGGGTCATTCCAATGTTCCGAAGGGCGTCTATGCGAGCCTGATCAACTTCGGTCGGGTCGATTTCGACCGAGAATTCCAGATCATCATCTTTCGGACGGAAGGTGTTCACAATTGAGCCGAGTTGCTCGATCAGTTCGGGGTCGAGGATTGTCGGTGTGCCACCGCCGAGGTGGATATGGCTGACGCGGACATCTTTCGGCAAATATTGGTCGACGATCGCAAATTCTTTCGCGACTTGTTCCAGATAGGGAACGAGAGGTCGGTTGGTTGAGGTGCCTTGGGTCCGGCAGGCGCAAAACCAGCAAAGACGGCGGCAGTAGGGGATATGGACGTAAAGCGAAACGCGCCCCTTGACCGGAACAGCAGAGAGCCACTGCGCTGTCAGTTCAGGGTCGGTGGCCTCTGAGAAATGGTTGGCAGGCGGATAGGATGTGTAGCGCGGGACACGGGCGTCAAAAAGTCCGAGATCGCGGAGTTCGCTTTGAGTGGTCATTGGAATTGTGATCCGTTAACTTGCAGAAAACAACCGGCGGTGCCGGGGATTTCAATAGTTGCATTTTGTGGGGTCGAATGGCGCTTTTGATGGCGAAAGCTGATTGTAGTGAATGCCCTATTCGGCATCGGGCCGTTTGTGCGCGCTGTGACGCGGACGAGCTCGAGCGGCTTGAGCAGATCAAGTACTACAGGAACTACGAGCCTGGGCAGACGATTGCCTGGGCGGACGACGAAATGCCTTTTGTGGCGTCTGTGGTGGCCGGGGTGGCGACATTGAGCCAGACGCTGGAGGATGGCCGAACACAGATGGTGGGGCTTCTCCTGCCGTCGGATTTCATCGGTCGTCCCGGTCGTGCGACGTCGCCTTATGATGTTACGGCAGTGAGTGACGTGACCTTGTGCTGTTTCCGCCGGAAACCGTTTGAGGAGTTGTTGACTACGACACCGCATGTGTCCGAAAGGCTTTTGGACATGACCCTCGACGAGTTGGACGCCGCGCGGGAATGGATGCTCGTTCTGGGACGCAAGACCGCCCGAGAAAAAATTGCCAGCCTCCTTACAATCATAGCCCGTCGCGAATCGGTGATCGGCATGGCGCCCTTGTCTGGCCCGATTGTGGTAAACCTTCCGCTGACGCGAGAGGCGATGGCGGATTATCTGGGGCTGACGCTTGAAACAGTCAGTCGGCAGATCTCTGCTCTGAAGCGGGAAGGTATCATCCAACTGGACGGGAAACGGCGGATTGTTGTTCCCGACTTCCAAGACCTTTTGATTGAAACCGGCGACGACATGGACGGTGGCCTGGTCTCCTGACCAAGCCGCGCTTTTCCAGAGGTTTTTATGCCGGTCCTGCAATTTAGTGGGCCAGTAGCAACGGGCGTTTGGCACCCTCGAGCATGTCGCGGGTCGCGCCTCCCAGGATCGACTCGCGGAAACGCGAGTGACCATAGCCACCCATGACAATCATTGAGCCGTTGTGTTCCTCGGAAAACCGCTCGATGACCTCCGAAACGCGGGGAAGTGTCTTGGCGAGGATCGAAACCTCTGCTTTGACACCATGGCGTGCGAGCATCAGGCAGATGGCACCGCCCGGGTCGGCGCGCTCCGGTGAGTGGGAAGGCGGATCGACCATTACTATGTCCACATGGCTGGCGGCTCGCAGCAGGGGCATCGCACCGCGAATCGCGGCAAAGGATTCGCTGCTCTCGTTCCAGCCGACGACAATGCGATCCAGGCTGCCAAATTCAGCGCCTTCCGGCACCATCAGGACCGGGGCACCTGTGCCAAAAAGCTCGGCCTCAAGTACGGTAACCTGAAGCGGCTTGCGCTGTTTGCCATAAGGCTGGCTCGCAATAATCAGGTCGGAATATCTGGTTTGTCGTGAAACAAGCGTATCAAGGCCCAGATGTGGAATGACAACTGGATTGACCGAGGCTTTGTTCATCGTTCTGGGCAGGACTTCCTTGGCCCAAGCGCTGAGTTTTTCCGCCTGTTCCATGGCTTCGGCAGCGCCGGTTTCAAGGACGACCGCGGCAGCGCCGGCAGGTAGAGGTTCATATCGGGCGGGGTCTACGCCAACGCAATGCACGTCTAGATGCGCATCTTGCGATTCGGCGAAAGCAGCAGCGTACCGCAGAGCGGTTTCGTCGCTGCTGTCGTCAGTGACGACAATGCTGATTGTCTTGTAGGTCATTTGGACTCTCCCAAGGCCAGCGGCCAACTGCGCCGTGATATGGGCCGCGCGACCAGTTCCGAAATTTTCATAATCGATCCCTAGCAAACGCTAGCTGGGAAAAACTTGACATGGATCAAGGCAGCGGTGCGGGCGTTTTGGGAAACCCAACCCACAGCTGAACGACTGGGCGACGTGTGCCCAGCCGAAAAATAAGGGACAGATCTCATGTGGGATTGGATTAAGATTGCGGCATTGGGCATTATCGCCCTTCTTGCCGCACTTGCCGCGAACTGGGCTCGTGACCTGGCATACCAGGTACATGCTCTGATCGTGATGGCGGTAGCGACCGGCTTGTTCATCTGGACGGTGCGAACCGCAGGTGACGGGCCGAAAGTTGCCGATACGGGCTATGCCGACGGCGTAATTCGGGCGGGTGTCATAGCGACCGCGTTTTGGGGGGTCGCCGGATTTCTGGTTGGCGTTTTCATCGCGTTCCAGCTTGCTTTTCCGGCGCTCAATTTCGAGTTTCTGCAGGGCTACGGCAACTTCGGGCGGTTGCGTCCGCTGCACACCTCGGCGGTGATTTTTGCGTTCGGCGGCAACGCCTTGATTGCAACGTCCTTTTATATCGTTCAGCGCACCAGTGCCGCGCGCCTGTGGGGTGGAAACCTCCATTGGTTCGTATTCTGGGGCTACAACCTGTTTATTGTGCTCGCCGCGACCGGCTATCTAATGGGGGCAACGCAATCCAAGGAATATGCGGAACCTGAATGGTATGTTGACCTGTGGCTCACAATCGTCTGGGTTGCCTATCTGGCAGTCTTCCTTGGCACGATTATCAAGCGCAAAGAGCCACATATCTACGTTGCGAACTGGTTTTTCCTGAGCTTCATCGTCACGGTGGCGTTGCTGCATGTGGTCAATAACCTCTCTGTCCCAGTCTCGATCTTCGGATCGCGTTCAGTTCAGCTTTTCGCGGGTGTGCAGGATGCGATGACCCAGTGGTGGTACGGCCACAATGCAGTGGGCTTTTTCCTGACCGCCGGTTTCTTGGGGATGATGTATTATTTCGTGCCCAAGCAAGCCGAGAAGCCTGTGTTCAGCTATAAGCTCTCGATCATCCACTTTTGGGCGCTGATCTTCCTCTACATCTGGGCAGGTCCGCACCATCTTCACTACACCGCGCTGCCTGACTGGGCGTCGACTCTCGGTATGGTGTTCTCGGTGATCCTGTGGATGCCCAGCTGGGGAGGTATGATCAACGGTCTGATGACGCTTTCGGGTGCATGGGACAAGATCCGCACCGACCCGATCATTCGCATGATGGTGATCAGCCTCGGATTCTACGGCATGTCCACGTTTGAAGGGCCGATGATGTCGATCCGTGCGGTTAACTCACTGTCGCATTACACTGACTGGACCATTGGTCACGTGCATTCCGGTGCTCTTGGCTGGAATGGGATGATTACTTTTGCAGCGCTCTACTTCCTGACGCCGCGCCTGTGGAATAAGGAACGCCTTTACAGCCTGCGTCTGGTCAGCTGGCACTTCTGGCTCGCGACCATCGGTATCGTGCTTTACGCCGCTTCGATGTGGGTGACCGGTATCATGGAAGGCCTGATGTGGCGTGAAGTCGATGCGCAAGGGTTCCTTGTGAATTCCTTTGCCGACACCGTGAGCGCCAAGCTTCCGATGTACATCGTACGTGGACTTGGTGGGGTGCTTTACCTCGCTGGTGCGCTGATCATGTGCTACAACCTCTGGATGACGGCCTTTGGAAACCGCGTGCCCGCGGCATCCGAGGCAGCCGCCACCCCCGCAGAATAAGGAGAGCAGATCATGGGAATCCTTGATCGTCATAAGGTTCTGGAAAAGAACGCGACGCTTCTGCTGGTGGCCAGCTTCGCGGTCGTCACTGTAGGCGGGATCGTCGAAATCGCACCGCTGTTCTATCTGGAAAACACGATCGAAGACGTCGAAGGCGTCCGACCGTATTCGCCACTGGAGTTGACGGGCCGTGAAATCTACATCCGTGAAGGATGCTATGTGTGCCACAGCCAAATGATCCGCCCAATGCGGGATGAGGTTGAGCGTTATGGTCACTATAGCCTCGCGGCGGAGTCGATGTATGATCACCCGTTCCAATGGGGTTCGAAACGAACCGGACCTGATCTGGCGCGTGTCGGCGGGCGGTATTCGGATGAGTGGCACGTCGACCACCTCATCGACCCACAAGCGGTGGTGCCGGAATCCGTCATGCCGAAATACGGTTTCCTCGCGGATGCCGAGATTGAAGCAACCTATATTCAGGATCTGATGAAAACCCATCGGCTTGTCGGTGTCCCGTATACGGACGAGATGATCGAATCTGCTGTTGCGGATTTCGAGGTGCAGGTCGATCCGCTGGGAGACTGGGACGGGCTTGTCGAGCGCTACCCTGGTGCTCAGGTGCGGAACTTTGATGGCCAGCCTGAACTGACCGAGATGGATGCGATGATCGCGTATCTGCAAATGCTCGGAACCTTGGTGGATTTCTCTACCTTCACGCCTGATGCGAGCCGCTAGGAGGACTTGGGATGAATTATCATTTTCTAAGAGAACTGGCGGACAGCTGGGTGCTGCTTGCCTTGTTTGTGTTCTTCCTTGGCACGTGGGTCTGGGCGTTCCGGCCAGGCAGTCGAGAGATCCACGGTGACGCGGCGAATGTTCCGTTTCGTCATGAGGATCGTCCGCTGACTGAGGCGGGCTGTGGCGGCAGTTGCGGTGAATGCGACTGTGGCTCGAAATTTAATACTGATCCGGAGGTCCGGTCATGAGCAAAGACAACAAGAAGCAGGACGTCGGAACCACAGGCCACGAGTGGGACGGGATCGAGGAACTGAACAACCCGCTGCCGCGTTGGTGGGTCTGGATATTCTATGCGACGATTGTGTGGGGTATCTGGTACACGATTGCTTATCCAGCATGGCCGATGCTGAAAGAGGCAACTTCGGGATATTTGGGGTACTCGACCCGACAGAACGTGGCTGATGAAATCGCTGCGGTCGAGGCGCAGAACGCTGAAATCCTTGCCAAACTGGAAACGACCGAGCTGGCTGCAATCGCGGACGATGCCGAGCTGCACCAATTCGCGGTAAATGGTGGCGCGGCGATCTTCCTCGCCAATTGCTCCCAGTGCCACGGCTCTGGTGCTGCGGGGGCCACGGGTTATCCCAACCTGCTCGATGACGACTGGATTTGGGGCGGCACGATCGAGGAAATCGCCTACACAGTCGAGCACGGGATACGGAATGAGCAATCGCCTGACGCCCGTTGGACAGAGATGCCTGCGTTTGGTGAAATCCTTCCGAAAGAGGAAATCTCTGCCGTGGTTCAGCATCTCCTTGCCATTTCGGGCCAAGAGCATGACGCAACCCAGCTGGCTCTCGGTGAAGAGGTTTATCTCAACAACTGTGCAGGTTGCCACGGTGATGCTGGCGAAGGGATCCGTGAAATGGGTGCGCCACAGCTGAATGACGCGATCTGGCTCTACGGTGGCGATGAAGCCACGCTGACCGAGACCGTTATGAACGCCCGTTTTGGCGTGATGCCGGCCTGGGGTGCGGAGTGGCAGCCAGCTGCGGGTCTCACCGGTGCTGAGGTCAAGGCGGTTTCGTCCTATGTTCACCAACTTGGTGGCGGCGAATAGAGATTATCCGGCGTATTGCAGCCATGCCGGATAACTTGTCGATCGGGTTCTGTTCGCGCATGTCGCCCGATCGAATGCGCTCTCTGGCGAGAGGGCACGATCCCCGGGGCCGTCCGTCCCCGGGGATCACTCTTTTAGGGAACTCGCGGAATCGTTGATCCATGTCAAAGCAGCCCGAGTGGATGCAGGGCAAAAAGCAACGAACGCGAACAGAAATTCTGGGATTAGTATGTCTTCTTCGGAGAATCCCCCGTCCTTATATGCGGCACGAGAGCCGGTTTTCCCACGGCGGGTGAACGGTTGGTTCCGCAATCTCAAATGGGTCATCATGGCGGTGACTCTGGGCATTTATTACCTGACCCCATGGATTCGTTGGGATCGCGGCCCTGAAATGCCCGATCAGGCGATCCTTGTTGATATGGCGGGACGGCGCTTTTTCTTTTTCTGGATCGAGATTTGGCCGCACGAATTTTATTTTGTGGCAGGTCTGCTGATCATGGCTGGCTTGGGCCTGTTCCTTTTTACCTCGGCGCTGGGGCGCGTCTGGTGTGGCTATGCCTGTCCGCAGACGGTCTGGACCGATTTATACATTCTCGTTGAGCGCTGGATCGAGGGAGATCGGAACGCGCGGGTCCGTCTGTGGAATGCGCCGTGGTCCTTTCGCAAGGCGCGGCTGCGCCTTACGAAATGGATTGTCTGGTTGTTGATCGGACTGGCGACTGGTGGAGCCTGGGTTTTTTATTTTACGGACGCGCCGACTCTGGCTGTCGATCTGGTTCAGGGCACCGCACATCCGATTGCCTACACCACAATCGCAGTGCTTACTGCCACGACTTTTTTCTTTGGTGGCGTCGCGCGGGAGCAGGTCTGTATCTATGCGTGTCCATGGCCGCGCATTCAGGCTGCGATGATGGACGAGGATACAATCACCATAGGGTATCGCGAGTGGCGAGGTGAGCCCCGCAAACATTCGGATGCGGTCAAAGCGGGCGAGCCGATGGGCGACTGCGTGGACTGCATGGCCTGCGTCAACGTCTGCCCGATGGGAATCGATATTCGTGACGGACAGCAGATGGCCTGTATCACCTGTGGCCTCTGTATTGATGCCTGCGACGACATCATGGCAAAGCTGGGCAAGCCGCGCGGGCTGGTAGACTATCTCGCGCTGAAAGATGAAGCGGCGGAGCGAGCGGGGCAGCCGACTCCAGCGCTCTCAAAGCATATCTTCCGACCAAGGACGATCCTTTACACCGCTCTTTGGAGTGCTGTCGGGTTCGCCCTGATTTTTGCCTTGTTCATCCGCTCTGATCTGGACCTCACGGTTGCTCCTGAGCGGAATCCAACGTTTATCGTGCAATCGGACGGTGGAATTCGGAATGTCTATGATATCCGACTCCGTAATATGTCCCCTGACAGGCGTCTGGTGACATTTACGCTGACGCCGGACTCCCCGCTGAGAATAACACTCGAAGGCTATTCAGGCCGTACCGTCGAGGTCGCACCTGATGAGATGCTGCACGTGCGTGCCTACGTGACGGCGGCATCCGGTACACCGCCGAGCGTGGCAGAGCGTACGGATTTTCGTATTTGGGCTGAAGACCAAGCATCGAAAGAACGGACTTGGGAAGACACATTCTTCAATGGAAGAGGACAATAACATGCTGCAAATGTTCAGAGGGCCAATTACGGGGCCGAAGTTTTTCCTGATTTTTTCGTCATTCTTCGTCGTCATAATTTCGGTGAACCTCGTACTTGCCTTCAAGGCTGTCGCGACATTCCCCGGACTGGAGGTGAAGAATTCCTATGTAGCCAGTCAGAATTTCGATGATGACCGCGCCGCGCAGCTGGCACTCGGCTGGGATGTGAGCGCCTACGTTACAGGCGAGAACCTGCATCTGGTTATACGTGACGGGGCCGGTGCGCCGGTTGAAGTGGCCCAGCTAGATGGTGTGTTCGGACGGGCGACTAACGTACAGGATGATCAGATTCCCGCCTTTGTCTATGATGGTCAGGATTATATCGCGCCCGTGACGATCTCTGGCGGCAACTGGAACCTGAGGTTCGAGGCAATCGCACAGGATGGAACAGTCTTTAAACAGCGCGTTGTGGTGCTGGTGGAGTAAGTCATGAGCGTAACCGAACACCCTGGCGCTGCCGCATGTCCGGGATGTGTCGCCTCGCCGGCTTCGCTGCCAAGGCAAAACGGCGGGCTGTATGATGGTGCGATCCAAATTTCATTGCCCACGATCCATTGCGCGGGGTGTATTTCGACCATCGAGCGCGGACTCTCCGTGCAGTCAGATATCGAAGATGTTCGGATTAATCTGACGCGCAAGAGGGCATCGGTTTGGGCCAAAGAAGGCGTGAGTGCCGATGATGTGGCGGCACGAATTTCGGCTCTGGGATATGAGGCGCAGCCGCTAGACACGGCCACACTCACTGCACAGGACAGTGATCGCGCTGCGCGTGATCTCGCCATGCGGTTGGGCGTGGCCGGTTTCGCGATGATGAATGTGATGCTGCTGTCCGTGGCGGTCTGGTCCGGGGCATCAGATGCCACACGGGATCTGTTTCATTGGTTATCAGCAGCGATCGCCCTGCCAACGGTGACTTTTTCGGCTCAGCCCTTTTTCAAATCAGCATGGAGAGCGGTTTCTGCGGCGCGGCTGAACATGGATGTGCCGATTTCGCTTGCGATCCTTTTGGCCGCCGGGATGTCGCTCTACGAGACCATCAACCACGGTGAACATGCCTATTTCGATGCGGCGCTGTCACTGACGTTCTTCCTCTTGGGAGGTCGGTATCTCGATCAACGGATGCGATCAAATGCTCGATCCGCCGCAGCGGAGCTGGCTGCACTTGAAGCCCCGACGGCATTGAAGGTGATGGCTGACGGAACAACCAAAACGATCGAGACGAAGACCGTAGAAATTGGTGATGTGCTACTGGTTCAGCCGGGCGGCAAGGTGCCGGTTGATGGTGTTATTACTGAAGGTTCCACGGAGCTGAACCGTGCGTTCCTGACGGGAGAAACTGACCCTATCTTGGCGGGGCCCGGGGACATGGTGCGGGCGGGTGAAATCAATCTGACCGGTGCCGTCAGATTGCGCGCGGATGCAGTTGGTCATGATACCTTACTTCATGGATTGTCAGATCTGATCGCTGTCGCGGAAACCGCGAAATCCAAATATAATTCGTTGGCAGATCAAGCGGCAAGGATCTATGCGCCTGCTGTTCACCTCTTGGCATTTATTGCCTTTGCGCTTTGGCTGTATCTCACCGCTGGTGATGTGCGGATTGCACTCAATGTCGCAGTTGCCGTTCTTATTATCACCTGCCCGTGTGCGCTGGGGCTCGCTGTCCCTGCGGTGAGCACTGTGGCTTCGGGGCGGCTCTATAAGAAAGGGCTGTTGCTTAAGCACGGAACAGCGCTGGAGCGGATGGCAGAGATCGAGGAGGTCTTTTTCGACAAGACGGGCACGCTGACTGCAGGTGCGCCGCGGCTGATGAATGCGGGTTTATATAGTGAAAATGCTCTTGGAGTTGCTTCGGCGCTGGCGGCGGCGTCGGGTCATCCCAGGTCGCAGGCGATTGTCGCCGCGGCAGCGGAGCAGGGAACGGTTCCTGTCCGAATTGAAGATATTCATGAAGTCCCGGGCTATGGCGTTGAGGGTCGTTGGCAGGGGAAGCTGGTCCGGCTCGGGCGCGGAAGCTGGGCAGGTGCCGGAGACATTGCAGATGGTTCATGGCTGGCGGTCGAGGGCGAACCGGTCGTTCGCTTTGAATTCGAGGACGTTTTGCGCCCCGGCGCGGAAGCCTTGGTCAAAGAGCTTCAAGGGGCCGGCGTGCCAGTAACGATTCTATCGGGAGACTCGCAGGAAGCGGTGAAGCGTATTGCGGATGCGCTTGGGGTCGATGACTGGATCGGATCGATGCTGCCGGATGAGAAAGTCGCAGTTTTGGAAGAACGAAAGCACGCAGGCCGCAAAGTCCTTATGGTCGGGGACGGTCTAAATGACACGGCTGCACTGGCGACGGCGCATGTGTCGATTGCCCCTGCAAGTGCATTGGAGGCGACGCGTGTCGCTGCAGATGCGGTTCTGGTGTCTCGGGAATTGGATCGGGTCTGGGATATGTTTGTTACCGCGCGATCCGCACGACGCCGGATTTTGGAGAATTTCAGTGTAGCTGCCATCTACAATGCTATCGCAATTCCGCTTGCATTCTCGGGCATTGCGACTCCCCTGATGGCCGCAATTGCAATGTCGACATCCTCGATTATTGTGTCGGTCAACGCATTACGGACGCGGTGAGCCAATGGACGTGCTTGTCATTTTGATACCTGCATCGCTCGGCCTTGGGGCCATAGGGCTCCTGGCATTCTACTGGACGATGCGGTCACGGCAGTATGAGGATCCGGACGGTGATGCCGCGCGTATTTTGCGCACGGATTATGACGACGCACCGCCCAACGGGTAATCGGCTTTCACAACTATGGATTTTTCGGGGAATGGTCGGAGCGAGAGGATTCGAACCTCCGACCCCCTGCTCCCGAAGCAGGTGCGCTACCAGGCTGCGCTACGCTCCGACCGTGGTGGCGGACTAACCCCTCTGCCGGGGTTTGACAAGACCTTCTAACGTGATTCCTGACGGCGCTCGCGTAATCTGAGCAGGCTGGAAATGCGGAAGCTTGTCGGGCTTTCCGTACGAGAGCGCGTTCGGAGAACGGGTGTGGTGGAGGAGTTGCCGCCACGGCTTTCGCGAAGCACAATGTAGATGCCGCTGCCGATAATGATTGAGGCGCCGACCGCTGTGCCAAGATCAATCCGTTCGTCAAAAAACAAGAAGCCGTACAGTGTAGCCCAAAGGATCTGGGAATACTGCATTGGTGCAACGATGACCGCTTCGCCTGCGTTATAGGCCGCGATCACGAATCGGCCCGCTGTGAGGCCAAATAGTGATATTATCGCAAGGAGTCCGAGGTGTTCCGCGGGCATGGGTTTATAGACGAATGCAAGCGCCACGCCCATCACGAGGAAATTCGCCACCATTGGATATAGCATCAGGACGACAGGACGTTCATCACGGCCGATTTTGCGCACGATAACAGACGCGACTGCGCCACCAAATGCGGCGACGAGCGCGGCTAGGTGGCCGAGCTCAAGCGGTGCCTGTCCCGGTCGCAGAACGACAAGCACACCCACCAGACCAACGAGGACGGCTAACCAGCGGCGGACCCGAACTGTTTCGCCCAAAACTGGAATTGCAAGGATCGTGATCAGCAGGGGTGCGGCGAAGAGAATTGCATAGACCTGCGCCATCGGAAGGACTGAAAAAGCGTAAAAGGCGGAGATTCCAGTCAATACAGCGGCGACAGTGCGCAGTGCGGTCCACCAAGGATGTTTTGGTAGAAGTGTATCGGCCGTTGCATCCCGCATCAGCATGATCGTCGCCAGCGGGAAGCTCAGCAAGACAGAAAAGAAAACGATTTGGACAGGCGAATATTGCCCGCCGAGCACCTTCACGATGACATCGTGGGTCGAAAAAATTCCGAAGGCGAGCAGCGCGTAGAGCGCGCCTTTCATATTCCCTGACATCGGAGAACTTTCATTGCTGACAGCCTAAATATTGGCGGGAGGCGGTGGAAAAGAAAAGCCCCCGCCGAAAGGCGAGGGCCTTGTCCTGTCCAAACTCTGGCTTAGAGGCTGGCGTCGAGCGCCGCGATGATTGCGTCACCCATTTCAGAGGTGGAGACGGGCTGTGCGCCTTCCTCGCCCAGCAGGTCTGCGGTGCGCAGGCCGTCAGCGAGAACTTTTTCAACAGCGTTTTCGAGGCGATCTGCCTCGGCGCCCTGATCGAAGCTGTAGCGCAGTGCCATTGCAAAGGAGAGGACGCATGCGATCGGGTTTGCTTTGCCCTGTCCCGCAATATCGGGCGCAGAGCCGTGGACCGGCTCGTAAAGTGCTTTCGGGCGCCCGTTTGCCATGGGTGCCCCGAGAGATGCGGAGGGCAGCATTCCGAGGGAGCCTGTCAGCATGGCGGCTGCGTCGGAGAGGAGGTCGCCAAAGAGGTTGTCCGTGACGATCACGTCGAATTGCTTGGGCCAGCGGCAGAGCTGCATTGCGCCAGCGTCAGCATACATATGGCTGAGCTCGACATCAGGATATTCGGCCTGATGGATTTCGGTGACAACGTCTCTCCAAAGGATGCCCGATTCCATGACGTTGGCCTTTTCCATGGAGCAGACCTTGTTGTTCCGGCGGCGTGCCATTTCGAAGGCGGAGCGAGCAACACGGGCGATTTCGCTTTCGGTATAGCGCTGTGTATTGATTCCAACGCGCTCGTTGCCTTCCTCGATAATGCCGCGCGGCTCGCCGAAGTAGATGCCAGAGGTCAGTTCGCGGACGATCATGATGTCGAGACCGGCAACGACATCTTTCTTCAGCGAAGAGAAATCCGCCAATGCGTCAAAGCATTGCGCCGGGCGAAGGTTAGCGAAGAGATCCATCTCTTTGCGGAGGCGCAGCAGGCCGCGCTCCGGCTTCACGCTGAAGTCGAGGCTATCATATTGGGGGCCACCAACGGCACCGAGCAGGACTGCATCGACTTCCTGCGCCTTAGCCATCGTATCATCATGAAGCGGGGTGCCGTGGGCATCATAGGCGCTGCCGCCGACGAGATCTTCGGATACGTCGAAAGGCATATCGCGCTTTTCGCCATACCAGTTGATGATCTTTTTGACCTCGGTCATGACCTCTGGGCCGATGCCGTCACCGGCGAGAATGAGGAGCGATGGATTGGACATTGGAATTTCCTCGTCTGAAAGCGTTGGCACCGCGTAGCCCGTTGCGCGGGTAGGGTCAAGAAAGCCCTAAGGGATAACGATATCAGTCCAGACAAGGCGGTGCGGTCCGGCGGTTTCGACGGTCTTGATAAATGCCGAACCCGAGGGCGGCCAGACGACGCCGACAGCTGCGACCGTCAATGTTCTAGCCGGCAAAATGTAGGAGACTCGCATGTTGGCGGGGGTTGGTTCGGGCCAGTCGACGGTATCGGCGGCACCGCCAAGGCGCATACTGGCTGCACCTTGAGAAGTCGGGAGTGGATCCTGCAACGCAGGGTGTCGAAGGAGCGACCTGATTGCGCCACGGCGTCCATCACCGCGGTCGGGATCGAGGTTGGCATTCCCCATTAATGCGAAGTGATCAGGAAGTGTGCCGAAATGACCATCCAGCCAATACTCCCAGAAGGCCGTTTCCGCCGAATTTCGCAGGCCGTTGCGGTCATATTCGTCGTCGAAAACGGGTGGCGTGGCAGCGTAGGCCAATATTGTGAGCGTCGAGCCATCCGGCAAGGCGATAGGAATGTTGACGTGGGAAGATGAGGAGAGGCGTTGTAACGCCTTTGCCTCTGGTGTCATGTTTTCGGGGAGTTCGGTGTCAGGAAGCTCGGCCCATAGTAGATTGCTGTAGCTTTTGATATCCGGTGTGCGGATGGGGAAGCGTGAGAGTAGCGCCAGGCCACCGTCTCCCGAAAATCGCCCGTAGCCCTGACGGTCCTCGCGGGAGGAGGTCCGTCCATCGCCATCCAGATCAAGACCTGTGATATGTATCGAATTGGGTGGTGGTGCGTGGTGATAAGGATAAGCGACACCCGAAGCCGCCAATTGCGTGCGGAAAGCGTCCAATGCAGTTGCGCCTGCATCGTAGTCGATGTCTGTGAGTAAGAGGATGTCTGGCCGAGTTTCGGTAATGACCGTGACGATTGCGCCGATTTCAGGCGCCTGAGTTAGAATATCATGCAGCAGTATCCCTGGCCCGTCACGGCTGAGGCTGGCCGAATAAACCGCGAGCCGCAGGGTCGATTCTTCGGCCCTCGCCGTGTCTGCGGACTGAGCAGAGCAGGCCAGAAGGATACAAAGGAACCACGCTAGGCGGCGCTGCCAATCATGCCATCTTCGGCACCGTAGCTGGCGCGGCGCTGTTCGGTGATCATTTCGGCCACTTTGCCCATGGCGATGCCGCGCATGATCAGTGATGCAGGTATGACGCCCCATGCCGAAACCGTCCAGATCAGTGTGTGCGGGTTCATCAGGCTAATCGGATTGACGATATCGGACGTCAGCTTGATTACCGCTGGCACCATGAATGGAAGGAGAAATCCTAAGATAATGTTAAGCTGACTATCGCGGCTGAGGCGGTGTACAACGTCGCCGCCGGCGGTTGGATCGAAATTTGGCAGGTTCGTCCAGACGTTGAAGGCAGTTTCCGAATGCGGCCAGTCCCTCATCCTGACGGACAGGATAAACGCGGCGATAGCAAGAACGGAGACCAGATAGGAGACACCTGCTGCTGTTCTGACTGTTGAATAAAGGCTCGGCGGCGCATTTTCCGGCAGCATGAGGACCATCAGGCGAACCGGTGAGAACGGGACATCAATTGTGCGACCGATCGAGTCGCCAATCGCGGAAACGAAGGTTGTTAGGGTTGTCGGCGCGACTTTGCCACTGCAGGCAAGCGAGATCGCGAGAACAGAAGTGAAAAGGGCGAAAAAGCGGATACGGTTAAACGGCGGAGCATCGCGGAACTCGAGAATGCTGGGAAGCTCGCTCTTGTATTCGAAGAATGTGTAAGCTCCGGCCAAAAGGGCGACGAGTGTGACGAGCGTGATGGTATCCGAATGAGTCCAGGGCAAAAGAATGGACGGGGTCGTGATCAGCATTACGACAAATATCGCACGCCCGATTGCACCGGTTAAACGGCTCATGGTTTCATTCCTGCTCTCGCCTCGGTCCGGCACAGTACTTTGCTCTGCCGTGTCCCGTGATTTTATTTCGGGTCGAGACATCAGCCGATGCCATTGCCCTATTCTTGCCCCATTGTTGCCCAATTTGATCTCCCGTTTCAACAACCCATCTTCTGGTTGCAGAAAACAGGGGCGCAATTGGGACGGGACTGGTGCAGCTTTGCAACCATGTTTTGCCGAAATTGTGGCCTGGTAGTGCTACGCCACATCATATTGATAAATATTAGATTTTTCCCACATTATGCAGTGGGAGCCGCAATATGTATGAATCGAAATGCATATTGGCGTGTTGGCAAAAATCTAATCTAGGCGGGCAAAATAAAATTGCCGACACACGTATGGAGTGTCGGCAATAATTGTGAATGTGGCGTTATTGCTTAGGCCCAGGGGCGTTCGGCTTGGGCCTTTGCCTCAAAAGCGTCGATGGACGCGGCCTTTTTCATGGTCAGGCCGATGTCGTCGAGACCGTTGAGCAGGCAGTGCTTTTTGAAGCTGTCGATCTCGAAGTTGAAGACCTCGCCATCGGAGCTGGTCACAGACTGATTTTCGAGATCGACTTCGATACGGGCGTTTGCGCCTTTCTCGGCATCCTTCATCAGAACGTCCACGGCCTCTTGCGGGAGGACGATCGGCAAGATGCCATTTTTGAAGCAGTTATTGTAGAAAATATCAGCAAAACTGGTGGAAATCACACAGCGGATGCCGAAATCCAAGAGCGCCCAAGGCGCGTGTTCGCGCGACGAACCGCAGCCGAAGTTGTCGCCGGCGACCAGAATCTGTGCGTCGCGGTAGGCGGGCTTGTTGAGAACGAAATCTGCGATCTCGTCGCCGTTGTCATCGTAGCGCATTTCATCAAAGAGATTCACGCCCAGACCGGAGCGCTTGATCGTTTTCAGGAATTGCTTGGGGATGATCATATCGGTGTCGATATTGACCAGCGGCATGGGGGCCGCGATCCCTGAGAGTTTGTCGAATTTTTCCATCGTGTCCTCATAGCCCTAAGGGGCAAAACGGGGGATTTCGCGTGATGCACAATCCATACACATCCGATGCACAACCTATGCATATCGCAGGTGCAGAAACTTGCCAGATCGTTAACGCGGTCTCCCTTGGTTATCTTGTATCGGAAAGAGCGGCCCGACGCGACCTGCGCATCGGGCCACTGGATTACATCAGTTCGCGAACGTCGGTCAGCTTGCCGGTCAGCGCGGCGGCTGCGGCCATCGCCGGAGACATCAGGTGGGTACGGCCACCGCGGCCCTGACGGCCTTCGAAGTTCCGGTTGGAGGTCGCAGCGCAGCGCTCGCCAGGGGCGAGCTGGTCTGGGTTCATCGCGAGGCACATGGAGCACCCTGCCATCCGCCACTCGAAACCGGCTTCCTTGAAGATATCGGCAAGGCCTTCCTCTTCGGCTTGGGCACGGACCAGACCGGAGCCGGGCACGACCATGGCGCGGAGGCCGTCTTTGACCTTCTTGCCTTTGACCACGTCAGCGGCGGCGCGGAGGTCTTCGATCCGGCCGTTGGTGCAGGAGCCGATAAAGACGGTGTCGATCTCGATGTCCTGCAGACGCTGACCGGCGGTCAGGCCCATGTATTCGAGCGCGCGCTGGGCGGCGCCGACCTTGCCGCCGGAGAAGCTTTCCGGCGCGGGAACGACATCGGTGATCGGCAGCACGTCCTCGGGCGAGGTGCCCCAGGTGACGACGGGTGCGATATCTTCGCCCTTGATGGTGATGACCTTGTCCCAATGGGCGTCATCATCGGAGAAGAGGGTCTTCCAGTAGGTCAGAGCGGCTTCCCATGCGGCACCTTTTGGCGCGTGCGGGCGGCCTTTGACATATTCGAAGGTTTTCTCGTCGGGCGCGATCAGGCCAGCGCGAGCGCCGCCTTCGATGGCCATGTTGCAGACGGTCATCCGGCCTTCCATCGACAGATCGCGGATCGCTTCGCCGCAATATTCGATGACGTAGCCAGTGCCGCCGGCGGTGCCGGTCTTGCCGATGACGGAAAGCGTGATGTCCTTCGCCGTGACACCGGGACGCAGTTTGCCGGTGATCTCGACTTTCATGTTCTTGGACTTTTTCTGGATCAGCGTCTGCGTGGCGAGCACGTGCTCGACCTCGGATGTGCCGATGCCGTGGGCCAGCGAGCCGAACGCGCCGTGGGTGGCGGTGTGGCTGTCGCCGCAAACGACGGTCATGCCGGGCAGGGTCCAGCCTTGCTCGGGGCCGACGATGTGCACGATGCCCTGACGGACGTCGGAGACGGGGTAGTAGTGAATGCCGAAATCCTTCGCGTTCTTGTCGAGCGCGGCGACCTGGATGCGGCTGTCTTCGGGCATCTGGTCGGGGTTTTCACGGCCAATCGTTGTTGGCACGTTGTGATCCGGCACAGCGATTGTCTTTTCCGGTGCGCGCACCTGACGACCCGCCATGCGCAGTCCTTCAAAGGCCTGCGGCGAGGTTACCTCGTGGACGAGGTGGCGGTCGATGTAAAGCAGGCATGTGCCGTCTGCATCTTCATGGGCGACGTGAGCGTCCCAGATTTTATCATAGAGCGTTTTGGGGGACATGGGTCCTCTCCCGTGATGTGTGTGAATGTCGAAACGTCAAATTTTGCAGCACTAGGCGCTGCAGCGAGGGGCGGAACGATCAAAGTCGAGCCAGAATGGTGCGGGTCGCGCCAAAGAAGCGCCACGGCAAGCGGGCCCGATCATCCATATCAAAAACACGTTTCATGCAAGGGCAGATATACCCAAGTGCTGAGTCTCGCAAGGGTGTGCTGTTTGGACTTGCCGCATGCAAAATGAGGCTTCAGGATGGACGCACGGATCGGAGGCCAATGGACGAAGAAACACCACAGGCGGACGTCATTGAGATCGGGCAGGGTATCTGGGCCGATACCGAGATTTTCCTAGCTTCGCTCTTGCGCCCTTGGAACGCCTATCAAGTTCTCATCATGCTGGGGCTGCTTTTGGCGGCATACCTCTTGCGCCGGTGGCTTGCGCCGATCCTTCATGAATGGCTGCGGACCCGAGAGGGCTGGCCGAAATGGCGGCTTCGCTACTTGCTCGTCGTGCATAAACGGATGGGACTGATCCTGTTCGTGGTTGGCATCTGGACGGTTGTTCTGGTGATGCGCGAGGTTACGTGGCCGTCACGCTCCTATCTTCTGGCGATTGTGGCGGAGCTGTCGCTGGCATGGCTGGTGGTGGCGTTGGCGACGCGGCTGATTGCCAACAACCTGCTGCGTCTGGTGATCCGATACGGCGCGTGGATCTGGGTCACGCTCAGCGTTCTGAACGTCACCGATGAGGCCGAGGCGATATTGGACGGGATCGCGATAACGGCGGGCGAGATGCGGCTGTCGCTGCTCGTTGTGTTGCAGGCTGTTCTGATCGTCGGTGTCTTGTTCGCAGGTGCGCGGGTGGTTTCGCGTGCGACGGCGGTGCGCATTCAGGAGACAACCGATCTGAGCCCGTCCATGCGGGTGCTGACGGTGAAGTTCCTGCAACTTGTGCTTTATGGCGCCGCGTTTTTCATCGGGTTGCGGGCGGTCGGGGTGGATCTGACTGGGCTTGCTGTGCTCTCGGGTGCCATCGGTGTGGGCCTTGGCTTTGGTTTGCAGAAGGTTGTTTCGAACCTCGTTTCGGGGGTGATCCTGCTCCTCGATAAGTCGATCAAACCGGGGGATGTGATCAGCCTTGGTCAGACGTTCGGATGGATCAACACGCTGGGCGCGCGCTATGTTTCGATTACCACACGGGACGGGCGGGAATATCTGATTCCGAACGAAGACCTGATCACCGGGCAGGTGGTGAACTGGTCGCATTCCAATGATTTCGTGCGGCTCGATATTCATTTCGGCACTTCCTATGACGACGACCCGCATTTGGTGCGCAAGATCGCGATTGAAGCGGCACAGAGTGTCGAACGTGTTTTGAGCCACCAGAAAACCGTCTGCCACATCACCGGGTTCGGGGATTCGAGCGTCGACTATGTGTTGCGATTCTGGATTTCCGACCCGACGCAGGGGCTGACCAATATTCGGGGCAACGTCTATCTGGCGCTCTGGGATGCATTTCAGGCGAACGGAATCTCTATCCCGTTCCCGCAGCGGGAAGTGCGAATGCTGGGATCGGAACAGGGTCAGAAGGACAGATGAGAGGGCGACGGGGGCTTGCATCGGTGGCAGAATTGCGTCAGGTGCCGCAATCCGTCGGCTGGACCAACGTGGATTCGTTGAAATGGACCGGCGGCATTGCTATTTTCAAACCATCCCGGCGCCGGGGATCAGGCGGCGCGCAGCAAGGGGGACAATGATCTGTCTTTCAACATCACGACGGAGCAAGCCGTCATTCAGGGTGGTCCGGCCATGACCGCATCCGACCAAGCGACGAGCAATCAGATCCTCGCCGCGATCCTCAAATCTCTTGACGATGATAAAGCCGAGGACATCGTGCAGATTTCGCTGCGCGGCAAGTCCGAAATGGCCGATCACATGGTGATCGCCTCCGGTCGCTCCTCGCGGCAAGTGGCGGCGATTTCGGAAAAGCTGACCGAGCGGTTGAAGGCCGATCTGGGCGTTCTGTGCAAGGTCGAGGGCGCCGATATTGGGGACTGGGTTCTGATCGACGCCGGTGACGTCATCGTCCATGTGTTCCGGCCGGAAGTGCGCGAGTTCTACCAGCTGGAAAAGATGTGGCAGACGCCTGTGGGTTCTGCCTCCGCGCGTTAGGCTGACGGCAACCTGATGCGCATTCATATCGTTGCGGTGGGCCGCCTGCGGGCTGGCCCAGAACGCGACTTGATCGACGATTACCTGACACGATTTGACCGGACCGGCCGCGCCCTGGCGCTGGGGCCGGCGCAGGTGATTGAGGTCGAGGACAAGAAGGGCGGCGGCATGAATGCTGAGGCGGCGCTTCTGTCGAAGGCCATTCCAAGCGGCGCTTTGGTTTGTGTGATGGACGAGCGGGGCAAGGTGATGACCTCTCCCGCATTTGCAGAGCAGATTGGCGGCTGGCGCGATCAGGGGCGGCAGGATGTGGCCTTTGTGATCGGTGGCGCGGACGGGCTGGATGCCGCGCTGCGCGGGCAAGCCGATGCGGCGCTCTCGTTTGGCAAGATGGTGTGGCCGCATATGCTAGTGCGCGTGATGTTGGCGGAGCAGCTGTATCGCGCAGCTTCGATCCTGGCCGGAAGTCCGTATCATCGGGCGTGACAAGGCTCTGCGGCTCAGGTAGCGCTGGGGCAACAAGGAGGCATGACGCATGAAAACAGTATCAGAAAACCGGTGTTTCGGGGGTGTTCAGGGGGTTTATACCCACGCATCGCAGAGCTGCGGTGTGGATATGACTTTCGGGCTGTTCTTGCCGGAGGAAGCGAAAGAGGGGCCGGTGCCGGTGCTGTGGTATCTCTCGGGGCTTACCTGCACCCATGAGAATGCGATGGTGAAAGCTGGGGCGCAGCAATGGGCCACGGAACAGGGGATTGCGCTGTGTTTCCCCGATACCAGCCCGCGCGGTGAGGACGTGGCGGATGACGAGGCCTATGATCTGGGTAAGGGGGCAGGCTTCTATGTGAATGCGACCCAGAGCCCTTGGGCTGCGCATTACCGGATGTGGGATTATGTGGGCCATGAGTTGCCGGAGCTGATCGCCGAGGGCTTTGCCGTTGATCCCGACCGGCAGGCAATCACCGGCCATTCGATGGGCGGACACGGGGCGCTGACGCTGGCTATGGGGCTTAAGGGGCGGTTTCGCTCGGTCTCGGCTTTTTCGCCAATTTGCCACCCGACCCAGAGCGATTGGGGGCGCAAGCAGCTGACCGCCTATCTTGGCACGGACGAAAGTGCCTGGGCGGCCCATGATGCGTCGCTGCTCATGCGGGAGGTGGGCTTCGACGGTGATGTGTTGATCGACACCGGCACCGACGACCAATTCTGGGACTTGTTGAAAACCGGTGCGATGGCGGAGGCGATGGCCGAGCGGCGGCAAGCGGGTCAGATGCGGCTGCAACGGGGCTATGATCATTCTTATTTCTTTGTTTCGAGTTTCATCGAAGAGCATGTTGCGTTTCACGCCGAGGCGCTCTGGCGGTGATTTATGTGGATGCCGATGCCTGCCCCGTGAAGGCAGAGACCGAGCGCGTCGCGACACGGCATAGCCTACAGATGTTTTTGGTCTGCAACGGAGGCATTCGCCCATCCCCCAATCCACTTGTGCAGACAGTGATCGTCCCCGACGGACCGGACGAGGCGGATAAGTGGATTGCCGAGCGCGCGACAGCAGGGGATGTAGTAGTGACCAATGATATCCCGCTCGCGGCGCGTTGTGTCGAAGGTGGTGCGCTGGTCATCAAGGCGGACGGCGAGATGCTGACCCACGCAAACGTGGGGCAGGCGTTGGCAACGCGCGATCTGATGGCAGATCTCAGAGCGGCGGATCCGTTCCGGCAGGGGGGTGGGCGACCGTTTTCGAAGGCGGACCGTGCACGTTTTCTTGATGGTCTCGAACGGGCGGTGAGGAAGGCAATGTCGCTGGGGGGGTAGACTTTCCCGAAAGCGACCTGTTCTGTCAGGCCATGTTCACATTTGCTAAAGATAATCCGGCCCTGCTGGGCTCGGTCAGTGCGATCGTTGCCGTTATTTGTTTTTCAATCAATGACGTGGCGATCAAGTTTCTCAGCGGCGACTATGCATTGCATCAGGTGGTGTTGATCCGGTCAATTATTGGCTCGATCTTTTTGCTGGCTGTAATTGTACCCATTTCCGGCGGCTTGCCAGCGCTACGGACAAGACGGCTGGGGATCCACATTCTGCGTGGAAGCTGCGTTGTTTTCGCCAATATGGCCTTCTTTCTGGGGCTGGCGGCGCTACCGCTGGCGGAAGGGGTCGCCATTTTTTTCATCAGCCCGTTGGTGATCACGGTTTTTTCGGTGATTTTCCTTAAGGAGCAAGTCGGGCCGCGCCGCTGGGCGGCGATTGCGCTGGGGCTTGTCGGGGTGGTGATTGTGCTGCGACCGGGAACGGCGGCATTTCAACTCGCCTCGCTGCTGCCGTTGATGGCCGCGTTCGGCTACGCGGCGCTGCACATGCTCACGCGCTATATCGGGCGGACAGAAACAGCGGCTGCGATGTCCTTCTACATCCAGATGACCTTCATCATGGTGTCAGCCGGATTGGGCTTGCTCATGGGGGACGGGAAGTTTGCCGGGACGACGGACCCGTCGCTTTCGTTTCTGTTCAGGGCGTGGGTCTGGCCGCCGGTGGGGGATTATTGGGTGCTCGTTCTTTTGGGGGTTGCGAGTGCATTTGGCGGATTTTTCATCTCGCAGGCATACCGGGTGAGTGAGGCGGCGCTGGTTGCGCCGTTCGAGTATATCGCCATGCCGATGGCGATTGTCTGGGGAATTCTGGTGTTTGATGAATGGCCAGACGGCGTCGCATTAGCAGGGATTGCGCTCATCCTCGGCTCAGGGCTTTATATGATCTGGCGGGAGGCGCGGCTGGCTGAGGTCGATGTCCCCGATACGCCGCGCTACCGACGTTAGGCTCTTTTCCTGAACCTACTCACGTGCTTAGCTGGCACGGGGACGGAGGGGCTAAATGAGCATTGAGGCAGTCGTTTTCGATATTGGCAATGTGCTGATCGCGTGGCAGCCGGAGCGGTTTTATGACCGTGTGATTGGCGCGGCGCGGCGCAAGGCGATGTTTGCCGAAGTCGATTTGCACAGGATGAATGACGAGATCGACCGCGGTGGCGATTTTCACGCAGTTGTTTCGGCGACGGCGGATGCGCATCCGCAATGGCGCACCGAAATCATGATGTGGCACGACCGCTGGATCGAGCTGGCTTCACCGCCGATTGACCTTTCAGTGCGGCTCCTTCGAGCGCTGAGGCGGAAGGGTGTTCCGGTCTTTTCGCTGACGAATTTCGGGCACGGGACGTTTGAGATCGCGCGGCGGGAATATCCATTTCTGGAAGAGTTCGACCGGAGTTTTGTCTCGGCGCGGCTGGGCGTGATCAAGCCCGATCCCAAAATCTATGAGGTGGTGGAGGCGGAAAGCGGCCTAGCGGGCGCATCGCTTTTGTTCACTGATGACAGGGCCGAAAATATCGGCGCCGCGCAGGCGCGCGGGTGGCGAACGCACCGGTTCGAACGGCCTGAAGGATGGGCTGCGGCATTGGTTGAGGCGGGACTGTTGACCGCTGAGGAGGCAGCATGACACGGACTGTGATTCCGTTTGATGAAGGTGAGGCATGCCTCGACTGGATCGGTTTGACGGAGGCAATCGCGCAGGGGCACGAGAAATCAAGGGCGCAGGTAAAGGATGTCTTTCTCTATGAGGGGGACAACACGCTTTTGAACCGGTCTGCATGGAGCGCGGAAATGGGGCTGGCGGTCAAATGCGCGACTGTCTTTCCGGGGAATCCGGCCAAGGGCAAGCCGATGATCGGCGGGGCCGTCAATTTGTTCTCTGCTGAAGACGGCGCATTAGAGGCGATTGTCGATTTCCATCTGGTGACCAAGTGGAAGACTGCGGGCGACAGTCTGCTTGCCGCACGTCGGTTGGCGCGGCCTGACAGCCGACGGATTTTGATCGTTGGCGCCGGAACTGTGGGGCATAGTTTACGGCAGGCCTATGGTGCGGCCTTTCCGATGGCGGATTTCGTGGTTTGGAACCGGTCGCGGGAGGGGGCGGAACGGTTTGTCGATGCCTTCCCCGATGTGGAGATCGCAGAAGATCTGGCGGCAGCTGTGGCTGAGGCCGATATTGTGACCTCCGCTACGATGTCGACTGAGCCACTGATCAAGGGGGAGTGGTTTCGGCCCGGCCAGCATATTGACCTTATCGGGGCCTACCGACCCGACATGCGGGAAGCAGATGACAGTGCCATGCGGCGGGCGCGGATTTTTGTGGACAGCCGCGACACGACGATTGAGCATATCGGTGAGCTGAAAATTCCAATTTCGGCAGGGGCTATCGGGGTCGAAGACGTGGTCGCGGATTTCTATGACCTGGCACATTTCCGACGGCAGTCCGAGACCGAGATTACCCTTTTCAAGAACGGTGGCGGCGCGCATCTGGACCTGATGGTGAGCCGCTACATTCTGGAAGCATGGCGGAACGGATAACGGATGGTTTTCTGGCTGGTCCTGATCGCGGTGATTTTGGTGCTGGTGGCGCCGTTTCTGTGGGATTGGTCACGGCCTGCACCTGACATCCGCAATGCGCCAGGTGAGCTGGTGGCGCTGGGACATGGAGCCACGCATTATCGGTGGTTCGGGCCATCCAAGGGGCCTGTCGTGGTGGCTGTGCACGGTCTGACAACGCCGATGCAGGCATGGCAGTCCGTCGCTGAAGCGCTGGCTGAGGAGGGGTATCGGGTCTTGTGCTACGATCTCTACGGACGGGGGTATTCGGACCCTCCGAGGGAAGCGCAGACGAAAGCCCATTTCCTAGGGCAGCTAACCGATTTGCTGGCAGACCAGGGGATCAAGGAGCCATTTGTACTCATGGGGTTTTCCATGGGTGGGGCCATTGCCGTCGATTTTGCAGCGGCTCAGCCTGAGAGGGTGGCGCGGCTTGTGTTGGTGGCTCCAGCTGGGATCGCTGAAACCGGCTGGGACGTTCATCCACAGACGGGGTGGCGGTGGTTATGGGAGCTTTGGGTTTCCTATGGGCCGAAGCGATGGCGGTTTCGGCGCGATTTAAACAGGGCAAAGGGCCAGCCGAGCGAGGTGCGGGGGATCGTTGCCACTCAGCTGTGGCAGCTTGAGCAGGCGGGTTTTTGGGCGGCGGTCAGGTCGAGCGGGGCTGTATATCTGCCCGGAATGCGGAAGGAAGAGCATCGGAAAATCCGTGCCGAAGAGATCCCGACATTGGCGATCTGGGGGGAGGCCGATGATGTGATCCCGATTGCGGCAATGGGCACCCTGGCCCAGTGGAATCCGACGGCGGAACATGAGGTGATTGCAGGCGCGGATCACGGAGTGGCCTATACGCACGGTCGACAGATCGCCGCATTGGTGTTGGCGTCTATGGGCGCACGCTAGGCTGCTGGCGCGGCGATCGGGGAGCGTTTCTCGCGGATTGGCAGGTGGATCAGCGCGGAGAATGCGCCGACGCCGACCCCGACCCACCAGACGTGGGTATAGGTGCCGTAAATGTCATAGAGCCGCCCGCCCAGCCAGACGCCGAGGAAACTGCCAAGCTGGTGGCTGAAGAAAACGATCCCGTAGAGAGTCCCCATGTAACGCAGCCCGTAGATATGAGCGACGAGACCGGATGTCAGCGGCACGGTTGCCAACCAGAGACTTCCCATGAGGATGGAGAATACGATCACGGTCGTTGGTGTCATAGGCGTCATTATGAACCACGCGGCGACAAGGGTTCGCCCCGCATAGATGCCTGCGAGCAGATATTTCTTGGTGAAACGCTTGCCGGCCCAACCTGCGGCGATGGTTCCGACGATGTTGGCCACGCCAATAAGAGAGATTGCAACAGCGCCGAGAGCGGAGGTGGTTGAAATGCCCAAGGTCGTGAGCATTCCGCCGCTGGCGATCGGGCCGCACATTTCCGTCACGAAAGCGGGGAAATGTGCGGTAATGAAAGCCAACTGGTAGCCACAGGAGAAGAACCCCAGAAAGATCATCGTGTAGGACGGATCGCGGAATGCGCGGGTCAGGAGTGCTCCGATGCTTTCTTCAAGTTCGGCCTTTGATGCCTGCGCAGGCGCACGCATGAAGGGCAGCATCAGGAGTGCTGCGAGGATTGTGATCGCGAAAACAACGAACACCATCTGCCATGACATGAAGCTCAGGAGGTATTCGGCGATGGGTGCACCGAAGACCTGACCAGCAGACCCTGCCGCGGTGGCAATCGCCAGCGACATGGAGCGGTTTTCATCCGAGCTGGCCCGCCCCACGACGGCAAGTATAACCCCAAAGCCGGTACCCGCGATGCCGAAGCCGACAAGCACTTCGTACATCTGGTGCGCAAGCGGGGTGGTTGCACCCGCGGACAGCAGAAGGCCCAGCGCGTAGGCAACCGCGCCCATGATGATCGCCTTGCGATCTCCGATCCGCTCGGCAATCGCGCCGAATATGGGCTGACCGATGCCCCAGGCCAGATTCTGGATAGCAATGGCAAGGCTGAAATCTGCGCGCATCCAGCCGAAATCTTCGGCGATGGGAATTTGGAAAACGCCGAAAGAGGCACGGATCGCAAAGCCGATCAGGACGATCAAGCTGCCGACGATCAGAACAGGGGTAAAGAGCGGCGCGGATTTTTGCATGGCAAGACATGACGCCGGAAATTCCGGCGGGTCAATCGGGAAAATCCCTAGAAGCTGCGGTGCCGCCAGCCGATCAGGACATCAGGCACATCGTCGGGGCCGCCTGGACCTGGCACCTCGGATAGCTCGGTGCCACCCATGTGCCGATAGAAGGCGCGCGCGGCGTGGTTTGTCGAGAGGCACAATGCGGTGAAGGGGCGGAGCGGATGACCACAGGCGGCGGCGAGGAGTTTTCGCCCCAGACCGTGCCCTTGCGCCGCACGCAAAAGGTAGAGTGCAAAGAGGAATTCAGGGAATTCAGCAGCGTGCTCGGGATCGGGTTGCGCACCCATTTGCACGAAGCCCAGACCTTCTATCAGGAAAACGCGGCGATCCGGCCTGGAAAGCTGACTGCGCCATTGCTGCTGGCGGACCTCGAAAGAACGGGCGTCTATTTCCGGGTCGGGCAGCAGGCCGCGATATGTCTCGTCCCACGCCTGAACGTGAAGGGATGCGATGGAATCGGCATCGGCAAGAGTGGCTGGGCGCAGCGTGGGAATCCTAGCCATAAGTCGGGTGGAAGGTTCCCGAAGGTGACAGGGTAAAGATGTCACAGCCGTCCGCAGTGATGCCGATCGAATGTTCGAACTGCGCGGAGAGCGATTTATCGCGGGTTACAGCCGTCCAGTCATCGGCAAGCACCTTGGTTTCAGGTCTGCCCAGATTCACCATCGGCTCGATGGTGAAGAACATGCCTTCTTCCAGCGTGGGGCCACTTCCAGCGCGACCATAGTGCAAGACATTCGGCGGTGCGTGGAAAACGCGTCCGAGGCCGTGGCCGCAAAAATCGCGGACGACTGACATCCGGTTCTTTTCGACATAGGTCTGGATGGCATGGCCGATGTCCCCGAATGTGTTACCGGGGCGCGCCGCTTCGATGCCTTTCATCAGGGCGTCATGGGTGACTTGGATCAGGCGCTCGGCCTTTCGGCTGAGGGAGCCTGCGACATACATGCGGCTGGTGTCGCCGAACCATCCGTCGACGATCACGGTGACGTCAATATTGAGGATGTCGCCGTCTTTGAGAACCTTGTCGCCGGGAATGCCGTGGCAGACCACATGATTAACGCTGATGCAGGAGGCGTGCTGGTAACCTTTGTAGCCGATCGTCGCGGAGGTCGCCCCTGCGGCCTCGACCATATCGGTAATCAGCTTGTCGATCTGGGCTGTGGTCTGGCCGGGGAATACATGTGCGGCAATATCGTCAAGGATTTGCGCGGCGAGCTTTCCTGCCGCATGCATGCCTGCGAAATCGGCCTCCTGATAGATGCGGATGCCGTCTTTGGTCACTGTTGCCTTGCCGTCGGTCACTGGGCCACCTTTTGTATTCGATCCTATCGCCACATAAGGGAAACCGACACGATGATCTAGACCCGCACGGGAAGGCGCTGGCCGATGGTGATCGCCTCGGGGGAAATATGTGTGTCGTAACAGACGACCTCTACCCCGGCGACACGGGCATCCTTGAAGGCGGCTGCATAGGCGGGGTCGATGTCGGAGGCGAGGGTCATCGCCGCGCAGTCGGTCCGTTGGACGAGATAGAACATCACTGCACGGTGACCTAGGGCGGCCATTTCCGCCAGTTCGCGGAGGTGTTTGGCACCGCGCTGGGTAACGCTGTCGGGGAATTCTGCAAGGTCAGCCGTGCGACTGAGCGTTACGCTTTTGACCTCGACATAGGCATCGGGAAAGCCGTCTGCCTGTAACAGAAAGTCGATGCGGCTGGACTGGCCGTATTTCACCTCGGCGCGCAGATTGGAGTAGCGAGAGAATTCGGGGATTTCACGAGATTCGAGCGCGTGACGGAGTGCACGGTTCGGCACGGACGTATCGACGCCGGTAAAAAGGCCGTTTTCGTGATCGACCAGACGCCAGCCGAATTTGAGCTTTTTCTTGGGGTCATTGTTCGGCTCCAGCCAGATACGGGTGCCTGGCGCGGCGAGGCCCATCATCGAGCCGGGATTGGCGCAATGGGCTGTGACTTCCTCGCCGGTTTCGAGCTGGCAGTCGGCAAGAAAGCGCTTGTAGCGCCGGATCAGGCGGGCAGGTACGAGAGGAGTGGAAAAGCGCATGGGGGAAGCCTATACCCAAGCCAAGAACAAAGGAGAAGCGCAATGCCCAACCCAACTGCCGCTATGCTCGTGATCGGGGATGAAATCCTTTCCGGACGGACACGGGACGCCAACATGCACTACCTTGCAGGTGAACTGACAAAGCGCGGCATCGATCTGAAAGAGGTGCGCGTTGTCAGCGATGATCGTGGTGCGATCGTGGCAGCCGTAAAGGCGCTCAGTGGCGGGTATGAGCATGTGTTCACCAGTGGCGGGATCGGCCCAACACATGATGACATAACGGCCGATTGCGTGGCTGAAGCCTTTGGCGATCAAATCGACGTGCGCGATGATGCGCGGGCGATTTTGCAGGCACGTTACGATGCCAGTGGACAGGAGCTGAATGCGGCGCGTCTGCGCATGGCGCGCATTCCTGATAGCGCGACATTGATTGATAACCCTGTCAGCGGAGCGCCGGGGTTCACGATCCGCAATGTGCATGTGATGGCAGGGGTGCCGAGTGTCTTTCAGGCGATGGTGGCATCGGTCCTGCCTGGGCTGACCGGCGGCGCGCCTCTGCTGAGCCAGTCTCTGAGGATTGATAGAGGTGAGGGTGACATTGCCGGGCCACTGGCGGAGTTGGCAGAAGCTTTTTCCGACCTGTCGATTGGATCCTATCCGTTTCAGCAGAACGGGGCCTATGGCGCGAATATTGTCATTCGCGGAAGCGATGGTGCCCGTGTTGACGCTGCGATGATCCGGTTGCGGGAACTGTTCCCGGCATGAACAAGCCCACCATCGAGCGACTCTATGCGGTCACGGAGGCCACCTGGCCTGCGCGAAAGCGATGGCAGGAGGGGTGCTGGACCATTCGTGATGGCGGTGGCGCGGGAAGTCGGGTGTCATCGGCGACACTCTTGGACGGAGTGGTTCACGAGGAGGACATCGGAGTGGCTGAAGCCGCCATGCGGGACATTGGGCAGGTGCCGCTCTTCATGGTGCGCGAGGGCGAGGCGGTATTAGACGGGCTGCTCGCCAACCAGGGATATGCGATCAAGGATCCGGTCAGGTTTTATATTGTCGAGCTGACGGGAGATCCGCCCGCCCCTGTAACCTATGACTGCTGGCCGCCGCTGGAAGTGCAGAAGGAAATCTGGAAAGCTGGGGGCATCGGGGCAGCCCGTCTGGATGTGATGGCGCGTGGCGTGGAGCCGAAAACAACGCTATTGGCCCGAAAACAAGGCCGTGCGGCCGGAAACTGCTATGTGGGGGTGGATCGCGACATTGCGATGGCGCATGCTATCGAAGTGCCCGTGGGCCTGCGTCGTCAGGGGGCGGGGAGGGCGCTTGTCCAAGGGGCGATGCGCTGGGCGATGCAGCAGGGTGCAAGCTGGCTAAGCCTGATCGTGACAGAAGCGAATTCCGGTGCGCATCAGCTCTATGCTTCCCTCGGGATGAGCGTTGTGGGACACTACCATTATCGCATCAAGGCGGAGTGATGGGGCGCGCGTGATCCAGAAAACGAAGATCATCGTGGCGGTGGCGGGGTTTGTGACTTTGCTTGCGTCGGCGGCAGGCGCCGCGCCGCTCGAATTGCCGGCGAATGCCACAGTGCAGGCAGAACGCACTGTGGCGCTTGGAAGTTTGCGGCTGCCAACGGCACCGTGGCGTGAGGACGGGCTGGCGACCGTCAGGATCGAAGGCGCGGTGCGGCAGGAGGCCTGGCGTCTTGGCGGTGGGGGGATCACGACGCTGCAAATCCTTCGTCCGCTGAGGGAACAGCTGCAAAAGGCTGGATATGATATTCTGCTGGAATGCCGTGCTGCAAATTGCGGAGGGTTTGATTTCGTGGGGGCAATCGATGTTCTGCCACCGCCCAAGATGTATGTTGACCTAAGCGGCTTCCGGTTTCTCGCAGCACGGAGTGCAGATGGTGAGAGCGGCGTTACGATTCTGGTTAGCCGTTCGCAGGCTGCGGGCTTTGTTCAGGTGTCGCAAGTGGGTCCAGAGGGGGAGATTTCCGTGGCACCGGCGGCGGGGTCGCAGCCACTCATCGGAATAGAAACCAGTGATGGTGCGCGTGCCCCGGTTGAGAGAACCGGTGCATCGTATTCGCTGGAGCGTGACGGACGACTCGTGCTCGATGATCTGACCTTTGAAAGTGGCGCGGCAACTCTGGGGGAGGGGCCGTTCGCTTCGCTGGCGGCGGTAGTGCGTTATCTCAATGATGACCCAGAACGGCAGATCGTTCTGGTGGGGCATACTGATGCCGTTGGCGCATTAGAAGGCAATGTGACGCTCTCTCGCCGGAGGGCTGAAGCTGTCATGGAGCGATTGGTGACACGCTACGGTGTTGATCCCGAGCACCTATCGGCGGAAGGCGTGGGCTATCTGGCACCGATTGCAAGCAATGCTTCCGAGGCTGGGCGGACGGCGAACAGACGGGTAGAGGCGGTCGTCCCCGCAGCGCGGTAGGATACGATCCGCCTCTTAGAGATCACCAGGTTTCCGGGCCTTTGTCCGCGAAGGAATGGGCGAGGAAGTCGATGAATGCGCGCACCTTTGGCTGGGTGAACCGGCCCGGTGGGTAGACCGCGTAGATACCTTGGCGTTCTTCGGGGAGGTCAGGGATCGCTTCTTCTACCAAGCCTTTTTCCAATGCGTCAGCGTAAAGGAATGACGGAAGATAGGCGATGCCGAGGCCACCAATGCAGGCATTGAGCAAGGACTGTCCGTCATTGACAGTGAGCGAGCCGGAGGTGCGGATCTGGCGTTTTTCACCAGAGGGTGCGGTCAATTTCCAGACGGCGGCATTGGCCTGATTGGAATAATGCAGCAGCTTGTGGTCGTTCAAATCGTCGATCTTGATCGGACGGCCGTGGCGCTGGAAATAGGCGGGCGAACCGATCATGCGCAGACTGGTTTCGGTCAGTTTGCGGGCGCGGAGGGTGCTGTCTTCCAATTCGCCGATGCGAACGGCCATATCGAAGCCTTCGGATATCAATTCCACGTAACGGTTATTGAGCACCATGTTGACTGTGATGTCGGGGAATTCTTTGAGAAATTCGCCGAGGACAGGGCTGAGGTGGTTCACGCCGAAATCGGTGGCGACTGATATGCGTAGCAGGCCCGACGGTGCGGATTGCATGGATGTGACGAGGGCGTCGGCTTCGCCTGCGTCATTTAGAACGCGACGGGCACGGTCATAGTATGCGAGCCCGATTTCGGTTGGGCTGACGCGGCGGGTGGTGCGGTTGAGCAGGCGGGCACCGAGGCGGGCTTCGAGTGCGGAGACGTGTTTGGACACGGCCGATTTCGAGATTCCCATCTTCCTCGCGGCGTCGGTAAAGCCACCTTGATCCACGACCGTGGCGAAAGCTTCCATTTCGGTGAGACGATCCATACTCGGTCCTTACAATTCCACAACTTGTTCAGGCATTTTTGGCCGCCAATTCGGGCAGGAAAGCGGCCAGCGCCTGACAATATCGGGAATTTACCGTGGACTGATGAACGTATCGAAACAGCCAGCTAGAGCGACGACGCGAGCCGAACGCCTTGATTTATAGCGCGTTTTGCATCCAATTCGGCGGCAACATCGGCACCGCCAATGACATGGGGCTGCCTTCCTTCTGCCAAAAGTTCGTCCGCGAGGCTGCGTTCGCTGAGTTGTCCGGCGCAGAGGATGATGCTGTCGGCGGGGAGAAGGCGGCTCTCGCCGCGCCCTTCTTCGAGAGTGACGCGCAGGCCGTCCTCCTCGATTGCGTCATAGCGGACGCCACCCATCATTTTGACACCCTTGGCGCGTAGAGAGGCGCGGTGAATCCAGCCGGTGGTTTTCCCGAGGTGGCGGCCCGGTTTTTCGGGCTTGCGTTGCAGAAGGGTGATTTGCCGAACCGGGGCTTCAGGTTGTGGGCCATTGGGAGAAAGGCCGCCGCGAGCCGTGGCGGGGTCCGCAACGCCCCACTCGGATTTCCACGCATCGAGGTCTTCTGTCGGGCTGTCATCCGTTACGAGATACTCGGCAACGTCAAAGCCGATGCCTCCGGCCCCGATGATGACGACATTGTCGCCAACGGGTGCATTCCCAGCCAGAACTTCAATGTAGGAGAGGACGGAAGGGTGTTCCTGTCCCGCAATGGCGGGATCGCGCGGAGTGACGCCGGTGGCGATGATGACCTCGTCAAAAGATGCGAGGTCGGCGACCGTCGGGCGGGTTCCAAGGCGGAGGTCAACACCGGATTCATCGACCATTGTGGCAAACCATTCGACAAGGCCGTCGAATTCTTCTTTCCCGGGGACACGGCGGGCCATGTTGAGCTGGCCGCCGATCTTATCGGATTTGTCAAATAATGTGGTGGCGTGACCGCGCTGGGCGGCGGTAATCGCGGCCGATAGTCCCGCAGGGCCCGCGCCGATGACGGCGACGGTTTTTCGCGAAAGTGCGGGTGTAATTTCCAGCTCGGTTTCGTGGCAGGCGCGGGGATTGACGAGGCAGGAGGTCAGTTTGCCGGAGAAGGTATGATCAAGGCAGGCCTGATTGCAGGCGATACAAGGCGCGATGGTCGCTGATTTGCCCTTGGCCGCTTTCGCCACAAAGTGCGGATCGGCAAGGAACGGGCGGGCCATCGACACCATATCGGCGCAGCCTTCGGCGAGCACTTGTTCGGCCACTTCGGGTGTATTGATGCGGTTGGAGGTGATCACGGGGATCGAGACCTCGCCCATCAGTTTTTTCGTGACCCATGTGAAGGCACGGCGGGGAACAGAGGTGGCAATCGTGGGAATGCGGGCCTCGTGCCATCCGATGCCGGTGTTGAGGATCGATGCGCCTGCGGCCTCCATTGCGCGGGCGAGGGTCACGACCTCTTCCCAAGTGGAGCCATTCGGGATGAGGTCGATCATCGACAAGCGGTAGATGACGATGAAATCCGAACCCACTGAGGCGCGAACCCGAGCCATGACTTCGAGCGGCAGGCGCATACGGTTTTCGTAGGTCCCGCCCCAACGATCAGTGCGGCGGTTGGTGTGCGTGACGAGGAACTGGTTCAGGAAGTAGCCTTCGGAGCCCATGATCTCGACCCCGTCATAACCCGCATCGCGCGCGCGGGATGCTGCCGTGGCGATATCGCTAATTTGTTTTTCGATGCCCGCCTCATCCAATTCTGACGGGGGAAAGGGCGAGATTGGTGATTTTATAGCCGAAGGCGCGACGCAGTGTGGCGAATAGGCGTAGCGTCCTGCATGCAGAACCTGCATCGCGATCTTGCCACCTGCATCGTGGACACGATCGGTGACGACGCGATGGTTCGCGATGTCTTGGGGTGTATAGAGACCGGCTGCACCCGGAAAGACGCCCCCTTCGGGATTAGGGGCCATGCCGCCCGTGACCATCAGGCCAACGCCGCCACGGGCGCGTTCGGCATAGAATTCGGCGACGCGATTCCAGTCGCCGGTTTCTTCGAGACCCGTATGCATCGAGCCCATTAACACGCGGTTCGGCAAACTGGTGAAGCCGAGGTCAAGGGGTGTGAACATATGCGGGTAGTCGGACATACTGCGCTCCTTTCGGGCAGTTTGCCCGCTCCGAACCGAGGCGTCACGCCCGACGCCGCGTCACCGAGAGGGAAATCGGGCTAGCTGCCCATGGTCTCGTTGCAGTGACGGCGGAAGGCCCGTTTAAGCATGTCAAGTTCGGCGCGAAGCATGTCCATTTCGGCGCGGATGTCCTCTGCCATTGCATCACCTGCGAGAAGCGCGAAGCTGCCGAGTGCTTCGCCGGAGTCGCGGTCGGCAATGACGAAGGTCTGGACGCCTTCGGTGATTAACTCCGGCGGGATCGGGATGCGGAGGTGCCATTGGCCTGTGGTCTCTGCGGCTTTCAGTTCGAAATCCTCGAGCGGTGTGTCGAAATGGGTGATCCTGAGAATCGGTGGCAGGCCGTTGTCGCGGTGCAAGGTGATGATGCCTTCCCATACGCCGCCGGTCAGTCGGGTTTTTTCGAGTGTCATATCGGCCATCTGGAACCTCAGATATCTGCGCGGGGATAACGGCTGAATGTCAGGTCGCGAATGGTGACCTGATTCATTTGGGGGCTCTCGAAAATCAGATCGAGCCACATGCCTTCGATCCTTTTTTCATTCAATTTCGTGTAGGCGAGATCGAACTCGACGACGATTTCATCCATGTGGAGGGGCAGTTCCCGCACGACCTGTTCGGTATTGGGACCGTGCCGGACGTTGAGGCGGGCAAAGATTTCGAGCGGTTTTTCCACCTCGATAATGGCGGAGAGGCGGACGAGATGCCGTTTGAGCAGACCTTGTGCGCCTTCTTTCGGGATGTCGACCACGAGGGAAAGGAACGTTCCGTCGAACCGGAAAACATCCATGCGTAGTCCGTAGGGGGCGAGGTCCTCTGGCCTGATGTTTCGCAGTTGGCGGAGGGTCAGCTCACTCTCGCGGCAATCGTGAAAGAGGGTAATTCCGTCGGCCATCGCTGTTTTGGTGGGGACCGCGGTCAAACCTTGCCGCGCGAGCGGACCGCGGAATAGAGGCGGGCGCCAAGACCACTCGCTGTTGGGCGGAGCCTGAACGATGTCATTTCCGACCATCGGGAGCGCAAGGCGCCCGTCGGCCTTGTTCGCGAGCTCGTCGATACGGGCGCGCAGCTGACGCGCGGCGTTGCGTGCGCGTCTGAGTTCCGCAATGTCCATTGTGGCTGCATTGCTTGCGATGTTGGACCATCGACGCAGGAGCCGGCGGTGGAGCAGCTTGTCCAGAGTTGTGAGGTATCTGCGCATCATTCCTGTGGGCCTGCCAAATCCGCGCCGCTCATGCGGTCTGTCTCAAGTTAATACACCAGGTGCGGTGGTTGACAAATGCGCGTCTCAACCTGCGCTGGCGCGTGCGGTCGCCGGTTCAGGAGCTTCGGGAGCGGCGGGTTCGTTTTCACTCGGACGCGCGACTGGGTTGGCAGCCTGAATTTGCGCGACGGTCTGGCGGAGCAGGACGGCACCTTCCTGCGGAAGCAAAGGTGCGTGGGCAAGGCTGCGTATGCGGATTGTTACTAGCCGGTCAGCCACATCGAGAAATGCGCGCCATTCGCCCGTTTGAAGACCGTCCGGCACAGGTGCGCTCGTGTCGGAGAAGCGCACTTCGACGAGACCGTCAGAGTGCTGAACTTCCTCGATGTCCACTGTGGTGGCGTCGCCAGCCACGCTGAGCAAGAGCACGCCGTCATCACTTGAGAGAAATTCTGCCATAACCTCTTCGGCACCTGTGACAGTGGCGCTACCCTCTTCGCCGACCTGAACGGTGATCAGCGCGGGATGGGCGGGGGCCTGCCCCCTATAGGCGATGACATTGCAGCCTGCCAGGACGGCAAAACCACCTGCGGAATTGCTCGCTGTGTCATCAATGCAGAAATTCTGCGGGCCGCGCACGATGACAGCGCCATCGCGCACGGCAAGTTGTGTGGTCCCGCCAAACAGCCCCGGCAGACCGCCCTCGGTGCAGGCGGTCAGGGTGAATGCTAGCCCGAGCCCCAAAAGGGGTGGCGCAAGGCGGGTTCCGCGCATCGTGTCAGAGATCGACGTAGATGTGCTTTTCGCCCTTCGCCCCGGGGTGGGTGACGGCGCCGAGCCGGGTCGAGCCGACGAGCTGGGCGTATTTCCAGAGCGCACCGGAGGCGTAGATCGTATCACGAGGGCCAGACCATGCGTCTTTTCGGGCGGCCATCTCTTCGTCCGAGAGAGCGACGCTGATTTCGCCTTTGATCGCATCAATGGTGATCATGTCGCCGTCTTTGAGCAGAGCAATCGGTCCGCCGTGCGCGGCCTCTGGGCCGACGTGACCAACACAGAAGCCTCGGGTCGCGCCGGAGAAGCGACCATCGGTGATCAGAGCGACTTTCTTACCCATGCCCTGACCGGAGAGCGCGGCGGTGGTGGCGAGCATTTCGCGCATGCCAGGGCCGCCAGCGGGGCCTTCGTTGCGGATGACGAGGACTTCGCCTTCTTCGTAGGCGCGCTGCTTGACGGCCTCGAACGCGTCTTCTTCGCATTCGAAAACGCGGGCAGGGCCGGTGAAGACCTGCTGCTCTTTTTCCATGCCGGCGACTTTTACGATCGCGCCTTCGGGCGCGAGGTTGCCTTGCAGGCCGACAACACCGCCGGTTTTGGTGATCGGTGTTTCGATCGGGTAGATAACGCGGCCGTCGGCTTCGCCTTTGATCATGTCCAGTTCTTCGCCGATGCTGCGGCCTGATGCGGTCATGCAATCCTCGTGCAGCAGACCTGCTTTGCGCAGTTCCTTCATTACCACGGGGACGCCGCCCGCCTCGTAGAGGTCTTTGGCAACGTACTGACCGCCGGGCTTGAGATCGACGAAGTACGGCGTGTCGCGGAAGATTTCGCAGACATCAGCCAGATCGAAGTCGATGCCGGCTTCATGCGCGATGGCGGGCAGGTGCAGACCTGCGTTGGTCGAGCCGCCGGTGCAAGCCACGACGCGGGCAGCGTTTTCGAGGCTCTTGCGGGTTACGACATCACGGGCGCGGATGTTGCGCTCGATGAGATCCATCACGGCTTCGCCAGAAGCGATGCCGTATTGGTCGCGGCTTTCATAGGGAGCCGGAGCGCCCGACGAATTCATCAGCGCGAGGCCGATTGCCTCGGACACACAGGCCATGGTGTTGGCGGTGAACTGGCCGCCGCAAGCACCAGCGGACGGGCATGCAACGCGTTCGATGATCTCCAGCTCGGCGTCGCTCATATTGCCTGCCTGATGCTTGCCGACCGCTTCGAACACGTCCTGAACGGTGACATCCTGACCGTTCAACCGGCCCGGAAGGATCGAGCCGCCGTAGATGAAGACGGAAGGCACGTTAAGGCGCACCATTGCCATCATCATACCTGGCAGGGATTTGTCACATCCGGCAAGACCGACGATAGCGTCGTAGCAGTGGCCGCGCATTGTCAGTTCAACCGTATCGGCGATGGCTTCGCGGGAGGCGAGCGACGAACGCATGCCTTCGTGCCCCATGGCGATGCCGTCGGTGACGGTAATGGTGGTGAACTCGCGGGGCGTGCCGCCGCCAGCCTTGACGCCGAGTTTGACGGACTGTGCCTGACGGTTCAGCGAGATGTTACAGGGTGCGGCTTCGTTCCAGCACGTCGCGACGCCAACGAAGGGTTGTTTGATGTCGTCTTCGTCCATGCCCATCGCGTAATAATACGAACGATGCGGTGCGCGGGCTGGGCCGACCGAAACATGACGGCTGGGTAGTTTGGATTTGTCGAACTGGCGAGCCATCTTGGATCCTCCGAAAAATGCTGTCCGGACAGGTCTAAAAGACCGTCCTTACCTTCACAAGTGCGATATGGAGCAATTGCACGATGTGACGCGGGAGCATAGGAAAGGAAGGTATGCAGATATCGCAGAATGACCCTTATGCCCGACACGCCGCTTTTGTGGCGGTCGCGAGAGATGCGGCAGAACTTCCACGCACGCTGGCAGGGGTCGCGCTGGTTGTTTTCGCGTTTCTCTTGGCGCCCGCGTTGGCGGGATTTCTGCCGGTGGAGCGTGAGCAGATCGAAGATTTCGCCAAAGGCGATACGCCGGGGGCGGTGATCCTGCAACTGGCGATGTTCGGGGTGCCGGTGGTTGCGTTGGGGATCGTGACGCGCAGGCTGCACGGGCGCCGTGTGACCAGCCTGTTGGGAAGTCCGGTCGTTCTGGCAGACCTCAAACGCGCCTTTCTGGGCGTCGTTATGGTCACGCTGGCGCTGGAGGTGCTGCCGCCGTGGCTCGGTGCGGAGTGGATCGAGCAGGTGCGTCCGATTGCACCGTGGCTAATGATGGCGGTCTTCGCGTTGCCGTTCATCGTCCTGCAGGCGGGCGCTGAGGAGCTATTCTTTCGTGGATATCTGCAGCAACAGCTGGCGGTGCGGTGGCGCTCGCCTTTGATCTGGATGGTGGTCCCGAGCGCGATTTTCGGGGCAAGCCACTATTTCAATGCGATGGGTCCGGCAGAGGGGGTGCTCTGGGCGCTATGGGCCACGATGATCGGCATTGCCGCTGCGGATCTGACAGCGCGGAGCGGGTCGATCGGAGCGGCTGTGGGCCTGCATGTGGCGAACAATGCCCATGCGCTTTTGCTATACGGATACCACGACGGAGAGACCTCGGGGCTGGCGCTGGTCTTGCTGACACCAGTGGATCCCGAATTGAGAATGCGTGGGCTGGAGGCGCTTGCCGATCCCATGGTGATTTTCGAGTTTCTCTATATACTGCTCATCGTCGGGGTGATGTGGCTGGCGGCGCGGGTTGCGATCAGGCTCTGATTGCATTTCATTGCGCTGCGGATTATCTCGGATCAACCAAGGTAAGAGACTGCGCATGAACTGGATCACCAACTACGTCCGTCCCACGATCAACTCGTTGTTTTCGCGGCGTGAGGTTCCCGAGAACCTCTGGAAGAAGTGTAGCGAATGCGGGACGATGCTGTTCCACAGGGAACTGGCCGAGAACCTGAATGTTTGCACAAGCTGCGGGCATCATATGGCGATCACCCCACGGGCACGATTCCAGGCGCTGTTTGACAATGGTGTTTTCAAAGAGGTGGCGGTGCCGGAGCCGATTGCGGATCCTCTGAACTTTCGCGATCAGAAGAAATATACCGAGCGTCTAAAGGCGGCGCAGCGGTCCACGGCTGAAAAAGAGGCGATGCTGGTCGCGGAAGGTGAGATCGGGAAGACACCGATCGTCGCCGCGGCGCAGGATTTCACCTTTATGGGCGGTTCGATGGGAATGTATGTGGGCAATGCGATTATCGCCGCAGCCCAGCGTGCTGTCGAATTGAAGCGCCCCCTCGTGCTGTTTTCAGCAGCGGGTGGCGCGCGCATGCAGGAAGGCATTTTGAGCCTTATGCAGATGCCGCGGACGACTGTGGCTGTCGAGATGCTCAAGGAAGCGGGGCTGCCATATATCGTGGTGCTGACCCATCCGACCACCGGCGGGGTAACGGCATCCTATGCGATGCTCGGGGATATCCAAATTGCGGAGCCGAATGCGCTGATTTGTTTTGCAGGGCCGCGCGTCATCGAACAGACGATCCGTGAGAAACTTCCAGAAGGGTTCCAGCGGGCGGAGTATTTGCTCGATCACGGAATGCTAGACCGCGTGACGCCACGCACCGAGATGCGGGATGAACTGATCCAGATTCTGCGGATGCTCTTGGGTATGGAGCCGGCGCTGAAGGGGGATCTGCCCGCACCGGGAACCCCGGATAACGCCAAAGACGGTGAAACCGCCCCAAGCGGCGCATAGAAAGCACGACCGTGACCCAAAAATCTGATCTCATCCTGGAGCGGATGATGGCCCTTCACCCCAAGGTGATTGACCTCACGCTCGACCGTGTCTGGAGATTGCTGGAGGCGCTGGACAATCCGCAGGACCGGTTGCCGCCTGTCATTCATCTGGCAGGGACAAACGGCAAAGGATCAACCCAGGCGATGATACGGGCGGGTCTGGAGGCTGGCGGCGCGCGGGTACATGCCTACACGTCACCACATCTGGCGCGATTCCATGAGCGCATCCGACTGGCGGGCGAGCTGATCAGTGAGGCGGCGCTGACTGAGGTGTTGGACCGGTGCTATGCGGCGAATAACGGTGAAAGCATCACATATTTCGAGATCACGACTGTCGCCGGTTTGCTGGCATTTGCCGAGACCGAGGCGGACTATACGCTGCTGGAGGTCGGGCTGGGTGGACGGCTCGATGCGACGAATGTGATCGGCGCACCGGAACTGACTGTCATTACGCCGGTCGATCTGGATCATCAGCAGTTTCTGGGTGAGACGCTGCCCGAGATCGCCGGAGAAAAGGCGGGCATCATTAAGCGCGGCGTGCCGTGCGTTGTCGGCCCGCAGCATGAGGCGGCACTGGAGGTGATCGAGCGGCAGGCAGCGCGACTTGGTGCGCCGCTTGTGGCCTACGGCCAACATTGGCATGTTACATCTGAGAGGGGACGGCTGATCTATCAGGATGAGCGGGGTCTTCTCGATTTACCGATGCCAAACCTGCCCGGGCCGCATCAGGTGATGAATGCTGGTGCCGCGATTGCGGCGCTGCGGGCGCTGGGCAAGGATGAAGCTGCCTGTGAAGCTGCGGTGACACGCGCGTATTGGCCGGCGCGAATGGAGCACCTCAGACAAGGTGCGCTGGTGGATCTGGCGCGACCTGCGGAGCTGTGGCTGGATGGAGGTCATAATCCGGCGGCGGGCGTGGTTCTGGCGGAAACGCTGAGAGAGCAGACACCAAGACCGACGCACCTGATCTGCGGCATGCTGAACACCAAGGATATTACCGGCTACCTCAAGCCCCTCGCCGGTGTTGCCGAAAGCCTGACAGCGGTCTCCATTCCCGGTGAGATGAACACGTTGCCAGCAGAAACCACTGCCGACGCCGCAAGACGGGCCGGATTTGCAGAGGTGGCGATTTCCGAGGGCGTGCGGGAGGCGATTTCCGAAATAATCGCACGCGACCCTGCGGCACGTATTTTGATCTGCGGTTCGCTTTATCTCGCGGGCCATGTCCTGCGGGAAAACGGCTAAGCTGCTCAAGACTGTTGACGGTGATTCGCTTTCGCCGCTAGATAGGTGCAACAGTGTTCGCGTGGTGAAAGAGACCTGCCTCTGACGTGAACAAGGGATTGGCAGGGCGGGGGGGCGGACATAAGATCCGTCCTTCTGTTTTTTCGGTTATTCGGATTAGGAGCGCCCCCAATCCCCGGCCTGCATTTCGCGGAGCCGACTGGCGGTTCGTTCGAATTCAAATGTGCCTTCGCCCTCGATGTAGAGCATTTCCGGCTCTGCCGCGGCAGAGCAGATCAGGCGCACTTTGGCTTCGTAGAGTGCATCGATAAGCGTGACGAAGCGTTTTGCTTCGTTGTAGTTTGAACGGGATAGTCGGGGGATGTCTTCGAGCACCACTACCCGCGCTGCCTCGGCGAGAGCAATATAATCTGCCGCTCCTAGTGGTTGACCGCACAGATCGTAAAAACGCGCGCGCGCTACCCCATTATGATAGGCGGGGATTTCGACCTTCCGGCCTTTGACATGAAGAACGAGCGGGTCTGTTGCGCCGCCTGTCAGGTCGTCCCAGACGGCGGTGATGGCTGCGCGGGCCTCCGCGCCGATCGGGGTGAAATAGCTCTGTGCGCCAGCCAGTCGCCCCTGTCGGTGATCCGTTGGGCTGACAAGTTCGACAACATCCAGATGGGATTTGATCAGGTCGATGAAGGGCAGGAACAGCTGGCGGTTCAAGCCATTTTTATAGAGGTCGTCAGGGTGCCGATTTGAGGTCGTGACAACGGTAACGCCGCCATCGAAAAGAGATTGGAACAGGCGTCCGACGATCATCGCATCGGTGATGTCCGTGATCTGCATTTCGTCAAATGCAAGAAAACGGAGATTGTCGGTCAGGTGCGCGGCGACCGGGGCGAGAGCATCCTCCACACCCGATTTTCGTGCGGTTGTCATTTCGGTGTGAACCCATTGCATGAAGACGTGGAAATGCACCCGTCTTTTGGGGGCGTCCACGGCTTCATAGAGCATGTCCATTAGCATCGACTTGCCGCGTCCGACGCCTCCCCAGATATAGAGACCGCGTACAGGGTCAGGCGATTTCTTGCGAAATAGCCCCTTTTTGACCGGTTTCGCCAATTCCTCGGCGATGCGGTCCAAATGCGGTAACATCGCCTGTTGAGCCGGATCAGGCTTGATTTTGCCGGATGAAACGGCGGCCTCGTATGTAGCGGACAGGGTCATGGTGATTGACTAACTCTCGACGCCGGTCTTGGGAAGGTGGGGCGCCGCTTTGAGGAAGGTGATCCATGTATCGCCGTAGCGGCGCTGGTCTAAGAGCGTAAACCCTTCCGGGGCAGGTTGCGCCGTGCTTTCTTCCCATACAATTAGGGCCTTTGCGGCGATCCAGTCCTGTGTAATGGCATGGGCTAATGCTTTGAGGCCAAGCCCTTTTGAGTAAGGGGGATCAAGAAACACGAGGGTCGCGGGTGGCTGGGACGCGCTGCGTGGCGGTAGACGGGTGGCGTCGCGCGGCAGTAGCTGTGTTTTGTCTTCCATCCGGCAGCGACTGATATTGTCCCGTATCAGTTTTTGCGCTGTGCGACCATCGTCTACCAGCGTGGCGGATGCAGCCCCGCGGGAGAGAGCCTCGAGCGCGAGAGCGCCCGTCCCGGAAAAGAGATCGAGGACAATAGCACCGTCTACCGGTTCGCCAAACCGCCCCCCGGCGAGCACGTTAAACAGGCTTTCACGAACGCGGTCGGAGGTCGGGCGCAGATGTGCAGCCTGATCGCCCTTGCCTACTGAGGCCAACGTGAGGCCGCGGCATTTTCCGCCGATGATCCTCACGCGCGCAGGAGCGCTTTCATGTCGGTTGCCGGGTCGGTTATTATTTCGGGTGCCGGGGATTTACCCGCTTCGATCAGGCGCTTGCCGACCATGTAGTTGCGCGAGTCGCTCATAGCATCGACGGCAATCAAGGTATCCCCCTGATAGTACCAATGCGAGCGCGCGCCGTTGTCACCCTCTTTGACGAACACTCTATCGTAGCCGATATTGAGGCCCGCAATCTGGAGTTTGCAGTCGTATTGATCGGACCAGAACCAAGGGGCGGGAACGTATTCGATGCCCTTTCCCATCATATTTTGAGCGGCGATCTCTGCCTGGTCTATCGCGTTTCCAACGCTTTCAAGGCGGATTTTCTGGCCCTTGAACTGAAGCGTCGCGCAATCTCCGGCTGCAAAGATGTCCGGGTCGCTGGTGCAAGTATACTGGTCCGTGACGATGCCGTTTTCGACCTCTACGCCCGCAGCTTCGCCCAATGCGGTTGCGGGAAGGATGCCCACGCCGACAATTACAAAGTCGACAGGAAGTTCACTACCGTCGGTTAGCCGGGCCGCAGTCACGCGATCCGTTCCGGTCAAACGGTCGAGACCGACGCCCTCACGGATTTCTACCCCGTGGGATTTGTGGAGCTCGCGGAAATAGTCAGAGGTTTCGGGGCAGGCGACGCGCTGGAGTATGCGGTCGGCCATTTCAACAAGAGTGACTTTGAGGCCTTTCTTCGCGGCGACGGCTGCCGCTTCAAGGCCGATGTAGCCCCCGCCGATGATCAGGACGTGACGGCCTGCGGTGAATTCGGGGGCCATCGTATCGGCGTCCTGCAGATCGCGCATGGTATAAACGCCATCCAGCGTCCCGCCTATTGCGGCGGGCAAGGTGCGTGGATGTGAGCCTGTGGTCAATGCCAGCTTGTCATAATTGAGTGTCTCGCCTGTGGACAGGGTGATCGAATGAGCAGCGGCGTCGATATCTGTCACGCGGGTATTCAGGCGCAGGGTGATATCGTGATCGTCATAAAATGACTGCGGGCGGAGAAACAGGCGTTCCAGCGCCATTTCGCCCAACAGATATGCCTTCGACAAGGGAGGCCGCTGGTAGGGTGGGTGTTCTTCGGCTCCGATCAGTGTGATTTCACCGTCGAAACCTTCGCTACGAAGTTTGGCAACCAGCGAAGCACCGGCCTGTCCGGCTCCTATGACGACGAAATGTGCCATTCTCTTCCCTTTCCAGTGGTCGATTGACGAGGGTGACCCTATATCCCGCAAAAGGACTTGTGCAATTCCGAAAAAGGGGAATCAGATGGCAATTTCTGTCGGGGACAAACTCCCGGATGTTCAACTGGCTTACCGGGGTGAAGAGGGCCCCGAGTTTGTATCGCTGGGCGAGAAGCTCAAAGGGCGTCGCGTGGTGATTTTCGCGTTGCCGGGGGCGTTTACCCCGACCTGTTCATCGGCGCATTTGCCGAGCTTCATCCGCACGAAAGCGCAGTTTGACGCGAAAGGGGTCGACGAGATCATTTGCATCTCGGTGAACGATATTCACGTGATGAAGCTCTGGGCGGAAATGTCAGGGGCTGAGGAAGCCGGCATTACGATGCTGGCAGATCCGGCTGCGGAATATACCAAGGCCGTCGGTATGAGCTTTACCGCGGAGCCGGTTGGTTTCATCGACCGGTCCGTCCGATACGCCCTCTACGCAGAAGATGGCGTGGTCAAGGTGATCAATGTCGAAGAGGGCCGTGGGGTCTGTGAGTTGTCTGGCGGCGAGACCATGCTGGACGAGCTCGAAAAGGTGATCGCCTGAGGCGAATGCAGGGCGCCGGTGACGGCGCCCTGTTGGTGTCAGGCGGTCTCGTCCTGACGAATGACCGTCTGGGTGGGGAAGGGTATGTCGATCCCTTTAGCATCGAAGGCCTCTTTGACGGCACGTTTCATATCCGCCTGAAACTGGAAGAGATCGCCGCTGTTGCACCAGACACGCACCAGAAAATCGACCGAAAAATCGCCCAGATTATTGACCTGAATAAAGGGGGCGGGCTCTGCCAATGCGCGCGGGTCTTCCAGAACCACGCGGCGGATGATGGCTTCGGCTTTCTTGAGGTCGGCCCCATAGCCAACGCCGAACAGCCATTCGGCGCGGCGGGTGCTGTAGACGGAGTAGTTGGTGATCGTATTGCCCCAAACCTGAGCGTTGGGCACGATGACTTGCACGTTGGCGGCGGTGGCCAGCTCGATGAAGTTCAGCGAGATATCTTTGATTGTTCCCATTTGACCGCCAATTTCGACGAAGTCGCCCAGCTTGAACGGACGGAACAGGATGATCATCACGCCCGCGGCGACGTTCGAAAGTGTTCCCTGAAGGGCAAGGCCGACAGCAAGGCCAGCAGCACCGATTACGGCGACGAAACTTGTCGTCTGGATCCCGAACGTGTTCAGAACAAACAGGAACGAGAAGCCGAGGATCACATAGCGTGTGATGTTGGCGAGGAAGTTGAACAGCGTGTCGTCGAGTTGTTTGTAGCGGCTTCCCACCGCCATGATCCGTTTGCGGGCCCAACCTGCAACGAACATACCGACGAGCAGGATTGCGATGGCGGCGAGAATGTTGCCCATCACCCCTGCAAAAAAATCAACCGTCAGGACATCGGCCAGCGTTTGACCTGCCCAAATTTCTGTCGAAAGCAAATTTTCCATGACTACCCAGCGAGATTATCCATTTTCTGGGCCAGCTTTATGTCGAGATCGCTCAGCCCGTCAACGTCGTGGGTTGTGAGCGTGACCTGGACAGTCTTGTAAACGTTGAACCACTCTGGGTGGTGGTTGAGTTTTTCAGCCCAGATTGCTGCGCGGGACATGAAGCCGAAAGCTTCGATGAAATTATTGAAAACAAATGTTTTTTCCAACGCATCCCGGTCTGAGGATATTTGCCAGCCAGTCGCCAGCAGCGGCGGCAAAGCGGAATCGCGTTCGGCGGGAGCGAGTTTTTCGGTCATTCCTGTTCCTCCATGGTTTCGCGGCGGAAGGGGCCGTAGCTGGTGAGCACCTCGATTTCGTGATCGACTGCTTCCCGCTCGGCGTCCAGATAGCGGGCGACGGCATCGCGAAAGCCCTGATCGGCAATCCAGTGCAGCGAATGGACTGGCGCGGGCATGTATCCCCGGGCGAGTTTGTGTTCCCCCTGAGCGCCAGCTTCGACGCGCAAGCCGTGGGCAATCGCGTAGTCGATCGCCTGATAATAGCACAATTCAAAGTGCAGGCAGGAATGGTGTTCAACGCATCCCCAATACCGCCCGAATAAGGTGTCCCGTCCGATGAAGTTCAGGGCGCCGGCAACGGGTCGCCCGTCGCGAATGGCGAGAACGAGCAGCACATCATCGCGCATCGTTTCATGCAGGATGTCGAAGAAATGGCGCGAGAGGTAGGGCGATCCCCATTTGCGGCTGCCGGTATCCTGATAGAAAACCCAGAAGGCATCCCAATGTTCAGGCTGAATCTGGTCGCCCGTGAGTGCAACGATCTGACCGCCGAAGCTTTGAGCAGTGGCGCGTTCCTTGCGGATGGTCTTGCGTTTTCGGCTGGAGAGCGCGGAGAGAAAGTCGTCAAAGCTGTTGTAGCCAGAGTTTTCCCAGTGAAATTGCTGGGTGATACGATGCAGAAGGCCGATTTCGCTCCCGATCCGCGCCTCTGTCCCGGTGCAGAACGTTGTATGGAATGAGGAAAGTCGGTTGGCTTCGCAAACTTGCTGGGCGCCCTGCAGGAGTGCGCTAATGCCGGAGACTTCATGTCCGGTGCGGATGAGGAAGCGCCTGCCAGTGGCGGGTGTGAACGGAACGGCGATTTGAAGTTTCGGATAGTATCGGCCCCCCGCCTGTTCATAAGCATGGGCCCAGTTGTGATCGAAGACGTATTCACCCTGACTGTGACCCTTTGCATAGGTGGGGGAAACGGCGATCAGGGCGTTGTTCTGCCGTGCTGCGAGGTGGTGCGGCTGCCAACCAGTTCCCGGACCGACGGAGCCGCTCTCTTCCAATGCTACGAGGAACCTGTAGGTCGTGAACGGGTCAATGGGGCGACTGCCATCAATCGCTTCGGGGCAAGCGCATGCATCCCACTCGCTGGCCGGAATGTCGGCGATGTTTGCGTGCGTCGAGATTTCAACCGGCGTATTCATATGGCAGAAGGTGGTGGCTTTGTAACCGTCGTCAAGCGGCATAACCTTCGAAGGTGATATTGTCGGCTATTTGCCGTGCCTGTTTTTCCTGATCAGGTGAACGGACGGTCCAGCAGAGGACGGGCATGCCCTTTCCCTTGAGCGCGGTAACGGCGGGATTGCCGAGGTCTGTCACATCGTGGCTGATGAACGAGGCACCAACGTCTATAACATCGTGTAAGGTTGCGAGCTGTTCGCGGCGGGATTTTGGAACGGTGGGCCAATCTTCCGCCAGCCAACTGCATGTCGTGAGACCAATTGGTATGTCTGGTGCGGCCTTTGTAAAGGCTCGCATGCTGTGTGGATTGAAGGACATAACCGCTACCGGACCGAGGTAGGCGCGAAGTGCCTCAGCCGTCGCGATTTCGAGGGGGCCGGTATCGGGGCCCATTGCGCCGTCCTGATCCTTTATCTCGATCAGGAGCGGCACGCGGCCAGCTACGAGGGACAGCACGTCTGTTAGTGTCGGGATGCCGGTCTTGCCGCCGGAAAGCATTATTTTATGGAGTTGGTCAGAGCTATGTAAGGCGATGGAGCCGCTCTGGTCTGTCAGGCGGCTGAGGTCATAATCATGAAAGACCATCGGCACACCGTCCGAGGCGCGCTGAAGATCAATTTCGATTCCATAGCCGGACGAAATGGCGGCCTCGATCGCTTCCATCGAGTTCTCTGGCCGGCCATTCGCACGATCATGCAGACCCCTATGGGCAAGGGGGCGCTGCAAGAAAACATCGGGCAGTGTCATAGGATTTCGAAGATCCCTTCGATTTCTACTGCAACGCCAAACGGAAGTGACGAGGCGCTGACGGCCGAGCGGGTATGACGACCGGCATCGCCGAGAGCTTCGACCAGAAAATCCGAGGCACCATTGATCACTTTGGGCTGATCGGTGAAGTCTGCGGTCGAGTTTACGAAGCCTGTCAGCTTCACGACGCGGCGCAGGCGGTCGAGGTCCCCGTCGCAGGCTGTTTTCAGCTGAGCCAGCAGGCTGATCGCGCAGGCGCGTGCGGCGGCGGTGCCGTCTTCGAGAGACATGTCATCTCCGAGCTTGCCGATGATCATTCCATTTGCGTCGCTGGAAATCTGGCCAGAAACAAAAACGAGATTTCCCGATTGTATGAAGGGGACGTAGTTGGCGGCGGGTGCAGGAGCGGATGGCAGGGTGACGCCGAGTTTGGCAAGGCGGGATTCGAAATTTCCAGTCATTGTTTCCTCCGGATTATGAGTTGGCGCGACGCTACAGTCGCACTGCGGGAGAGGCAATCCACGAGGATGCATTGAGGTTCCTTGATCGGGCGTGCAAGATTGACCGTAAGAGATCAAAGACCGCCGCGATTCCCTGTCCGGTGCCGTGAAATTGTTTGAGGGTTTGATGCCGGACCAGATTATCACAAAGATTATTGTTCCAGCAGGGTTAGCGCTGATTTTGACGGCGTGTAGCGGACCTGAACGTGGGGCGTTTGTGAACGACCCTTTCGAGGAATCGAACCGGCGGACGCATGAATTCAATAAGGCTCTGGATGAGGCGGTCTTTCGCCCGTTATCGCGTGGCGGAAATGCTGTGCCGAAAGAAGTAACCGGCGCGGTCGTCGATTTTGCGGAAAATACCGCTCTGCCCGGAATGGTGGTTAATGGTCTTCTTCAGGGAGATTTGGAAAGCGCCGGCATCAATACCATTCGGTTTCTCGTGAATACGACCGTGGGCATTGGTGGTTTGCTTGATGTGGCGGACCGGATGAAGCTCTATGAACGGGAAACCGATTTTGGAATGACGCTGGCGAAATGGGGCGTGGGGGAAGGCGCCTATGTGGAACTGCCGGTTTATGGACCCTCGACGCAAAGAGACAGTCTGGGGCTGATCGTCGATGCGGTGTTTGATCCGTTGCAGCTCTTTGTTCCGGACGCGATTGAGCCCTATGTCGGGCCGAGCCGGATTGCCGGTGAGGTCATCACACGCGGGCGTTTTTCGAACTCTGTAGATGCGGTTCTGTATGAAAGCGCCGACAGTTATGCGATCACGCGCCAAATGTATTTGCAGAACCGCCGTTTCGAAGTCGGGCAGACGGGTGGCCTGCTCGTAGAAGCGGCAAGGGCGGAACAGGACGAAGACTATGAAGATCCATACGCCGATCCTTATGCGGACCCTTACGCTGATCCATACGCGGACCCATATATTGATCCATATGCCGATCTGACAGGAGAGAATTGATGTCATTCGACTACCGACGGCGGGAAATATTGGCGCTTGCTATGGGCGCTTTGGCAAGCGGTGCGCCGGGTGCAGTTGCGGCGCAGAGTGCCGCACAGGCGCGGGCACTGGTGGACCGCGTGGTCGCAGACATCAATGCGGTCATCGCTTCTGGCAAATCAGAGGCGGGGATGATCGCGGATTTCGAAGGTATTTTTGACCGTTATGCTGATGTTCCGATCATTGCGCGCTATGCGCTGGGCGTAGATGCCCGTCGCGCGACCCCTGAGCAGATGCGGAGATTCACCGCAGCGTTCCGCGCGAATATTGCGCGGCGCTATGGGCGTCGGTTTCGCGAGTTTATCGGTGGTCGCGTCGAAGTGCAGGGCGAGCGGAGCATCCCCCGTGGAATTCAGGTCGAGACCTTGGCGATCTTGCAGGGGCAATCGCCCTTCCGCGTGGATTTTCATGTCTCAGATGCGTCTGGAAAGGTGCTCTTTTTCAATGTGATCATTGAGGGCATTGATATGCTGTTGTCCGAAAGGACAGAGATTGGCGCAATGCTCGATGCCCGTCGGGGCGATCTGGACGAATTGATCGCTGCAATGGAGGCGATGTGATGCGACGGGCAGGAGGTTTGGCCATTGCGATCATGCTGGCCCCTGCTGCCCTGCTCGCGGGACCTTTTGACGGAATCTTCAGGCAAGCGGCGAATGCGGAATGTGGGCTGGTCGGTGTGGATGGCGGTGCGCTGGAGATACGCGACAACGTTTTCCATGGCGTTGAGAGCCGGTGTGAAATGACGCGCCCCGTCAATGTCGATCGGATGGATGCGATCCTTTATACGCTCGAGTGCGCGGGTGAGGGAACGACGTGGTCCGAGCGGGTCATGATGATGAATGCTGCCGATAATGACGACATCTTCATGATTTGGGACGGATATGCGTTTCGGTATTCGCGCTGCCCGGAGCCTAACTGACCCTATCCGCCGTTAAGCAGGGTGTTGAGAATGTTGATCAGGATATTCGTACCTTGATCGACGCCACCAGAGCCTGTCGCGGCGGAACCTTGCAGGCCACGGAG
>JAEPMR010000109.1 GCA_017643845.1 Marivivens sp. | reverse complement strand
ATATAGGGCCACGGCCGCCGCATTGGAGACATTGAGCGAGCCAAATCCGCCCGCGAAATCGATTTTCACCAGATGATCGCAGGTCGCCTTGGTTTTCTCCCGCAATCCCGGCCCCTCGGCGCCCAGCACCAGCGCCACAGGGCGCCCCTCTGCCGCGACCATCGCCGCATCAAGTGTCATCTCTGCTTCCCCGTCGAGCCCGATGACGACAAACCCCATCTCCTGCAGGCTGCGCATCCCGTCGGCGAGGTTACGAATACGTAAGTAGGGCTGGCGCTCAAGCGCCCCGCTTGCGGTCTTTGCAAGCGCTCCGGTTTCCGGAGCGGAATGCCGCTGCACCCCGACGACCGCACGTGCGCCGAACACCTCCGCCGAGCGAAGGATCGCCCCCACATTATGCGGGTCGGTCACCCGGTCCAGCAGCACCAACCGTGCAGGCCCTGCCCCCTCGCTCATCGCGACATCTTCAAGCGAGCCCCAATTCAGCGGCTTGACCTCCAGCGCGGCCCCCTGATGCACCGATCCTTCATCGAGCGGCGCGGCGAATTTTCTCGGATCGGAGAGTTCCGGCTCCATCCCGCTCGCGGCAATCGCATCGGCGAGCTTCGCTTCGGCATTGCGGGTTACCACCAGCCGCAGACGCTCACGGCGTGGATTCAAAAGCGCATCGCGCACCGCATGCAACCCGAACAGCCACACCGTCTCCGAGGCCGCCGCCCGCTTCGCACGCTCTTTCTCAACTACCCATTTCGGTTTTTTCATCGGCTCATCCGCTATTTTCCCCTCCATGCGACGCCCCGCTGCCAGACGCAAGTAAAACAGCCGATTTTCCTGTTGACGCCTCCTCACACTCCGCATATTCAGCCCCTCGCAAACGGAGTTTTCCTCCGTTTCGGGCGACGAGCTGCAAGGTGCGGCAGCGGACTGTAACTCCGCCGGGGAGACCCATGCCTGGTTCGATTCCAGGGTCGCCCACCATCCTCCCCCATACATATTCAAAAGCAGCCGTCATCTCACTCGGGCCTGCACAGACGCCCTATCCGCGCCATTATTTGCAATCTAGGATTGTCCCATATCTCACCGCACCTTTTTCCTCGGTGCCACTAGGGGACCATTCATGCTCACTCTTTCAAGCCTCGACTGGATCGAAGCCCTCGGCTGGCTCGCCTCCGCGCTGACGGTGGCGACCTACGCAATGAATACGATGCTCACCCTTCGCATCGTCGCGATCGTCTCGTCAGTGTTCTTCGTCATATACACGATCGCGCTCCACCTTTGGCCGCTTTTGATGATGGAGCTGCTGCTCCTGCCCATCAACTGTTACCGCCTCTGGCAGATCCTTCGAATCCGCGGCCGCCTGAGCGATGTCTCGGAACAGAACGCTCAGGACTTCTCGATCATCAAAACCTACGGAAAAGCGCGCAACGTAAGGGCGGGAGAGGTAATTTTTGCCAAAGACGACCCTGTAAACCAGCTCTACTACGTCGGTCAGGGTATCGTTCGGATCGAAGAGCTCAACATCGACATTACCGAAGGCGACATCTTCGGCGAAATCGCGTTCTTCAACGATTCCGGTAACCGTACAGCCACAGCACGATGCGTTTCGGATGCCAAGATCTACGAACTCGACAGAAAACGCTTCATGCGCCTGCAATTCGAGGATCCAAGCTTCGGAATGTCAATCATGCGAACCGTAACGCGCCGCCTGACGGAAAATGCGCAATTCGCCCCGGCCTAGGAAAGCCGCCTCATAAACCTGTTTGGGAATGCGCCAGTCACAGGCATACTCAGGCGTATCTCAAAACCCGAGGCCTCTCATGCGCACGCACACCGCCCTCCTTATCGGCACGACCAAAGGCGCCTTCATCCTGTCTTCCGACGCCGAGCGCGGACAATGGTCCGTAAGCGGCCCTCACTGCGGCGGCTGGAGCATCAACCACGTGATCGCCGATCCCGCCAGCGATATGCTCTACGCGGGCGGCGGCAGCGGCTGGTCTGGCGCGGGTGTCTGGCGCTCAGCGGATCAAGGCACCACATGGGAGCTGTCGAAACTGTCTTGGGGCCAGATGGACGAATGGCTCACCCGTGACCCCGATTTTGCAGCCGAAATCGGCGCGCCCGTTCCCGAGCCTGCGCCCTTCACCGGCGAAATCGAATCTGTCTGGTCCCTCGGTCTGGCGGGCCGCACTCTCTATGCAGGGACCAAGCCAGGCAATCTTCTGCGTAGCACCGATCACGGCGAGAGCTGGCAGATCGTCACCTCACTCGCAAACCATCCCACCCGCGAGACATGGAATCCCGGTGCCGCCGGGCTGGTATTGCACACCATCCTGTCAGACCCTGATGATCCCACGAAACTCTGGGTCGCGATCTCTGCGGCAGGCACCTTTGCGAGCGAGGATGGCGGTGCCACATGGGATCGCCGCAACAGGTTATCCAACGCACCCGACCTCCACGATCACGGCCATGATCACGGCGACGAAACCGGCCTGTGCGTGCATAATATGGTCCGCGCAGACGGCGACCTCCTCTACCAGCAAAACCACCACGGCGTTTTCCGCAGTCAGGACGGCGGGCGTAGCTGGCAGGACATTTCCGATGGCCTGCCCTCGCGTTTTGGCTTCCCGATTGCCCTTCATCCCCACGATCCACAGACGATCTGGACACTCCCCCTCAACGGCGACATGGCTGGCCGGTTCCCGCCCGACGCCTCCGCAGCCGTCTGGCGATCCCGTGACGGCGGCGACAGCTGGCAGCGCATGGACAAAGGCCTGCCACAGGAAAACTGCTTCTTTACAGTGCTCCGTCAGGCAATGGCGACAGACGACCATGCCGATCCGGGCCTCTATTTCGGCACCAACAGCGGGTCCGTCTTTGCCACTCTGGACGCTGGGGAAAACTGGACCGAAATCGCCAGCCACCTGCCGACGATTCTCTCGGTCGAGGCCGTCACCACGTAGCCTTACACGCTTTATCGCGGGCCGTTCTCATCCTATAGTTGCCACAACGAGCAGACAAAAACCGAGGAATTCCGCCGATGGGCGCGAAAAAGCCCCAACCGTTTAACGTTATGCTGATCGGCCAATCCGGTCGCCTGCAATATGAGGCGCTCCTGCTCGTCGCCTCGTTGCGTGCGCATAGCCCCGATTTCGCAGGTCATATCTATGTCTGCGAGCCGCAGCCGGGCCCGCTCTGGCCCGAAGACCCCCGCATGACCCCCGCGATCCGTGATGCGCTTCAGGAATTCGGAGCGATCATCGCACCGTTCCAGTCCCGCCATTTCGGCGCCGCCTACCCGCATGGCAACAAGATCGAAGGCCTCGCCGGCTTGCCCGCAAACGAACCGTTCCTCTTTCTCGACAGCGATACGCTGATCACCGGCGATCTGGCGTCCATTCCCTTCGATTTCTCGCGCCCCTCAGCCTCCATGAAACGCGAAGGCACATGGCCCGTCGAGGAGCTCTACTGGCCCGGCTACACAGCGATCTGGAAATCCCTCTACGACCGTTTCGACCTCGATTTCCAAAGCTCCCTCGATCTCTCTCAACCGGACGAATACTGGCAGCGCTATCTTTATTTTAACGCCGGTTGGTTCTTCGGCGCCGATCCTCAGGAATTCGGCCGCCGCTTCACCGAATACGCAGTCTCCGTGCGCGACAACACGCCCCCAGAGCTGATCATTCAGCCGCTGAACCCATGGCTGGATCAGGTCGTCTTACCGCTGGTCATCCACAGCTTCAGCGGTGGCCGTCCCGGACCGGAGCTGGACGGTCTCGACGGCGATATCACCTGCCACTGGCGGCTTCTGCCGCTCCTTTACGCCCGCGAAAGCGACCGCGCGATCGACACGCTCCATACCATCACGGCCCCCAACAAGATCAAGAAGCTGCTCAAACAATACGAGCCGTTCAAACGCATGATCTATCAGGGTCGCGGGATGAAAGTGCGCGAACTTTTCGACCGCGACGCCCTTCCGCCCACGGAAAAGAAGATCCGCAACATCATCAAATCCAACGGCTTCTGGATGCGCTAGCTGCGCGACGCGTCCCTATTCGGATTGATCACCCGGCGCGTCAGGGTCGGCCTTGCCGACCCCGCGAAACACAAATTTGAACGGGAGCGCCCAGACAATCCCCAGTCCGATATAGACGCCCAGCTCCACCCAGATCGGCGGACGGCCGAGAATATTCATCACCGTCACCGCCGCCACGATATAGGCAGGCAGTCCAACCAGCAGGATTACCAGCGACCAGCGCCGTCGGGCTTTGTAACTCAGGGCCATCAGTCTGCAAACGGGTCCGTTACCAGAATTGTGTCTTCGCGCTCAGGCGAGGTGGAAAGTAGCGCGACAGGGCACTCGATCAACTCTTCAACACGACGAACATATTTGATCGCATTCGCAGGCAGTTCCGCCCAGCTCCGCGCCCCTTCTGTCGATTCAGACCACCCTTCGATCTCCTCATAGATCGGCGTGCAGCGGGCCTGCTCGTCAGCGGCCGTCGGCAGATAATCCAGCCGCTTGCCGTCCAGATCGTAGCCCACACAGATTTTCAGCGTCTCAAAACCATCCAGCACATCAAGCTTGGTCAGGCAGATGCCATTGATACCGGACGTGGCACAGGTCTGCCGCACCAGGCAGGCGTCAAACCAGCCGCAACGGCGCTTGCGTCCTGTGGTGGTCCCGAACTCGTGGCCCCGCTCCCCCAGGCGCTGCCCGTCATCATCGTGCAACTCGGTCGGGAACGGTCCCTCGCCCACGCGGGTCGTGTAGGCCTTGACGATGCCCAACACGAAGTCAATCGACCCCGGTCCGATTCCGACACCGGTCGAGGCCTGCCCCGCGATCACATTCGATGAGGTGACAAAAGGATACGTGCCAAAATCAATATCCAGCAGCGCGCCCTGTGCCCCTTCGAACAGGATGCGCTTACCGGCACGGCGCATTTCGTTCATCACCTTCCAGACCGGACCCGCAAATTTGAGAATCTCCGGCGCGACCTCCTTGAGCTGCGCGATCAGCGCGTTCCGGTCGATCGGCTCCAGACCCAGCCCGTTGCGGAGTGCGTTGTGATGCACCAGCGCACGGTCCACCCGCAGTTCCAGCGTTGCATCATCGGCAAGGTCTGCCACACGGATCACGCGGCGGCCAACCTTGTCCTCATAGCACGGGCCGATTCCCCGACCCGTGGTTCCGATCTTGGCAACCGAATTCTGGCTCTCGCGGGCGCGGTCCAGCTCCCCGTGGAACGGCAGGATCAGCGGTGTGTTTTCCGCAATCATCAGGGTTTCGGGGGTAATTTCCACGCCCTGTTCCCGGATCGTCGCGATCTCTTTGAGGAGATGCCACGGATCGAGCACGACCCCGTTGCCAATGACGCTCAGCTTGCCGCCCCGCACCACGCCCGAAGGCAACGCAT
>JAEPMR010000108.1:2214-5659 GCA_017643845.1 Marivivens sp. | reverse complement strand
CCATCAGCTACGAAAAAGATAAAATCGGATTGATCGGGATTGAGCGCCGCTCGGATCGCGGCACGGCCGGGATTGGCAATCGGCGTCGGCGGCAACCCGTTGATGACATAGGTATTATAGGGTGTCTCGCGCCGCAGCTCGCTCTGCCGCAGCCCGCGCCCCAGCACACCCTCGCCTCCGGTGACACCGTAGATCACCGTCGGGTCGGTCTGCAGCGGCATGCCACGATTCAAACGGTTGATGAACACGCTCGATACCAGCCCGCGCTCGTCGGGAACCGCTGTTTCCTTCTCGATGATCGACGCGAGGATCATTGCTTCCTCGGGCGTGTCGATCGGCAAATTATCTGCGCGGTTGAGCCACTCCTCTTCGAGAATCAGCGATTGGCGCCGTTTCATCTCGTCGAGGATTTCCGTCACCGTATCACCTGGGACAAACTCGTAACTGTCAGGTGCCAGCACGCCCTCCTCGGGGCGCTGATCGGTGTATTCCGTCAGCGCATCAATCGAATTCAGCGCCGTCATCACCTGCCAGCTCGTCACACCTTCGGCCAGTGCCACACGATAGCGCGTATCCGGCTCCTCCCGAACCTCCAGATAATCGACGGGCACCTCTTCATCCTCCGCGAGAATGAAATCGAGCCGCTCCACAAAGCGCCCCGATGCCGGATCCAATTCACGCACCTGCACCGCCGTCCGTGCCACACCGACACGATAGACAATCTCGGTGCCGCATGTGCTCTGCCCCCCACGGGTCAGGACATCCACGATCTGCGCCATCGACGCCCCTTCAGGAACGAGGAAGTTCCCCGCCTTCAGATCAGACGACTGGCCTGCATAGTCAGAGCCAAGATTGAAAATGGCGGCAGAGGTAATCGCGCCCTGCTCAGCCAGGTCATCCGCCATCCGCCGCATCGTTGCCCCACGGGGCACCTGCACACAAATTGCCTGTTCCAGTGGCCCTTGCGCGTTGTAACTGCGATCCGCCCACAACACGAGCCCTCCCAAAAGGAAGAGCCCGACAATGAAAAATGTAATGGCGTTAGAGGCGATATGCCGCCACATCAGCTCACTTTCCTGAACAGAACGCTGGCGTTGGTTCCCCCGAATCCAAAGGAGTTCGAAAGCGCCACATTGATTTCCCGCTCACGCTTGGCATTCGGCGCCAGATCGACCTTGGTCTCCACAGCCGGATTGTCGAGGTTGATCGTCGGCGGCGCGACCTGATCGCGGATCGCAAGGATCGAGAAAATCGCCTCAATCGCACCAGCCGCGCCCAGCAGATGCCCGGTCATGGATTTGGTAGAGGACATCGTGACCTTGCCAGCCGCATCCCCCATCATCCGCTCCACAGCGCCCAGTTCGATCGTATCCGCCATCGTCGAGGTGCCATGCGCGTTGATGTAGTCAATATCGGCGGGCTCGATACCCGCGTCCGCAAGTGCCGCCCGCATGGAGCGCTCTCCACCCTCACCATCCTCGGACGGCGCGGTGATGTGATAGGCATCGCCCGACAGGCCATAACCGATCACCTCGGCATAGATCTTCGCGCCGCGTGCCTTGGCGTGCTCATATTCCTCCAGCACCACGATCCCGGCACCCTCGCCCATCACGAATCCGTCGCGATCCGCATCATACGGACGGCTTGCGGCCTTCGGATCATCACTGCGTTTCGTCGATAGCGCTTTACAGGCGTTGAACCCCGCGATGCCGATCTCGCAAATCGCGGCTTCGGCACCACCGGCAACCATCACATCCGCGCTGCCGTATTTGATCAGGCGGCTCGCGTCGCCAATGGCATGCGCACCCGTCGAACAAGCGGTCACAACAGAGTGGTTCGGCCCCTTGAACCCATGCTTGATGCTCACCTGACCCGAAATCAGGTTGATCAGCGCACCGGGGATAAAGAACGGCGATACCCGCCGCGCGCCCTTCTCCTTGATCATCACAGCCGTGTCGGCAATCGTCTGCAAACCACCAATGCCAGAGCCTATCATCACACCGGTCCGGTTCTGCTTTTCATCGGTATCGGCAACCCAGCCGGAATCCTCGATGGCCTGTTGCGCCGCCGCGATGCCGAACAGGATGAACTCATCGACCTTGCGTTGCTCTTTGGGGGCCAGATAGGCATCAGGGTTGAACGTGCCGTCCGAGCCGTCGCCGCGCTTCACCTCACATGCGTAGGTCGTCGCAAGCCCGCTGGCATCGAACAATGTAATCGGACCCGCGCCCGATTGACCGGCCAGAAGCCGCTCCCACGTTGCTTCGACGCCGTCCGCCAATGGGGTCACGAGACCCAGCCCTGTCACAACCACACGCCGCATGATCTGCCCTCACCTTCTGATGGTTCGCTTTGTTCCGTGATACCCCAGCGCCCTTGTCCGGGGCAAGGCCGGAACGCCTCGCAAAACAAAACGGCACCCGCAAGGGTGCCGTCAAACTCTTCAGCTTTCGTCCGAGATTACTGAGCTTCGCTGATGAACTTCACCGCGTCGCCAAAGGACTGGATGGTCTCTGCTGCGTCATCGGGAATTTCGATGCCGAACTCTTCTTCGAAAGCCATAACCAGCTCGACAGTGTCCAGCGAGTCTGCGCCCAGATCGTCGATGAAGGACGCGCCGTCTACGACTTTGTCCTCTTCCACACCCAGATGCTCTACAACGATTTTACGCACGCGATCTGCAACGTCGCTCATATTAAATTCCTCACGTTCCTTTGGGCATTTTGCCCGTTCTTTTTGCGTGCCCCGCGGGGCGGCTCAACTGCCCGCGATGGGCCAACCGACCAGCGCCGCGGCGCCTTCCGGCAAAACTGCGCCGCCTATAGCAGAGATTCCCCCTTAGGCAAACGCTTTCGATTTCTCACGGCGAAACCGGTTCAATCCCGCCGTGTATCGCTAACATGCACCAGAACTTCGCGCTTGCAAAGCCTCAGAGCATCGCCATCCCGCCATTGACATGCAAAGTCGTGCCCGTGGTGTAGCCCGCCTCGGCGCTCGACAGATACAGCACCGCCGCCGCGATCTCCTCCGCGTCGCCCATCCGGCCGGCAGGAACCTGCCCCAGAATGCCCGATTTCTGGTCGTCATTCAGCTTGTCGGTCATCGCAGTGGTAATAAACCCGGGCGCCACACAGTTCACCGTGATCCCGCGGCTCGCCACTTCATAGGCAATGGATTTCGACATGCCCACCATCCCCGCTTTTGAGGCGGCATAGTTCGCCTGACCGGGGTTTCCGGTCGCACCGACAACCGACGAGATATTCACGATCCGCCCCCAGCGGGACTTCATCATCCCACGGATCACCCCCTTGCACAGCCGCATGGTCGAGGTGAGGTTCACCTCCAGAACGCTGGACCACTCTTCATCCGACATCCGCATAAAGATGTTGTCGCGCGTGATACCGGCATTGTTGACCAGAATATCCACCGACCCCATCGCATCAGC
>JAEPMR010000108.1:0-2204 GCA_017643845.1 Marivivens sp. | reverse complement strand
ATCAGCAGCCGCCTTCGGCAGTGCATTTACCGCGTCTGCATCACTGAGATTACACGGCAGCACATGCGCCCGCTCACCCAGTTCAGCGGCCAGCGCCTCCAACGGCTCCACCCGCGTTCCAGACAGCGCCACCGTCGCGCCCGCACCGTGCAGCGCCTTTGCAATCGCTCCCCCAATGCCGCCCGATGCTCCGGTAATCAGCGCATTCTTGCCTGTCAGATCAAACATCCCTCGTCCTTTCGCTTGTCGCGTTATTCATTCATCGCGGCAATTGCCGCCGCCACGTCTTCCGGCGCTCCGATAGCCCGCGTCGCCACACTCCGGTCAATCCGCTTGATCATTCCCGATAGCGCCTTGCCTGCGCCGATCTCCCACATCTCGGTCACGCCCTGTCCGGCCATCCACGACACGCTTTCGCGCCACCGGACCGACCCCATGACCTGCTCGATCAGCAGCGCACGGATTTCCGCAGGCTCCTGCACCGATTGCGCAATCACATTCGCCACCAGCGGCACGACAGGCTTGCGGATTTCCACCCCGTCCAGGGCTTCCGCCATCACCTCGGCGGCGGGTTCCATCAACGTGCAATGGAACGGTGCGCTCACCGGCAACAGCAGCGCCCGCTTGGCGCCCTTTTCCTTCGCGATCTCAACCGCACGTTCCACAGCCGCCTTGTGCCCCGAAACCACCACCTGGCCGGGATCATTGTCATTCGCCGCCTGACAGACATCACCCTGCGCCGCTTCATCCGCTACCGCCTGCGCGGTTTCGAAATCCAGCCCCAAGAGCGCCGCCATCGCACCAACACCCACAGGCACAGCCTCCTGCATCGCCGTGCCGCGTGTCCGCAACAGCCGCGCCGTGTCCGCCACGCTGATTGCGCCTGCGGCCGCAAGCGCCGAATATTCCCCGAGCGAATGGCCGGCAACAAACGCCGCATCCGCCACGTTCACACCCTCGGATTCCAGCGCGCGCAGGGCCGCAATTGAGGTCGCCATCAAGGCCGGCTGCGCGTTCTTCGTCAGCGTCAGCTCGGCGATATCCCCTTCCCAGATGAGCGTCGAAAGCTTCTCGCCAAGCGCTTCATCTACCACATCGAATACAGCTTTCGCCGCCGGAAACGTGTCGGCCAGCGCCTTCCCCATCCCGATCGTCTGGGCGCCCTGCCCCGGAAACACGAATGCGTGCATAGTCCCTTCCCTTTCGGATCCGTTTTTTCCTGCTCTACCCCGTCCCGTCGCGCATCACAAGAAATCCCGCCTGCGACAGCGGGACAAATCCTCATAGACTTGGGAAAATCAGTCGGCGTCTTGCGCCCTAACCTGACCGGCCATCGGGCGGCGTGGCGCCACACGCGGCATCTTGCGGCGCATCTGCGCCTCGACCAGATCTCGGCCGATTCTGTCGCGCAGCTTGATCATGTCGTCCTCGCGGCCCTTGGCGACGGTGATCAACCGGTGACTATTGCCCACCCGCATCTGAAGCCTCACAAACCCGCGCGACGCATTGCGCCGGTCGATAAAGACGCCGCCAATATCCTCGAACCGGAACCGCCCCGTCAGCGTCGCTCGGTTCGTCTTGTGGCGGAGCACCTCGCGCACCTCGGCAATCGATGTGTCGATCTGCACTTCGGCCCTGCGTCCGCGGCTCGCGTACCACAGCATCAACAGCCCGCCCGCGAACAACGCAGTCGTCACCGCCATGCGAAAGCCGAACATATCCGACTCCAACGCAATCGCAGAGGGAAAGAGCCACACCCCGAACGCCGCCATCATCAAAAGCATTCCCATGACCCAGCCGGACGCCTGCGCCAGCTGCACATAGGTCTGCACAGGCCGCGTGTCTCGCAGGATATAGCCCCAATAGACCGGCGTGACCGCCACCGCGCCGACAAAGCCGTGCTCCGCCTGCTCGGGGATCGCCTCGCTGAACCGCGGACTTGCCTTGCGGGTCTTGAACGGCATCGGAATGGACATGTTGTGAAATGGCACGGTCATAATGCGCTCCACACTAACTTTCCGATATATTAACCCTGACAAAGTGGCAGAAATCGGGCAAAGACTCATCACGGTCGGGGCCATTCCGCGCCAAACCCGTGTAATGCCGCCCCAGCACAGCGATTTTCGCCCATCCCATGGCCGAACCGCCTTGCCAACAAAGGCACGGCATGTATAAGGCCGCATCCTTCCGCGATCATGATGAAC
>JAEPMR010000107.1:2406-5693 GCA_017643845.1 Marivivens sp. | reverse complement strand
GCCGAGAACATCGCCCTTTTCGGCGCGGCCTTCGGTGACGCGCGCGAGGGTGTCGGTGCTCATTATGATCGCGCCTTCGGCCACGGCGAGGCGGTCTGTTACCGGCTTGCCGGAGACATCGACCATATGCGCTTTGCCGCCATCATCGAAATGGGTGAGCTTGCCGTCCGACATCACTGACCTCCTGCGCGCAGCGGGTTGGCGAGAAGGGTGCGGGTGGCTTCGGCCACGTCATCCTGCCGCATCAGGCTCTCGCCAATAAGGAAGGTACGCGCGCCGTAGCGGGCCATTTCAGCGAGGTCGGCGGGGGTGAAGAGGCCGCTTTCGCAAACGATCAGGCGGTCTTCGGGCACGAGGCGCGAGAGGGTGCGCGTGGTGTCGAGGGTCAGCTCGAAGGTCTTGAGGTTGCGGTTGTTGATGCCCATGAGCGGGGATTTGAGCTTGGAGGCGCGTTCCAGTTCCTCGGCGTCGTGGACCTCCAAAAGCACATCCATGCCCCAGGCGAAGGCGGCGGCTTCAAGTTCGGCGGCCTGATCGTCCGAAACGGAGGCGAGGATGATCAGGATGCAGTCTGCGCCAAGGGCGCGGGCTTCGGCCACCTGATAGGTGTCGTAGATGAAATCCTTGCGCAGCGCGGGGAGAGACACGGCGTTGCGGGCCTCTGTCAGGTAGTTGTCCGCGCCCTGAAAGCTGGGTGTGTCGGTGAGGACCGAGAGGCAGGTCGCGCCGCCTTCCTCATAGGCGCGGGCCAATGCGGGCGGATCGAAATCAGGGCGGATCAGCCCTTTGGACGGGCTGGCCTTCTTGATTTCGGCAATCAGCCCGTAGCCGGTGCGGGAGGCTTCCTTTAGCGCATTGGCGAAGCCGCGCGGGGCGGAGGCCTCTTTGGCGCGGGATTCGACCTCGGCCAGAGGCGTCTGTGCCTTGCGGGTGGCGACCTCTTCGAGCTTGTAGGCTTTGATCTTGTCCAGAATGGTGGCGGTCATGCGGCCTCTTGGGTGATTTTTGCGAGGGTTTCGACGGCGCGGCGGGCAGCGCCGGAATCGATGCTTTCGGCGGCGACACCGACGCCATCCTTCAGCGACGGAACGCGGTCAGCGACCATCAGCGCGGCAGCGGCATTCAGGAGCACGGCGTCGCGATAGGCGCCTGCCTCACCGTCAAGCAGCGCGGCGAAGGCTTTGCCGTTCTCTTCGGGCGTGCCACCGAGGATTGCGGCGAGGCGATGCACGGGGAGACCGGCGTCTTCGGGGTGGATCTCCATGCCGGTGATCTTGCCGTTTTCCAGCGCGGCGACGGAGGTTGCGCCGGTGATCGAGACTTCATCCGTGCCGTCCTGTCCGTAGACCAGCCAGGCTTTCTCGCTGCCCAAATCCTTGAGCGTTTCGGCCATCGGGAAGATCAGATCTGGCGCAAAGGCGCCGGTGAGCTGGCGCTTGACGCCGGCGGGGTTGGTCAGCGGGCCGAGGATGTTGAAGATGGTTTTACAGCCCAGTTCCTGACGGACCGGCATGACATGTTTGATCGCGGGGTGATGCATCGGGGCCATCATGAAGCCGATGCCGGCCTCGCGGAGGCCGCGCTCGACCACGTTCGCGCCGACCATCACATTGATTCCCATCTGGCCCAGCGCATCGGCTGCGCCGGATTTCGACGAGAGGTTGCGATTGCCGTGCTTGGCGACGGGAACGCCTGCGCCCGCGACCACGAATGCGGTGGCGGTCGAGATATTGAGCGTGCCCATGCCGTCACCACCTGTGCCGACGATGTCCATTGCGCCGTCGGGCGCGGTGACGGGGACGCATTTGGCCCGCATCACGGCGGCCGCGGCGGCATATTCAGAGACACTTTCGCCGCGCGCCCGCAAAGCCATCAGAAGGCCGCCCATCTGGGCGGGGGTGGCGGTGCCTTCGAAGAGCTGTTCGAAGGCGGCTTCGGCCTGCGAGCGGCTGAGTGGCCCCTCGGAGGCTGCGAAGATCAGCGGTTTCATGGCGTCGCTCATGCCGGCTCCTTTGCGAGATCGAGAAAGTTCTGGAGAAGCTGGTGCCCGTGCTGGCTGGCGATGCTTTCCGGGTGGAATTGCACGCCGTGGATCGGCAGCTCCTTGTGGGACAGGCCCATGATCGTGCCGTCCTCCAGCCATGCGGTGACTTCGAGGCAATCGGGAAGGCTGTCGCGTTCGACGACGAGGCTGTGATAGCGCGTGGCCTCGAAGGGGCTGGGCAGGCCTTTGAACACGCTTTTGCCTGCGTGGTGCATCTGGCCCATCTTGCCGTGGACGATTTCATGGCAGCGCACGACCTTGCCGCCGAATGCCTCGCCGATTGTCTGGTGGCCGAGACAGACGCCCATCAGGGGGGTGCGGGTTTCGGCGGCGGCCTGGGTCAGCGCGAGGCAGATACCCGCCTGTGCCGGATCGCAGGGACCGGGGGAAAGCAGGATCATATCGGGGTTCATCCCCATCGCATCCTGCACCGTGAGCGCATCGTTGCGGCGGACGACCACATCTGCGCCCAGCTCGCCCAGATAATGCACGAGATTGTAGGTGAAACTGTCGTAGTTATCGATCAAGAGCAGCATGTGAGACCCTTCGAAGGAAATTGGGGGCTACCGTCGGACCGTCGGGCCGGATTATAGTCTGGCCATACATGGGCCGTGACGGGAACAAAGGTCAAGGCCAAGCGGTGAATTCACCGCAGGCAGGCAAGCGCAGGGAGCGGAGTCCGAGACGTGTTGAGAGGACTGATCAGCGGAGTATTCTTCGGGGCCGTGATTTCGGCTGCGGTGATTGTGATTTTGTCGGTGGTGGCACCACAGCCTCCCGGACGTGAGCCGCCCAAGCCGCCACAGGTGGAAATGCCGGATGTGGCAGGTGGGACGGCGCCTGAGGCTGCGCCCGTGACTGCACCGGACGGGGTGGACGGGGCGGTGGAGCTGCCCGATGTTTCGCCTGATGTGACATTGCCCGATGCGGCGGATGCTGCGCCGATGGCAGATCAGGAGCCGGCACCTGCACCCGCAACGACGCAGGTCAGCGGAGATATGGCCGAGCCGCAGGAAGGGGCGGACATCGCCGCCGTTCCTGATGTGGTGGCATCGGTCAGTGGTGTCTCTGATGAGGCGGCACCCGCAGCGCCGGCGGCACCGGCCCAGGACGCAAGTCCCGAGGCCGAGACCGCGCCTGCGGTCGCGCCTTCGACCCAGCCGGAATTGAAGGTGAGCGAGGAGCCGGCGCAGCCTGAGGCGGTGGCGGATGCGCCGGAGGGGATCGATGCGTTGCCCGCGAT
>JAEPMR010000107.1:0-2396 GCA_017643845.1 Marivivens sp. | reverse complement strand
GGTGCGGATGGTTCACCCAGTGCGCCGCAAGCGCCTGCGGCTGGAGTGGATGAGACTGCGGCCCTGCCGAGCGTGGATGACGCGAGCCGCCCCGTAGCCTTGCCCGGCTTGGCAGGGGGCGCGCAGGCAGAGGTCGAGGCTCCGAGCCTTGCCGATCTGGCACCGGAGCCTGTTAGCCCGTCGGGGCTGGCTGCACCGCAGACCGAGGGCGTGACGATTGTTGTGCCGGAGGATGAGGCCGTGCCCAGCCTGCCTGATGGCGCGGATCCGGCACCGGAGGTGGAGAGTGACCCAGCGGAGGAACCGGAGGTCGCGGCCGCGCCTGAAGTGGGGCTGAGCGGCACGGCGGCGAGTGTGATGCCCGAAAGCAGCGATCAGGTGCTGATCCGGCGTCCGGGCGATGCGGCAGCGGCAGAGGATGCGGCGGCTGGGCCGGTGCCACTGGTCGATTTTGCGGCTGATGTGCCGCGCGCGGCGGCTGGTTTGCCGCGTATGTCGGTGGTGCTGGTGGATGACGGTCGCCTGCCGAGTGCCGCGGCGGTCGTCGGGGCGATCCCGTTCCCTGTGACCATCGCGATTGACCCGAGCCTGCCCGAAGCGGTGCGCCGTTCCGCGGCCTACAGGGATGCAGGGATCGAAATCCTGGCGTTGGCCGATCTGCCCGAGGGGGCCGCGCCGCAGGATGGCGCGGCGGCGCTGGAGATGGCGGAGGCCGCGTTGGGCGAGCATGTGGGTCTTTTGACGCGCGGGTCTGTGATGGGCAGCACGGTCGCGGCGGATGTGAGCCGCTATGTGGCGGAGCGGCTGGCCGAGGAGGGCCGCGGGCTGGTCGCGCTGCGGGAAGGGCTGGCGACGCCGATGCGCTATGCGGAGGCGGCAGACTTGCCCGCGGTGGAAATCTACCGTGATCTCGGGGAGGCCGCGCAGGAGGCGCGGGTGATCCGGCGGTTCCTCGATCAGGCGGCATTCCGTGCGCGACAGGAAAGCGGGATCGTTGTTCTTGGACGGTTGAAAGCCGAGACGATCACGGCGCTGATGCTGTGGAGCGGATCGGACCGTGCCAAGCAGGTTGGGCTGGTGCCGGTATCGGCCGTGCTGCGGGGCGAGTAGGCGCGCGCTTACCAGTTCCCCGCGCGGCTGGCGCGGCGGTTTTGGAGTTCGCTCAACCGTGCATCTGTATCATCTGGTGTGAGCGCGATATCTCGCAACATCTCGTCTGAAAGGTCGGCCAGTGCCGCGCGTGTTGCGGCAGCGGCGCGGGCAGAGGCCCAAAGCGCGGTGCCGTATGCGAGGATCGTGCGCAGACCTCCTGCGATGGTTATGTTGCGGCCTGTCGTGGTGACGCTGTGCTGGGCCATGATCTGTCCTTTCATCTGGGCTTGGGTGGATAAGGTCATGCGGACAGAGTGCCGGACATGCGCTGTAACAGGGCAGTGTAGAAGGTGAACCAAACCCGATACAAAAGCTGTACTGGCCGCGTTTGCCGTCGTTCGTTAGGGTTGAAGCCCCGATCCGTTGAGGAGGCGTTCGATGAGTGACCGACCGTACGGGCTGTTTTGCCCGACATCCAAGGCGACCGAAGTGCTGAACCCGCGCTGGACGATCCAGATATTGGGGGAGCTTTGGGATGGCTCGACGCGGTTTAACGAAATCAGGCGCGGCTTGCCCGGGATCTCGCCGACGCTGCTGGCGAAGCGGCTGAAGGAGATGCAGGAAAACGGGCTGGTGGAGCGGGTCGAGGATCCGGCCAGTGGCGCGATTGATTATATCCGCACCAAGAAGGCCGAGGAGCTGGACCCGATCCTGCAAGGGCTGGCGCGATGGGCGCAGCGGCATATCACCGCCGAGATTGCGTTGGAGGATCGCGACGCGGATGTATTGATGTGGACCGTTCACCGGCGGATCAATCAGGCGGCATTGCCGAAACGCCGGATTGTCATGCGGTTCAATTTTACCGATGCGACATCACCGGCCCGCACATACTGGCTGATGATCAAGCCCGATGCGCCGGTGGAGCTGTGTGTGTCCGATCCGGGGTTCGAGGTGGATCTGTTCGTGGAAACATCGGTGCAGGTGCTGACGGGCATCTACTTGGGGCGGCGGTCTGCCGCGCGGGAGATTACGGAGGACCGGCTTTTTCTGAGCGGAGATGCGCGGCTGGAGCGCACATTCGAGCGCTGGCTGCGGATCAGCACCTATGCCGATGTGGAAGGATTGCTGACGGCAGAGTGATTTTTGTTGCACGGTGCGAAAATGGGTTGCGCCCATCTCCGTTATTTCGGTATTTCCCGAAATATGGAAAATAGACTCATTGATCAGCTGGCGACATTGGGGCACGAGGGGCGGCTGGCGGTCTTTCGGCTGCTGATGCGGCGCTATCCCGATGCGGTGCCTGC
>JAEPMR010000106.1 GCA_017643845.1 Marivivens sp. | reverse complement strand
CGCTTCTTCGTTGCCGTGGCCGAAGAGGCGATAAAACTCCGCGCCACTATCGGCCCTGAACCGCAAATTAACGTTTTCTCAGGTCATATGGCAGGCGACACAGAGCTGCTCCAAAGCCTGAATCTCGTCCCGATGCTGAACTCTCCTGAGCAAGTGCGCCGACATTTCGACGCCTTGCCCGATCATCCTTTCGGCGTTCAACTCGATAGCGGAATGAACCGCCTCGGCATGGAACCTGCCGACTGGGCGACCCTCGCGCCCGAGCTTTTGCCCCGTGGCCCTGCGCTTGTCATGAGCCACCTTGCCTGCTCAGACGAGCCCGACCACCCGATGAACTCCCAGCAGCTCACGGCATTCCGTGATATGGTGGACGGCATCGACGTGCCGCGCTCGCTGGCAGCGACAGGTGGCATACTCCTAGGCCCAGACTATCACTTCGAAATCACCCGTCCCGGGATCGGTATCTACGGTGGCTTTCCATACACCGATGCGCGCCCGGTCGTTCATCTCGACATTCCGGTCATCCAGACCCGTATCGTCGAGACAGGCGAGACCGTCGGCTATGGCAATAGCTGGACCGCTCCACGCCCGACCCGCATCGCGACCATCGCCGCCGGCTACGCAGACGGCATCCACCGCGCTTTGTCGTCCAAAGTCACCCTCTGGCACAATGGCACCCCATGCCCCCTTCGCGGGCGCGTCTCAATGGATTTGCTGACCGTCGAAGTGCCATTCGACGGCCCAGCCCCCGACAGCCTATCCCTGCTCGGGCCGGATCAGGGCGTAGATGTGCTCGCAGATCTGATCGATACCATCGGTTACGAGATCCTCACCTCGCTCGGCCACCGCTATCACCGCGAGTATATCGGCGGATGATGCGCCTGCTTGCAGCCATTGGCGCCACCGTTCTCGCCGCGCTCGCCGCCATCGGTCGTATAGCCATTTTCACCGCCCAAGCGCTGTCGCATCTCTTCCGTCCTCCCTACTACCCGCGCGAGTTTGCGGTAGCTCTGCTGCAAATCGGTTATTTCTCGCTACCCGTGGTCGGCCTTACCGCGATCTTCACGGGTGGTGCCCTTGCCCTGCAAATCTACGCCGGCGGCGCACGCTTCTCGGCCGAAGCCGTGGTTCCGCAAATCGTCGCCATCGGCATGGTGCGCGAGCTTGGCCCTGTCCTCGTCGGGCTGATGATCGCCGCACGCGTGACATCCTCCATCGCCGCAGAGATTGCGACGATGAAAGTGACCGAGCAGATCGACGCGCTGGTCACCCTCTCGACCCATCCGATGAAATACCTCACCCTGCCCCGCATTCTCGCCGCGACACTCGCCGTTCCGGTGCTCGTCGGCGTGGGCGATATTATCGGCATTATGGGGGGCTACCTTGTCGGCACCGAGCGGTTGGGCTTCAACGCCGCTGCATACCTCACAAACACGGTCGATTTTCTTGAAGCGCGCGACATTATCTCCTCCCTCGTCAAAGGCGCTGCCTTCGGCTTCATCGCCGCCCTGATGGGGTGCTATTTCGGAATGAATTCCAGCCGTGGCGCGATGGGCGTGGGACGGGCGACGAAATCCTCGGTTGTTGCCGCCGCCGTGTTGATCCTCGCGGCCAACTTCATTCTGACGGAGGCGTTCTTCACACTATGATCGAACTCTCCAATGTCACCCGCTCGTTTGGCAGCAACCACGTCCTGCGCGGCATCAACCTCACCGTGGAAAAGGGCCAGAGCCTCGTGGTCATTGGTGGATCCGGTTCGGGCAAATCCGTCCTGATCAAAACGATCCTTGGCTTGGTCGAGATCGACAGCGGCACCATCACCGTCGATGGGGTCGATGTCTCCCGCGCCCCGCGCGACGCTTTCCTCGCGCGCTTCGGCATGCTGTTTCAGGGCGGCGCTTTGTTTGACAGTCTCCCCGTCTGGCAAAACGTCGCTTTTCGCCTCCTGCGCGGCAGCCTCAAACGCCCCCGTGACGAGGCCCGTGAGATTGCCATCGAGAAACTCCGCCGCGTGGGCCTCGGCCCCGAAGTCGCGGACCGCTATCCGGCAGAGCTGTCGGGCGGCATGCAAAAGCGCGTCAGCCTTGCCCGCGCCATCGCCGCCGAACCGGAGATCATTTTCTTTGACGAACCCACCACCGGTCTTGATCCGATCATGTCCGGCGTGATCAATGACCTGATCCGCGAGATCGTCACCGAAATGGGCGCAACAGCAATCACCATCACCCATGACATGAGTTCCGTGCGCGCCATCGCCGACACCATCGCCATGCTCTACGCGGGCAAAATCCGCTGGCACGGACCTGTTGCGCAGATGGACACAAGCGGCGACCCCTATTTGGATCAGTTCATCCACGGTCGCGCCGAAGGGCCGATCCCAGCAATCCGCTAACCTTCTGCGCCACACAGCACCGACGCAGCCTCTTGCAGTCGCGCCGTGCTTCGGTTTGGATCGCCGCCAAAGGAGATCGCGATGCGTATTGCTATCAATGGCCTTGGCCGGATCGGCCGCGCCGTGCTCAGATTGCTCACCACCACCCGCTCGGGCGAAGGGCTGGAGATCGTGCACCTCAATGACATCGCACGTCCTGAGCTATGCGCCTATCTGCTCTCGCATGACAGCGTCTACGGCCCTTTCAACGGAACCATTGCGCATGAGGATCAAGCCCTCATCATCGACGGCCAGCCCATTCCGCTCACCAGTCACCCAGACCCGCGCGAAATAGACCTCTCCGCCGTCGATCTGCTGCTCGATTGCACCGGCAAAGCCACCGACCGCGCCTTCGCCGAGCGCGCGCTGCAGGCAGGTGCCAAACGGGTTCTCATTTCCGGACCGTGCGATGATGCAGACCTCACAGTGGTCCTCGGCGCCAATGATACCGCGCTGAAGGATCAACAAATCGTCTCCAACGCCTCCTGCACCACCAATGCGCTCGCCCCGCTTCTGCGCATTCTGGATGATGCTTTCGGCCTTGAAACCGGCCATATGACCACGATCCATTGCTACACCGGCAGCCAACCCACCGTCGACGCGCCGCGCGGCGATCTGGTGCGCTCCCGTGCTGCGGGTCTCTCCATGGTGCCAACCACCACCTCAGCGTCTCGCCTGACCGATATCGTTCTGCCGCATCTCGCAGGAAGGGTCGAAGGTCGCGCGGTCCGCGTCCCGACGGCATCCGTCTCCGCCATTGATCTCACCGCCAAACTCGAAGCCTCCGTCACAGCGGCCGAAATCAACGCCCTCTTCGAAACCCATCAAGGCGCCATCCTCGGCCTGACCCCGTTGCCGCTTGTCTCTGCCGATCTGCGTATGCGGCCTGAATCCATCGTGATGGACCGGAACGAAACAACAGTGACCAGCGGCGGCCTGCTGCGGGTGTTCGGCTGGTATGACAATGAATGGGGCTTTTCCAACCGGATGATCGACGTCGCTCTGCGCATGCGCCCGTGATCCGGCTGTCTCTCACTATAAATATCGGTCTTTTGCTCCTGTTTCCAATATCTTGGACCGCGCCCTTAATGCGCGCAGGGATGCTTCCGTTCTTTGGACTGTCGGAAATCTCGATCCTGTCCGGCATCCGCGCCCTCTGGCCGGATGCTCCGCTCCTTGCGGGCCTGATCGCTGTGTTTGCGCTGGTCGTGCCGCTTCTGAAAACGGTCGCACTGATCCTGATCGCACTCGGGCGGCTGCCCCGCCGCCTCAGTGCCGCTCTCGCCTACCTTGGCAAACTGGCAATGGCGGATGTTTTCCTCATCGCTCTCTACATTATTGTCGTCAAAGGCACTGGCCTCGGCCATGTCGAGCCCGCATGGGGCCTCTACCTCTTCACCGCCTGCGTGCTCACATCACTAGGAACATCGCTCATCGCGCAGCGCCACCGCTAGAACGGCACGTCATCCGCCTCCGCCGCAGGCACCACAAAGCGGGCCACAACGTTCTTTTCGCCCGCCTTGTCAAAGCTGATCGCCAACTTGTCGCCTTCGATCCCCATCACCTCGCCATAGCCGAATTTTTGATGAAACACACGGTCACCCTCGCTAAACGCCGAAACCGCCTCCAGATCAATCGTCATACCACGCTGCTCGGTCGGCTGGCGCATGGGCCGCTGTTGACTGCGGTCTTGCAGCCGCCTCCAGCCGGGCGAGTTGTAAACATCGGCGCGGCCAACCCGATCCTGCAAGGTAGAGCGCCCGTATTCTGCCGCCGGCGATGCCGCCGCACTCATGCCCGCAGCACCATAGCCACCGCCGTAAAGCCCCGGCGGCGTCAGCACCTCCACATGCGCCTCCGGCAATTCGTCGATGAACCGGCTCGGCAACTGGCTCTGCCATTGCCCATAGACCCGCCGGTTCGCGGCAAAGGAAATCGTGCACAGTTCCTCCGCCCGCGTGATGCCCACATAGGCGAGCCGCCGTTCTTCCTCCAAGCCCTTCAGCCCGCTTTCATCCATACTGCGCTGGCTCGGGAACAGCCCGTCCTCCCACCCCGGGAGGAACACAACCGGAAACTCCAGCCCCTTCGCCGCGTGCAAGGTCATGATGCTGACCTTTTCCTCTGAGTCCTCGCTCTCATTGTCCATGATCAGCGCAACGTGCTCCAGAAAACCCTGAATATTATCAAAGTTTTCAAGTGCTTTGACGAGTTCTTTCAAGTTTTCCAAACGCCCCGGCGCTTCAGGCGTCTTGTCGTTCTGCCACATCGTGGTGTAGCCGGATTCGTCGAGGATCATCTCGGCCAGCTCAACATGCGTGTCCGCCTCGGCCCGCAACTGCCCGTGCCACCTGTCCAGATCGGCCACCAACTGGCCCAGCGCCGCGCCGCCCTTGCCTTTAATCAGGCCGCCCTGTGCCGCCAGCCGCGCGCCCTCCACGAGCGACACACCATTGGTCCGCGCCGCGCGCTGGATTGTCTGCACGGCCTTGTCGCCCAAGCCCCGCTTCGGCGTGTTCACAATCCGCTCGAATGCCAGATCATCGTCTTGGCTCACTGCGAGCCGGAAATAGGCCATCGCGTCACGGATCTCCATCCGCTCGTAAAAGCGCGGCCCGCCAATGACCTTATACGGCAACCCGATCGTCAGGAACCGGTCCTCGAACGCCCGCATCTGGTGCGATGCCCGCACCAAAATCGCCATCGCATTCAGGCTGGCAGGGGCCATCCCGCGGGTGCCCCGCTGCATCGCCTCAATCTCTTCGCCGATCCAGCGCGCCTCTTCCTCACCGTCCCAGTGGCCGATCAGCCGGACCTTCTCGCCCTCCTCGGCCTCGGTCCACAGTTCTTTGCCCAAACGCCCCTTGTTGGCCGCAATCACCCCAGCCGCCGCGGCAAGGATGTGTGGCGTCGAGCGGTAGTTCTGCTCCAGCCGGATGATCTTCGCGCCGGGGAAATCCTTCTCAAACTTCAGGATGTTCCCGACTTCAGCGCCGCGCCAACCATAGATCGACTGGTCGTCATCACCCACACAGCAGATGTTCTTGTGCCCACCTGCCAGAAGGCGCAACCACAGATACTGCGCCACGTTGGTATCCTGATATTCGTCCACCAGGATGAATTTGAACCATCCCTGATAGCGCTTCAGGACATCAGGGTTGGCCTGAAAAATCGTCACCACATGCAGCAGGAGATCACCGAAATCGACTGCATTCAGCTCCCGCAACCGCGTCTGATACTGCGCGTAGAGCTCAGCCCCCCGCCGATCAAACGCATTGGAATCGGCAACTGGGACCTTGTCCGGTGTCAGCGCACGGTTCTTCCACCCGTCGATGATCCCCGCCAGCATCCGCGCGGGCCAGCGCTTCTCGTCGATATTGTTCGCAACGATCAGCTGTTTCATCAGCCGGATCTGATCATCGGTATCCAGGATCGTGAAATTCGTTTTCAGATCGACCAGCTCCGCGTGCCGCCGCAACAGTTTTACACAGATCGAATGAAAGGTGCCCATCCACGGCATCCCTTCCACCGACTCCCCCAAGAGCCGCCCCACACGGTCCTTCATCTCGCGG
>JAEPMR010000105.1 GCA_017643845.1 Marivivens sp. | reverse complement strand
GAAGGACACCTCATTGTGATCATGCGTATAAGGATGATAATGACGATAAATCAGTCACTTATCTCTCTGCGCACCTGCGCACAGCCGCCGCGCGTTGCTGCAGGCAGCCCCCGTTCACACTTCTGCAACTTTGCCACGCTAGCATCGGTCTCGTGGCACGCCCCCTTCGCCACAGGCCCGCTGCGGCCATGTCCCGCGCGCCGCTCCCCTCCCCTTCGGAGCGGCGCGCGCCTTCCCGTCTGGACCTCCCCGCCCTGCCCGCCTAACCTGCGCCCCGACACGGCAAAAGGGCACCCGAATGGCGATTTCGCAGAACATCCGCACCTATTTTGACGGCCAGTGGCACGATGGCGACCGCCCTGTGATGCGGGCCGCTGACCACGGCGCGTGGCTCGGCTCGGTGGTGTTCGACGGCGCGCGCCAGTTCAACGGCAAGACCCCCGATCTCGACGCACACTGCGCGCGGCTCAACCGCTCGGCAGAGGCGCTGATGCTCCGGCCCACGGTCTCGGTGGAGGACATGATCGCGCGCACCCACGAAGGGCTCAAGGGCTTTGCTCCCGACGCCGCCATCTACATCCGCCCGATGTATTGGGGCATTTCCGGCGACGCCACCGCCATCGTTCCGCAGACGGATGAGACAGGCTTCACCATCTGCCTCGAAGAAGTGCCAATGCCGCCCGAGACCGCGTCGATCACGCTCGGCTACACCCGCTTCCACCGCCCCACGCTCGACACCGCTGTCGTCAATGCCAAGGCCAGCTGCCTCTATCCCAACAGCGCCCGCATGATCGCCGAAGCGCAGGCCCGCGGCTTCAACAACGCGCTGGTCGCCGATGCGATGGGCAATGTAGCCGAAACCGGCTCCACCAATGTCTTCATCGTCCGTGACGGCGAGGTCTTCACTCCCATCCCGAACGGAACATTCCTCGCAGGCATCACCCGTGCCCGCCATATCGCCAACCTCCGCGCAGATGGAATCACCGTGCATGAATGCGTGCTCAGCTTCTCCGATGTCGAACAGGCGGATGAGGTCTTCGTCTCGGGCAACATGACGAAAATCGTGCCCGTCACCCGCATCGAAGAGACCGAATACGCGATCGGCCCGATCACCCGTCGCGCCCGCGCCTTGTATTGGGATTGGGCCGCCTCGACCTGAGCCGCCGCTCCATGCGCAATGTCCCTCCTGATCCACCGAATGTCGGGATCAGAAGTGGACAGGGCGCACACCTTCCTCCAATATCGCCCCGTAACAGGAGGGTCCGATGCGCAAATTCCTCGTCGTTCTGGACGACAGTCGCGAATGCCTGAACGCAATGCGATTCGCCGCCATGCGCGCCGCCAATACCGGCGGCGGCGTCTGTATCCTGTCTGTGATCCCGCCGGACGAGTTCAATCACTGGATCGGTGTTGGCGAAATCATGCGCGAAGAAGCCCGCGAGCGGATCCATGCCCATTTCGAAGTTTTCGCCAAATGGATGCGCGACCGTCAGGGCATCGACCCCGAGCTGGTGATCCGTGAGGGCGAGCCGGTCCCCGAAATCCTTGCCCAAGTTCGCGAAGATGGCGAGATCGGCGTTCTGGTCCTTGGCGCTGGCATTGACAAGAAAGGCCCGGGCCCGCTGGTGACGCATCTGACCCGCGCCTCCGGCTCGCTGCCAATCCCGATCACTATCGTGCCCGGCGATATTTCCAAGGAACGGCTCGAAGAAATCACCTGATCCGCGCGATCACATCTACTTTTTAGAATGATTCCAAACCTTGACACCCGTCTGGGTCGAGCGCATATCTGACACAGCTTCAAAAGGGGTGCGCGCATGTTCATTCAGACCGAATCCACACCAAATCCGGCCACACTTAAATTCCTGCCTGGTCAGACCGTCTTGCAGGTCGGCACTGCCGATTTCCCGTCGCCGGATACCGCCGACAAATCCCCCCTTGCCCGCCGCCTCTTCGCCGTAGATGGCGTGTCCGGCGTGTTCTTCGGCTCCGATTTCGTGACCGTGACCAAGGCAGATGCCCATGAGTGGGATCATCTCAAGCCGGCGATCCTTGGCGCGATCATGGAGCATTTCCAGTCGGGCATCCCCGTCATGGAGGGCGAGCAGGCCGCCTCCGGCCACGCCGAACACACCGGCGAGGACTCCGCCATCGTCGATCAGATCAAAGAGCTGCTTGATACCCGCGTCCGCCCCGCAGTCGCACAGGACGGCGGCGATATCACCTTCCACGGATTCGAGCGCGGCGTCGTTTACCTGCACATGCAAGGCGCCTGCGCGGGCTGTCCGTCCTCGACGCTCACCTTGAAAATGGGCATCGAAAACCTCCTGCGCCACTACATCCCCGAAGTGACCGAGGTGCGTCCGGTTGCAGCCTGAACCCACCATTCTTGCCTTTGACACATCGGCCGCGCATTGCGCGGCCGCTTTGCTGTCGGGCGGTCGGGTAACGGCCCGCGTCGATGAAATGGCCCGCGGTCAGGCCGAACACCTGATGCCCATGCTCGAAGACATGCTCACCACACAGGGCCTAGCATGGCGCGATCTTACCGCCATTGGCGTCGGCATCGGTCCGGGCAATTTTACTGGCATCCGCATTTCCGTCTCCGCAGCGCGTGGCTTGGCGCTGGGCCTCGGCATTCCCGCCGTCGGTGTTTCGGGCTTCGATACCCGCGCCCACGGCCTGCCCCGCCCGCTGAACGTCGCCATTGCCGCCCCGCGCGACCGTCTCTACCTCCAGCGCCTCACGGAAACGGGAAACGAGCCGCCAGCCCTCGTCGCGGCAAGCGATGCACCCGGCGATCTGGCACCGGAGCCACCCGCACAGACCCTGATCACGAATCTCGCGCGGATCGCCGCCACGCGCGCCAGTGCCGCGACGCCACGCCCCGCACCGCTCTACATCCGTGCCGCCGACGCCGCGCCCGCTCGCGACGCGCCACCCGTCATCCTTCCCTCATGACCCCCGAAGCACTCGCGGCCCTTCACGCAGCCTGCTTCACCACGCCTCGCCCGTGGTCTGCCGCTGAGTTTTCCGATCTCCTTACCAGCAGGGGTGTTTTCCTCGAAACCAGCACCCATGGGGCGCTCTTGGGCCGCGTCATCGCGGACGAAGCCGAGCTTCTCACCGTCGCAGTCCACCCCGACGCCCGCAATCAGGGCGAAGGTCGCGCATTGCTCACAGCCTTCCTGGATCGCGCCTCTGCACTGGGGGCTGAAACCGCCTTTCTCGAGGTCGCCGCCGATAACACCGCCGCAATTTCCCTCTATCGGTGCTCCGGTTTCAGCGAATCGGGCCGCCGCACGGGGTATTACAGAGCGCCCGACGGCCAGACCCTTGATGCAATCGTGATGACCCGCATCATTTGACTGCAAATTTTTTGATCATTCGGTCAAACGGACGCCACGGCCTGCAAAATAGCGGTTGACCAACGCCACGCCTTCCCCCCTAAATTAGCACCGACACCAAAGATGTCTGCGGTGCGTGGCCTCAGGCTGCGTCCATATAATTAACTGGGAGAACCAAATGACTTTGACCACCAAACTTCTCGGCGCATCCGCCGCCGTCGCCCTCTCCGCTGGCGCGGCAATGGCTGATCCGGCGCTGATCTTCGATCTCGGCGGCAAGTTCGACAAGTCTTTTAACGAAGCCGCCTATAACGGTGCGCTCCGCTGGGCCGAAGAAACCGGCGGCAGCTTCAACGAGGTCGAGCTTCAGTCCGAAGCCCAGCGCGAGCAGGCGCTCCGCCGTTTCGCTGAATCCGGCGCCAACCCGATCGTCATGGCAGGCTTTGCCTTTGGCACCGCTCTGGGTGAGGTCGCAGCCGATTACCCTGACACCAAGTTCGCCATCATCGACATGGTCGTTGACGCGCCGAACGTCCGCTCCGTTGTGTTCAACGAGCACGAAGGCTCCTACCTTGTCGGTATGCTCGCTGCGATGGCCTCCGAGTCCGATACTGTTGGCTTCATCGGCGGCATGGACATCCCGCTGATCCGCAAATTCGGCTGCGGCTATGCACAGGGCGTTCAGGCCGTGAACGCAGACGCCACCGTCATCGCCAACATGACCGGCACCACCCCCGCCGCATGGAACGATCCGGTCAAAGGCTCCGAACTGACGCTGGCCCAGATCAGCCAAGGCGCTGACGTTGTGTATGCCGCTGCTGGCGGCACCGGCGTAGGTGTGCTGCAAACGGCGGCTGACAACGGCATCCTCTCTATCGGTGTGGACAGTAACCAGAACTACATGCACCCCGGTCAGGTTCTGACTTCCATGCTCAAGCGCGTTGATAACGCGGTCTATGATGCCTTCATGGCTGGCGAAGATCTCGAAACCGGCTTTAACGTGATGGGCGTCGGCAACGGTGGCGTCGGCTACGCGCTCGACGAGTTTAACGCCGAGCTGATCACCGCCGAGATGCAGGCCGCTGTAGATGAAGCCGCCGCTGCAATCGCTGCCGGTGAACTGAGCGTGCACGACTACACCAGCGACGAAAGCTGCCCCGCGATCAGCTTCTGATCGTGACGGCAACACCGTAGCATAAAACCAGGCCGCGCCGCTCTAAGGTGGCGCGGCTCTGCGTTTGAGGGGGGGCGCATGTCATGGTAAATCCGGTCGATACATTCTTCGGCGCATGGGGCATGGACAACGACACCGATCGCGCCAGCGCGATCTCCGCCTGCATGACCGCCAGCGCCACCTACGCCGATCCGCGCTCCGACGGGCTTCTCACCGGCACAGACGCAATCACCACCTATGTCTCCATGTTCAGCGCCAATGCGCCCGGATGGTCCGCCCGAGTCGTGAAATCCGACGAGATCGCAGGCACCCGCCGCGTCACGGTAGCTTTCGGCGGCCCCGGCCCTGACGGGTCGGACATGATCCAGCATGGACAGTATTTCATTGATTTCGACGACACCCGCATCGCCCGCATGGTCGGCTTTGTCGGGACGGGAGCCCCCGAATGAGCACAAACCCCGCCATCGAACTTCGCGGCATTTCCAAAGCCTTCGGCCCCGTTCAGGCCAATAAGGACATCTCCATCCGCGTGATGCCCGGCACCATCCACGGCATCATCGGCGAAAACGGCGCAGGCAAATCCACGCTCATGTCGATCCTTTACGGCTTTTACAAAGCCGACGCCGGCGAGATTTTCATCAACGGCCAGAAAACCCAGATCCCTGACAGCCAGGCAGCCATCGCCGCCGGCATCGGCATGGTGTTCCAGCACTTCAAACTGGTGGAGAACTTCACCGTTCTGGAGAACGTGGTTCTCGGTGCTGAGGATGGCGCGCTTCTCCGCCCGTCGCTGGCGAAGGCCCGCGCCGAGCTCAAATCCCTCGCCGCTGAATACGAGTTGAACGTCGATCCCGATGCGCTGATCTCCGACATCGGCGTCGGGATGCAGCAGCGCGTCGAAATCCTCAAGGCACTCTACCGTCAGGCCGATATCCTGATCCTCGATGAGCCGACCGGCGTACTCACCCCCGCCGAGGCCGATCACCTGTTCCGCATCCTCGACAACCTCAAGCGCGAGGGCAAAACCATCATCCTGATCACGCACAAACTGCGCGAGATCATGGAAATCACCGATACCGTCAGCGTCATGCGACGTGGCGAGATGACCGCCACCGTCAAGACAGCCGATACTTCCCCCACCGAACTGGCCGAGCTGATGGTCGGGCGCAAGGTGCTGCTCCGGGTCGAGAAAACACCCGCCAAACCGGGCAAAACGATCCTCGATGTGCAGAACCTGTCTGTCACCTCCTCCTCCGGCGTGGAGCGGCTGAAGGGTATTTCCTTCTCGGTGCGCGCGGGCGAAATCCTTGGCATCGCAGGCGTCGCCGGAAACGGTCAGTCCGAACTTCTCGAAGTGCTCGGCGGCTACCGCACCGGACGCGGCACGATCCTGATGAACGGCACCCCGCTGCCGCTCTCCGGCGCTGCCGCCAACGGCCAGTCTCGCCGCGACGCAGGCATCTCCCATGTGCCCGAAGACCGCCAGCGCGAAGGCCTGATCATGGATTACGCAGCATGGGAAAACACAGCATTCGGCTATCATAACGCGCCTGAATATCAAAAAAACAAACTCTTTATGGATAACGCCGCCCTCCGCGCCGACACCGCAGAGAAGATGCAGCGCTTCGATGTGCGCCCGCCCGACCCTGCGCTTGCCGCGAAAAGTTTCTCCGGCGGCAACCAGCAGAAAATCGTGCTCGCCCGCGAGATCGA
>JAEPMR010000104.1 GCA_017643845.1 Marivivens sp. | reverse complement strand
AATTTTCCTCCCTCTCATCCCAGATTTGTGAACGAGGGAAAAACCTCGATCATCCACTGGGCAATGCGATTGACACTGTTGGTTGCGATAAGCGCGGCGAAGATCAGCAGCATCAGCCCCATCGCCTTCTCGACATGGCCCAGATAGCGGCGGTTCCGCGCGACCCACGAGAGAAACGGGCGGGCAAAAAGAGCTGCGATCACAAACGGGGCCGTCATCGCCGCGCCATAGACCGCAAGCAGAGCGCCCCCGTGAACGAGATCCCCCATCCCGCTCGCGATCATCAGGATCGAGGCCAGCGCCGGTCCCACACACGGGGTCCAACCAAATCCAAACGCCAGTCCCATCGCATATGCGCCCGCGATGGTTGTCGGCTCAGCGGTGCTTTCAAGCCGCGCTTCACGATAGAGAAGCGGTATGCGCAAAACGCCCAGGAAATGGAGGCCGAACAGTGCCAGAACCGCCGCTGCCACATAGGAAAGCGGCTGTTTCCATTGCAGGAAAGCCTGCCCCAGCGCAGTCGCACCCAAGCCCAAGAGCACGAAAATCGTCGTCACACCCAACGCGAAGGCAAGCGCGGAAACTACAAGCCGACGCTGCGCGCCGGTGGCGATTGCACCATCTTCGCGCAACTCCGACATGCTGAGACCCGCCATATAGCTGAGGTAAAACGGAACCATGGGAAGAATGCAGGGCGTAAAAAAGGACAAGAGCCCCGCCAGAGCCGCCCCAAGAAAGCTGATTTCCAGCACCGCGCTCACCTTGAATAATTCATATATTCGAATTATGCTAAGTGAATTACATCCCGTCAATCGGCTTTCATGACATGCGCGCCTCTCTTATCGCCCTCTTCTTGATCTTCTCAACGACGGCCCTTTGGGCCCAAGACGTGCGCCTGTTGATGGTCGAAGAGGACGGCTGTGTTTGGTGCGCCCGATGGGAAAGCGACATCGGCACCGAATACCCCAAAACCGCCGAGGGCGCGACCGCCCCATTGCTCAAACACAACATCCGCGCAGACCTGCCAGATGGTGTGACCCTGAAACGCCCGCTCCAATTCACACCCACATTCGTGCTGATCGTTGATGGTCAGGAGGCCGAGAGGATCGAGGGATACCCCGGCGAGGACTTTTTCTGGGGCCTGCTGGCGAGAATGTTTAACACGGCGAAGATCGACTTACTGGCCAAACCGGAGATAACAGGGTAAGCGGAAGAACGACCAAAACATATCGTAAAATTGTATTTTTTAAGAATATGGCTTAGGTTACTCACACGCTTTGCTTCAGATGGCAGGACACGACAATGGGTATTCCGATCATAGACGATCACATCGACGAAGACGGGCTTGACGAAATCGTCAAGAACGCGACCGATGCGGCGAATTTCCTGAAGGCGATCAGCCATGAGGGGCGACTTATGATCCTGTGCCATCTGGCCTCCGGCGAAAAATCGGTGACAGAGCTCGAAGATCTCCTCTCCGCACGGCAAGCGGCCGTCTCGCAACAGCTCGCGCGGCTCCGCCTTGAGGGATTGGTTACGCCACGGCGTGACGGGAAAACCATTTACTACCGCTTGACGGATGAACGTCCCAGACAGATCATTGACCTTGTCTATGACATGTTCTGCACACGATAAGGGGGCGCTCCAATCACTCCGCGGGGCACCCTGATAGGAGGAGACCGTGTGGTTTGATGTGATCGGCGAGGGAACGTTCGCTGCAATGATCGGAGGTGTCGGTGGCATTCTCCTAGGCCTCGCCGCGCGGCTAGGCCGTTTTTGCACACTTGGCGCGATTGAGGACTATTTCTACGGCGAATCCGATATCCGGCTCCGCATGTGGGGGGTCGCGATCGGCGTTGCGATCATGGGCAGTTTCAGCCTTCACGCTGCAGGACTGCTTGACCTGCCAGAAACAATCTACCTCGGCTTTGCATGGATGCCGCTTGCGAGCATTCTGGGCGGGCTGGTTTTCGGCTATGGCATGGCGCTCGCCGGGAACTGCGGCTACGGCGCATTGGCACGATTGGGCGGGGGCGACCTGCGGAATTTCGTCATCGTCCTGGTGATGGGCATTGCAGCTTACGCAACAATTTCCGGTCCTTTGGCCTATCTGCGCGTCTGGATGTTTCCGACCGAACAGGCCGCAGGTGCCGTCCCCGGCATCGCGCATAGCCTGTCGGGGTGGACAGGACTTCCGATTGCAGCAATCGGCATCACAATCGGTGCGGCTGTGCTGATTTACACGCTTGCGCCCGAGAGGATGAGGAAAGAGCCAAAATCAATTTTTTGGGGTGTTATGGCCGGGTTTTCCGTCGTGATTGCCTGGGCTGGAACACAATGGCTGGCCCGCACCGGCTTCGACGATCTTCCGGTCGTTTCGCACACATTCGCTGCGCCACTCGGCGAAGCTGTGTTGTGGACGATGACCGCTTCGGGCACCACGTTGACCTTTGCGCTAGGGTCTGTTGCCGGCGTCTGGATAGGCGCATTCGCAGGATCGCTGATCAAAGGCCATTTCAGGTGGGAAGCCTGCGAAGACCCGCGCGAATTGCGGCGGCAGATCTTCGGTGCGGGCCTCATGGGAATTGGCGCGGTCTTCGCGATGGGGTGCAGCATCGGTCAGGGCCTCTCGGCACTGTCGGTTCTCGCGTGGTCGGCACCGGTAACCCTGCTTGCAATTTTTGCAGGTGCAGCTCTGGGACTTAGACACCTGATTTCGGGATTCTCCCCCGCCGAATAGCGAGAACTAGAGCCGAGCAACCGTGACCGTCTCGCAGCGGCCATATCCGTTGAACCGCGTTGTCACGCCTGTGAGGTATGCGCCCATCGACCGGAACAGAAGCCAGTCGCCTTCCTCGGTATCGCTCGGGAGATTGAGCGGATCGGGTAATTTGTCGATACTGTCACAGGTGGGGCCAAATGCAATCCGCGCCTGCATTAGCCCTGCCCTTAGCGTGCCATCGGCGGTGATCACTTCAAAAGTCGGCATCTGCATCGAGGGAAATTCCGACAGTCCGCCATAAATACCGTCGTTGAGATAGACCCGCCCTTCCCGCAGCGATTTGATCCGGACGGCATAGGCAAAGCTATCAGCCACCAGCGCACGCCCCGGCTCGCACAAAAGGGCCGGGCGGATTGGAAAAGCCGATGCGACGGCGGCATTGATCACGGCAAAAAAGGCTTCGTAATCCGGCGCACCGCCGTTCCGTGCAGACGGAAAACCACCGCCAACATTGAGCCGCCCGATCCGAACATCGGCGCGGGTCGCGATCTCGGCTGCCACTGCAACATAGCGGGCGTATGCCTCGGGTCGGCAGCACTGTGTTCCGACGTGAAAGGTCAGCGCCGGTCGCAGCCCCGCCGAGGACACACGTCGCAGAAGCTCGACCGCCTGATCGGGGGTGGCGCCGAATTTTTCACCAAAATTGTAGAAACCGCCCTCGACATCCAGCCGGAACCGGACGCTCACCTCGTGACGCGGGTCGATGCCCGCAGCCAGGAGCTTCTCTAACTCGCCCGCGTCATCAACAGACCATGACCGCACCCCATGACCCATTGCGGCGGCGATCTCGGAGCGGCTGCGGACGGGATTGTTGTAATGCATCAGCACTCCGTGCCCGCAAAGGCGTGAGACACTCTCCATCTCGGCGGGCGAGGCCACATCAAACCCTGAAAGCCCCCCTGCCCAGAGACCTGCAAGGACACGATCGGACGGGTTTGCCTTGACCGCGTATGTCACATCACCAACGAACCCTTTTCGGAACTCCGCGAGCCGTGCGTCAAGCGCTGAGGGCGCAAAGAAATGAACCGGCGCATCAGGCCGAGTCTGCATCAGATAGGACGCCGGAGTGTCCGACGCGGCCACACGCTGCAACATGGAAACCTCCACCTCGACTTTTATTATTAACACCAGTTTATTGCAGAAATTGTCAGGGTGACTCAGCACTTTGCACAAAAAGACTTACCAATGCATAAAATTGCCGTTAATTTCGGCGATATGACAGATCTTGATGACATTGACCGGCGGTTGATCGCGGAGCTTTCCGCGAATGCGCGGCTACCGACCTCGGCGCTGGCGGCGCGGGTCGGGATTGCCCGAACCACCGCGCAAGCGCGGATCGAACGGTTAGAGCGGGCGGGCGTGATTGCGGGCTATACGCTGCGGCTGAGCGAAGACACGCTGCGCAATGCGATCCGTGCGACGGTGCTCGTTCATATCACCCCTGCCGCGCAGACCAATGTGCTGAACCAGCTGCGCCGCCTGCCTGCCGTTGAGCGGGTGCATACGACCTCGGGCCGCTTCGATCTGGCCTGCCAGTTGCGCACCGAGTCCACTGGCGCGCTGGACGATACGCTCGACAAAATCGGCGCGATTGACGGGGTGATGGCGCTGGAAAGCCTGATCCATCTCTCGACCAAGATCGACCGGAGCGCCTGAGGGCGGCAGAGAGGGCTTTTCCTCCGCTGCCCCCCGCGTTAGATGGTCCCGACGAATAAGGGACCGCGATCATGGCAATGGAAAAGACCTTTAACGCAGCCGAGGCAGAAGCCCGCATTTTTGAGGCTTGGACCAATTCTGGCAGCTTCCGCGCAGGTGCGAATGCGAAACCGGATGCCGAGAGTTTCACCATCATGATCCCGCCGCCGAACGTGACCGGCGCGCTGCACATGGGCCATGCGTTCAACAACACGTTGCAGGATATCCTGATCCGCTGGCATCGCATGCGCGGCTTCGACACGCTATGGCAGCCGGGGCAGGATCACGCCGGTATCGCGACCCAACTACAGGTCGAGAAAATGCTCGCCGCCCAAGGCAATGCGGGCCGCCGCGAACTGGGGCGCGAGAAGTTCCTCGAAAAGGTCTGGGAGTGGAAGGGCCAGTACGGTGACACCATCGTCAACCAGCTCAAGCGGCTCGGGTGTTCCTGCGACTGGGAGCGCAACGCCTTCACCATGTCCGGCGCGCCCGGTGCGCCCGAGAGCGACCAGAGCGGCAACTTCCACGATGCGGTGATCAAGGTCTTCGTCGATATGTACGAAAAGGGCCTGATCTATCGTGGTAAGCGGCTGGTGAACTGGGATCCCCATTTCGAGACAGCGATCTCCGATCTTGAGGTCGAGAATATCGAAGTCGACGGCCATATGTGGCACTTCAAATACCCGCTCGCAGGCGGCGAAACCTACACCTATATCGAGAAGGACGAGGACGGGAACGTCATCCTCGAAGAGGAGCGCGATTACATCTCCATCGCCACCACCCGCCCTGAAACGATGCTGGGCGATGGGGCGGTCGCGGTGCACCCCTCCGACGAGCGCTATGCGCCGATCGTGGGCAAGCTGTGCGAAATTCCTGTCGGGCCAAAAGAGCACCGCCGCCTGATCCCGATCATCGTGGATGAATACCCCGATCCGACCTTCGGATCCGGCGCGGTGAAGATCACCGGCGCGCATGACTTCAACGATTATCAGGTCGCCAAGCGCGGTGGTATCCCCATGTATCGCCTGATGGACACACGCGGCCAGATGCGGGCCGATGGCGCGCCCTACGCCGAAGAAGCTGCCAAAGCGCAGGGCTTTGCCAGGGGCGATGCGTTTACTGAAGCTACCGTCGATGCGATCAACCTCGTGCCGGAAGAATATCGCGGGCTGGACCGTTTCGAGGCGCGCAAGCGCGTCGTGGCCGACATTGATGCCGAAGGACTGATGATCACCATCGAGGACAAGAAGATCATGCAGCCGTTCGGGGACCGCTCCGGCGTGGTCATCGAGCCGATGCTGACCGACCAGTGGTTTGTCGATGCGCAAAAGGTCGTTGGCCCTGCGCTGGACGCGGTGCGCGAAGGCCGCACCAAGATCATCCCCGAAAGCGGTGAGAAGACCTATTACCACTGGCTCGAAAATATCGAGCCGTGGTGTATCTCCCGTCAGCTGTGGTGGGGGCACCAGATTCCGGTGTGGTACGGCCCTCACATGGTGGGAGGCGCTGATAGCCCAATTTCTGAACGCTTTGTAGTAAATCCACCCGCTGGCTCGCTGACAAAATCCAGCCAATACGACCAGCATTGCTGTGACTCCGAGCAAAGTGCGGTAAGTTGGTTTCAGGATATATGGGGTGAGGAAGCAAGAGTCGTCGAAAATGAACGAGACTTCCTAAGCGCTGTGGAGGCTCTACAATCCGGAAAAATAGATTGGGTCCCTATCTACAGAGACCCTGACGTGCTCGACACGTGGTTCTCTTCCGGCCTTTGGCCCATCGGCACGCTTGGCTGGCCTGAAAAGACG
>JAEPMR010000103.1 GCA_017643845.1 Marivivens sp. | reverse complement strand
CGTGTTTGGCAAAACCTCTCGGATAGGTGACCTACAGCCCAGATCGAGTGACCAAAGGGACACTCTGAAAATCTCGAAGCAGATGAACTCCGCTCTTTAGTTCGGGCATTTGAAACGAGAGCATTTGGTCACCTTGATGAAATGAGAAAGTCCTCTTTCCAAATAGAGCCACGATCCACAATGAAGCTTTGGTATGGATGCAAATGCGCAATCCATGAGACAGCCTGCTTCCTATAGTCTAGTCCAGCCGCCGCAGACGCTTTGCCATCTCGGCAAAACCGCGGCTTTCGGCATGCTCCAGTGGCGTCACGCCGTCGGAGTCAGCGAGCGTGCGGTCGGCCCCTGCTGACAAGAGCGCATCAAGAACCGCAAAATGGTTTGGCCCGCCGTCTCCAAGCACGACAGACTCCATCACAGCGGTCCAGTTGAGGTTATTGATGTGATCCAGCGGCGCGCCCGCCGCAATCAGCCGCCTCACAACTTCGACATGTCCTAGATGCGCCGCAGCGATCAAGGCAGTGCCGAGATATGGGCTCGTCACGAGGCCCGGGTCGTTGCCCAATTCGATGGCAAGCGACATAAGTTCGGGATCGTTCGCAACCGCAGCAATTGTTACAACATCATAGGCTCGATGCTCGAGGGCATTCATATTGGCACCGGCCTCGGCCAAAGCACGCAGCGCCTCGTCCTCTGATGCGAAAGCCGCCACATGCACTGGCGTCCGGCCCCTACGGTCGCGGGCATCAACGTCAGCCCCTTGCGCGACGAGACGTTCAATTCCGGCGACATCGCCTTCATGGGCGGCGCGGAAGAGACCGTCATAGGCTGCAACTTCACTTGCTGACGGGGCGGTTTGCGCGGCGACCGGACCGGTGAGGCTGATCATAAGGGCAAACAGGGAAAAGCGGCGCATTGGCTTACCTTTCTTCGGAGCTGGTAAGGACGGGGCCGCACCTCACGCGCGGCCTCCGCTGTTTTTAGTCGGCACGGTGCTGGCAGACGAATTCGAACCCGTCTCCACATGGACAGTGGCACTGTCCGTTATGCCGTGCCGGGTTCGCGCCATTCAGCAAGAGCGGCGGCACAGTTGAGTTTAAAATTGGGTCGAGTTGATAGGCTGCGCTCCTGACTAAAGTGATTGTATACGGAAGCGTGGACGGCGGCGAACTTTTGTAACGTTCGCATGCGCCGAAAGCGGAGCATGGCTCGTTCGCGTCGTCGGAATGGAAGGTGCGAATTCTCCGCCCGGTTATTTTTCGACCGCCCCGTTTCCTGGCGATTGAGAGCACCGAGATCTCTCAATGCGGCGCCATAGGACCGAAGGTTGTCCGTCACCAAGACATCCGCCCGCCCATGCTTCTTCATTGTTTTCTTGAGGAATTCAGGGCGGCCTTCTTGTCCCGCGTCTTTGTAACGAAGCTTTCCAGCACCTCACCCTCGTGATCGACGGCACGCCAAAGGTAGTGTTGCTCGCCATTGATCTTCACGAACATCTCGTCCAAGTGCCAACGCCATTGGCTGGACTTTATGCTCTCGATCCGGCGCTTCCGAATCTCGAATGCAAACATCGGGCCGAACCGATGCCACCAGAGGCATGAGCCGAGAGGTTGGCGCCTACCATACTGCACAGAAATTGTCCGAACTAGAAAGAATTGCCCATTTACAGGGCGCTTATCTGATCGTGTCGCCAATCCTCGACTCGGCTCTTAGTCGCGACAACACCAAATCAGACGAACGTTATCTACGATTGATTTTTGCCAATATCAGAGGCGAAGAGCTCGACATGTCTACGCCAGCCGTGCACGCTGCAGTGCCGCACGCGCAGCTCTTTCGAATGGCAAGAATGGGCCGTCCTCTGCGGTCCAATACTTCAATCTAAAACGCCCCCATTGCGATCCCTGCCCCGATTGCGGTTCCAAGGTCTCGACAGCGAGACAGCTCCGCCTCCGGTATGACCTTGTCGGCAAGAATTGCTTCGGGCGTCTGGGCATGGGTGCAGATAATGAGCGGCGGCTGAACTTCCCTCAGCCGCCATCCCTGCGCGATACGCGCGGTCTGACGTGCTGCGTTTTCTCCGTCGGACCCTGCACAAACCATTTGCGCGTAGGGCCTGCCTTCGATCTTTCCGAGCACCGGATAATAGCTGCGGTCGAAAAAGTCTTTCATCACCCCTGCAATCGCGGCGAGATTTTCCGGTGCACAAAAGATATAGCCGTCCGCCGCAAGCAAATCCTCTGGGCCAGCTTGGGCGGCCCGCTTGAGATCGGTGGGGATTTCCGAGGCCGCAGCACAGGCTGCCGCCTCTGCCATTTGCTGGCTTCCACCCGTCTTCGAATGATAGACAATCAATAACCGCGCCATAGCAGAGAGGTATGTCCTGTGGGTGCAGGCATCAATCAAGATACCTAACATTGAGCGCGTGTCACTGTCGCCATCACTCTTTCAATCCCGTCCACAAACGGTCGATTGGCGATTCACACTGCACGCATGATTAACGTCGGCACTAGAAAGCCCTCCCACTCAGTCCACCGCAGCCCATCTTTCAAAAGCAAGTTTTTTAATGCGCGGATACTCAGGATGATCCTTGGGAAGGCGGCGCTCGTGGAATGCCAAGAGCAAATCTTTATCTCCGGCAGTGTGGAGATCGCTTTGTATCGCGTCGGGCTCCGCCTCGAAGCCCTCGAAGATCTCTCCAACCTCATCATCCGAGAGTTTGTGGTAATGACGCAGTGTCACCTCGACAGACTCATGCCCCATGTTCTGCGACCAGGCCTTGGTCTGTGCGGGCGTGGTGCAATACTCCGCCATGAGCGACCCTATCGAATATTTGGCTGCATGTGGCGTGATTTCTTTTCCTAGGAGACGTGACGCTATCTTGAACGCTTTCTCGATCGCCCCTTTCGATTTCAGAACAGCAACCGGACGCCTACCGTCAGTTGCCAGCTGAAGTTTCAGGTCTCGCTCATGTGGAAACAGCGCGTCTTCGGCGTCGAACCCGAGGGATGCCAGCTCGTCTTTCCACTCCGAAACAGTCGTGACAAAGATAGGCGGCACCGGAAAGAAACACACTTTCAGGCTCTTGCCATTCTTGGTGCGGGATTGTCGCCCATCTTGAATGATTTGGCGGCTTTCCACGTCAAGGTGCTTGAGACGCAGGGACGTCACCGTATCCGCACGTAAAGCGCCGAGAAAGGCAATCGCCACCATCGCCCGATCCCGGCGCGCCTTCAGTGTATGGCTGGGCATTCCGGCAAGCAGCTCTTCGGCCTCAACAACACTAGGCACATAGGGATCACGCTTGTTGAGGTCGGGGCGTGGAACTTCTTGGGCAGTTGCAGAAGGTCCGGCAGAGACCGTGGTAGGGCAGTGCACGCTTTTTGATTGAGCAACCATGCCAGAAATCCGCGAAGGTGAGACGCGCGATGGCGGACCGTGGCAACACTCAGAGGCACGTCGGCATCCGGATGAACACTGGCCTTCAGATCATCCCGATAGGCTGTGACATCCCCCTCCGTCAGGTATGAGAAGCTCTTGCGACCGAGAAACGCCTCAAACATCCGGATGCTTGCCAGCTTCACCAGAACTGTTTTCTCGTCCCATTGCCCCGCCAATTTGAGCCAGTCATGGATCAGGCGATCATTGCTGTTGGGAACGACATCAAATTCCGGGACGCCGCCATTCCCAATACCAACCGGGATTGCTCTTATTTCTTCATTAGTTCATTTGCAGCGATTGCACTTTCAAATGGGGACATCTTGGCAAAAACATCATGCCGACCTTCGTCGAGTGCAGTATCAAGCCTCACCGCACGACCGTCAGGACCTGTTACAAACAACGGGAACGAAACCAATGTGTTCAGAAATAGATCTTCAAAGAAGTCATCGAAAGATCCGATAGCTCCAAGGAAGTCTGGAGGAACCCGATTTCGGGTCAGATTGTCGAGATTCTCAAAAGCGTAGAGAGTAAGCGGTTCACGATGCCTGCCAGAAAACTCAACCCACAGACTGGCCAATGAGACATATCCGATCGGTGCAAACATCTTACCCTCCCACATTGCGTCCGGATGCGACGTATTGCGACCAATCATGCATCAATGCGCGGCGTTGTTCCAAGAGATCAGAGCGGGCATAGGCCCGCTCCACATCGCTTCCTACCGTATGGGCGAGGCATTTCTCCGCCACTTCCCGCGGCGCTTCGGCGACCTCCGCCGCCCAGTCACGGAAGGTCGAGCGAAACCCGTGCACCGTGATCCCCGTCACACCCATCCGCCGCAGCAACATGGCCATCGCCATGTTCGACAAAGGCTGGTGCCTCCGCTGCCCCTCAAAGACCACCTCCGATCCCAATGGGCGCAGCGCGTCCAGAATGGCCCGCATCTCGTCGGTGAGAGGCACGCGATGCTCCACACCCATCTTCATGCGTTCGGCAGGACAGGTCCAAAAACCGGCATCCATGTCCACCTCCGCCCAGCGCATCCCCAGAACCTCTCCGCTCCTTGCCGCCGACAGGCAGGTAAACCGCAGCGCAAGCGCTGCCACCTCGTCCCGCTCCAAAAGCTTCGCGTAAAAGGCCGGCATGTCCCTCCAAGACAGGGCCGTGTGGTGCTTGGGCCTGGCTTTGACCTTTGGAAGCGCACCCGCCTCCTTGATGGCTGTGACCGGGTTCTCACCCTCCCGAAAGCCTTTCGAGCGCGCCACATCCAGCACCACCTTGATCCGCTGGGCAAGCCGTTTGGCAGTTTCGTGCTTGTCGGTCCAAATCGGGGCGAGGCACATCATCACTTCGGGCTGGCCGATGCTATCAATCGGCATCCGCCCAATCTTGGGAAAGGCATAATCGCGCAGCGTATTGATCCATTGTTGCCCGTGCTTGGCATTCTTCCACGTCGGCATCCGATCAATATGCACCTGTTGGGCGAACTCAGCGAAGCTTGGCACCTCGCTCGATGCATTGTACCTCGGGTTCAGCCCCTGCCGCGCCATGCGGCGATATTCCAGCGCCCGCTCTCGTGCCTCGTTGAGCGTGACAAGCGACGCGCTTCCCAATCCGAAATCGGTGCGCAGGGGTCCACCCCGCCGATTCTTTTGCCCCTTCACCACCACCCGCACGATCCAGCGCCGCGCACCCGACGGATCGACCACCAGATACAGCCCGTTGCCATCCCCATGACGCCCAGCGCCCAAGGTTTCGACGCGCTTCTTAGTTAGTTTCCCAGAAAGGACAGCCAAATATCATACCACATTCTCTACCACTCAAGGTTTAGAATGGAGTGAAATCCAGCACAATTCAACAAAATGATAGAAAGGGGTTTTTACAATAGAAACCAACAGGATAAGGCTATGAAAGCCAATCAACGTAATCTAAGGAAAAGGGAAAGTGGCGGAGCGACAGGGATTCGAACCCTGGAGACGGTCTCCCGCCTACACACTTTCCAGGCGTGCGCCTTCGACCACTCGGCCACCGCTCCGTGCGCGCCGTTTAGCCGGAAACGAGACCGATATGCAAGGCCTTCCGAATGGATTTTCTGCTGCATTGTCAATCTGCCCAAGACAGCCATATGATAGGCGCGATGAGTGAGACACCACAACACAATCGACGCGTCGCGAGGCCGCCTCTTTCGAATGAGGAATGGTCCCAGCATCGGCGTATACAAACAGCGGCGCTGATCATTATTGCCTTTGCGGTTGTGTTGTTCCTGTTGGTTCAGGCGCGGTTTCTTCTGATCTCTCTGGCGACCGCTATCATACTGTTTTCATTGACGTCTGATGTGATCAACTTCATTGCGCGGCAACGGATCGGACTGCTGCGCATTCCAAACTGGCTGGCGAGTCTGGCAGCTCTCCTCCTTATTACAACTGCGCTGCTGACGCTTAGCTCGATCCTCCTTGCTCAGGTCAACACGGTTCTGATGACAACCCTGTCCTATGCCGAGCGTGCACCATCGGCGATTGCGTCGCTGTTCCGCTGGATGGGCGAAGATGTGGAGGTCGCCGTACTAAACTCTCTCCGGTCGATTGAAGTGTCGGGCTATGTGCGCACGGTGGCCGGACAGGCAGGGAATCTGACGTCGGCAACTGTTCTCGTGATCCTGTTTGTGGGGTTTCTTTTTGCCGAACGGATCTGGTTTGGGACGAAACTCAACAATTTCTTTCAGGACGAGGAACAAGCGGATCGGGTCAGCCTGATCATCGCATCCATCATCCATCGCGTGAACTACTACCTCCTCGTCAAAGGATTTGTGAGCCTAGTGACAGGTCTCATGGTTTTTGTGGTGGCGACACTTTTTGA
>JAEPMR010000102.1 GCA_017643845.1 Marivivens sp. | reverse complement strand
ATCGGAACCGGATTGATCAGGTCGACCTCACCAGACAGAAGAGCGGCAACTGCGGTTGCCGGATTCTGGATTGGGGTGAATGTGGCGGAGGTAATATTGTGTTCGGCATCACCCCACCAGCCTTCGTGAGGGACTAGGGTCGTAGTCAGGCCCGGCTGCCTGTCCTGTAGCATGAACGGGCCGGTCCCGTTCGCGTTAAGGGTCGCGTAGTTTCCGTTTTCCTTGTCCGGCAGGGCCGCGTTATTATCGGTTATCCAGTCCGCATCCATAATCATCCAGTTGGCAATGCTGTCGGGGAAAATAGGATTGGGTGCGGTGGTCATGATGTCGACCGTGTAGTCGTCCACGACAGAGACTTCGGAGACCGGAGCGAACCAGCCTTTTACATCGGCGGCCTCGGCGGACGCGCGTTGGTAAGAGGCGACGACATCGCTGGCGTCGAAGCTGGCACCGTTATGGAAGGTCACGCCTTCGCGCAAAAAGAACCGCCAGCCTTCACCATTGCCGATAGGCTCCCATCCGGTGGCGAGCGCTGGCTCGATAGCCATGTCCTTGCCGCGGCGGACGAGGCCCTCGTAGACGTTATTCAGAAATCCGAGAACCGGTGCGGAGTTGACCGCGTGCGGGTCCATTGTCTGTGGATCGGTTGTACCCGCCCATGTGAATTCTTTTGCGGTAGCGGCTGTGCAGAGCGAGGCCGCGGCGACAGCATGTAGGATAAGTTTCATTTGTTCCTCCCAAAACGCGCCAAGTTTTCTCGGCGTAGGAGGGCACTGTAACAGGTTTCTCGTGCCTGTCGCCTGAGGCTCACGAAGCCGTGATCCGAGGGGTATGCGTGCTTTAGGCTAAGCTTCGTCTGAAAAGAGCATGTGCCGGAGCTTAAGAGCGGCGTTTTGAAGAAGCTCTTTGCGGTCCTTGGCTGTCTCTATCGAGATGCGTTGCGTGGGGCCGTGAAAAGCCAATGCGCCGAGGAACCTGCCGGAATGGTCGGTGATCGGCACCGCGATGGCGACCATGCCGTCAACGAATTCCTCTTCATCAAGGGCGTAGCCGCGTTTGCGGATGTCGCGCAATTCGCGCAGCAGGGTTTCGGGCGTGGTGTGGGTACGCGATGTCATCGGCGTGAGGGTCAGCGCAGAGACGAAATTCGAACGCACTTTCGGTGACAGGCTGGCAAGGAAGCATTTGCCGCTTGCCGTGCAATGAAATGGCACATTGGTGCCGATTGGCAGCTGGATGCGGAATGGCCAGTCGGTCTCGACGCGGTCGAGATAACGCATACCGGAGCCTTCGGCGATCACATAGTTCACGGTTTCTTTGACCTGCGCCGCCACGTCGAGAAGGATTTGCCGCCGGGCGATGTGGTCGCGGGAATTATAAAGCAGGCCCGAACCCAATTCGCGAAGGCGGCGGGCGACGTGATATTTCTTGGTGTTTCCCTGACGGGCTAAGAAACCTTCCTCCTCAAGCGTGGTGCAGAGCCGGTGGACCGTCTGTTTCGGCAGGGCGAGGTGCTCGTTGATTTCGGTGGCCGTCATCGGCGTGTCGCTGCGCCCCAATACCTCGAGGATCAGGAGCGTCCTGAGGTTGGTTGGAATGCGATCCGAGTCGGACATCAGCGGGGCCATACAGAAAAAAGTTGCTTGATCTGCGAATCACTGTAACCTCAACTGTAATCAAAAACGAGACAAAAAGTCTCATTATTTGGAATTTTGGGAAATATGAACTTCGACTTCATCGTTGTGGGGGCTGGATCGGCCGGTTGCGCGCTTGCAAATCGGCTGTCGGAGAGCGGCCGCTATAGCGTTGCCCTGCTGGAGGCGGGCCCAGTCGACCGGAGTCCGTGGATCCATATTCCGGTCGGATATTTCAAAACGATGGGGAACCCGAAAAGCGACTGGCGTTACCGGACAGAGCCTGATCCGGGCATTGCCGGGCGCTCGATCCCGTGGCCGCGCGGACGGGTGCTGGGCGGGTCCAGTTCGATCAACGGTTTGCTCTATGTCCGTGGTCAGGCGTGGGATTATGACAACTGGGTCGCGATGGGGTGCCCCGGATGGGGCTGGGATGATGTGCTGCCCTATTTCAAGCGGTCGGAAAACTGGGAGGGGAGCGACGATAGCGGATTGCGCGGCAAGGGTGGCCCGCTCTCGGTGCAGAATTCGCGATTGACCCGAGAAGTCGTCGATCTGTGGATTGATGCCGCCGAGGCCGCGGGCTATCGCCGCAATCCCGATTACAATGGCGCCGATCAGGAGGGCGTGGGGTATTTCCAACTGACCATGCGCGGCGGTCGCCGGTGTTCTTCGGCGGCGGCGTATCTGGCGCCGATCCGGGGGCGGAAAAATCTGGAGGTCATCACCGACATCCAGACCGAAAAAGTACTGATTGAGGACGGGCGCGCCGTGGGAGTGAGGGCGCGGAAAAACGGTCAAATGGTTGACATCAAGGCCCGCTGCGAGGTGATCCTGAGTGCGGGGGCTATTGGGTCGCCACAAATCCTGATGTTGTCCGGTGTAGGTGATCCCGATGCACTGAAGCCGCACGGGATCGAGGTAAAATCCGCGCTGAAGGGGGTGGGCAAGAACCTGCAGGACCATTTGCAGGCTCGGCCTGTGTTCAAGACTGACCTGAGCACGATCAATATTGAGACCAGCAATCTGTTCAAACAGGCGATGATGGCCGCGCAATACGCGCTGACCCAGCGCGGTCCGCTGACCATGGCGGCGAGCCTCGGCACCGGGTTTCTCAAGACTGACAGCGCATTGGAAACGCCTGACATCCAGTTCCATATCCAGCCGTGGAGCGCGGATAGCCCTGCGGAGGGGCCGCATAAATTTTCGGCCTTTACCGCGTCGGTCCTGCAATTGCGGCCCGAAAGCGCTGGGCATTTGGAACTGCGATCGGCCAATATGGACGATCATCCCGAAATCCACCCCAATTATCTGGCGACGGAAACGGATTGCCGGACATTGGTAAAAGGCATCCAGATCGCGCGGAAGATTGCGCATACCAACCCGCTCAAGGAGCATATCTCGGAGGAACATGCGCCGGGTGCGGGTGTCGGCGAGAACGATGTGGACGCAATTCTTGATTGGGCGCGGCGCACTTCGGTGACGATTTACCATCCGACAGGTACCTGCAAGATGGGGCAAGACCCGATGGCTGTCACAGATCCCGCGCTGAAGGTGCGGGGAATTCAGGGGCTGCGCGTGGCGGACGCATCGATCATGCCGCAAATTGTTAGTGGAAATACCAACGCGCCTGCGATCATGATTGGTGAAAAGGCGAGTGCGCTCATTCTGGAGGAGGCGCGCGCATGAATTCGGGTGGAGGAGTTTAACAGTTTGCCACGAGGGCATGGTGCCCGAAGCGGCCAAAAATATGCGGTCAGGCGGATGCCTTCAGCCTTGGCTGCAAACAAAAATCCATGAGGGCACAACATCAAGGGAGGAAAATTGATGTTCAAACTAAAATACCTAGCAGCCGGTGCGACCGCTCTGGCGCTTTCAACCACCGCTGTGATGGCGGAGAAAGTGCTGCGTATTCAGTCGGTCCTGCCCAACACAGCAGACGAAGTCTATATGCTGGAGGAATTCGGCAGGGACGTGGCAGCTCTGACCAATGGTTCCTTGACCATTGAAGTGCTGCCTGCTGGCGCCATCGTCGGCCCGCGGGACGTTCTGGACGCTGTTGATGCAGGTCTGGTCGAAGGCGGCTTTGCCTGGACCCACTACTGGGGCGGCAAGCACGTTGCAGCCAACCTCTTTGGTGCGCCTGTGGCCGGTGCCGGTGTCGGCCTCGACAACATCGCGTTCCTGAGCTGGTTCCAGTACGGCGGCGGCAAGGAACTGTACGACCGCCTGTGGGATGAGATGGGCGTCAACGTGAAGGGCTTCCTGTTGCAGCCGGTTGGCCCCGAGGCGCTGGGTTGGTTCCCAGAGCCGATCGAGTCCATGGATGACTTCCGCCAGATGCGCTTCCGCGCCCCGCCGGGCATGGTTGGTGCAGCATATGCCGACATCGGTGTTCCGGCTGTCGCCATGGGCGGCGGAGACATCCTGCCGGCTCTTGAAAAAGGCACCATTGACGCAGCTGAATGGTGCTGCCCGAAGCCTGACTCTGTCTTTGGCTTCCAGAAGGTGCTGAAGCACTACTACCTGCAGGGTCTGCATCAGGTCACTGTGAACGCCGATATGTATGTCAACGGTGATTTCTATGACAGCCTGAGCGATCAGGAGAAGATGGCTATGGAAGTTGCGGCCAATGCGTCGCTGTCCAAGTCGCTCTCCTACCGTATCTTTGAAAACGGTAAGGCGCTGCATGACCTGACCACCAACCACGGTGTCATCCTTGAAGACACCCCGGCCGATTACTTCACCGAGTATATGGCCGCTGCGAAGAACGCGCTGCAGGCTGCTGCGGACGAGAACGAGTTCTTTGCCGAAGTGTGGCAGTCTCAGAAGGACTTTGCGGATATCGCCGTGCCGTTCTGGGCCGGTGCGCAAACGTCGAACGCCGGACTGGGCCGCGCCCATGCCGCGACGTTGAAGTAAGCCAAAAACCCAGCAGGGCCCTACGGGGCCCTGCGCTTCGTTTTCGAAAAGGGAAGCGCTTTGGTGACGCGGTGAACGCGTGGCGCTTTCCTTTTCAAAAACGAAGGGCCCGGGAGGGGCACTGAACATAAGGGAGAACGGGGATGGCTGCGGACGAGGTAAACCCGAACGAGCTCGAAATAGCCGATGAACTGATCGCGGAGCGCCGGTCGGAGGCACCGGGTGAGACGCCTGCGGACATGGCGCCCTGGCAGCGCCCGATTACCGCAGCCATTGATGTGCTCAACTATCGTGCGGGTCAATTGATCGCGCTCCTGATGGTGCCGCTGATCGCGGTCGTCGTTTACGAGGTCTTTTCACGGAATATGTTTTCGATCCTGTCAGATGCAGGTTTCGAGGAATTCGCCCGCTCGATCGGGCTGGGGCCAACGCTTTGGGTTTATGACACAAGCCGGATGCTGGCGGGTGTTCTGTTTATGGCGGCGGCGGGCTACGGCTTGATGCGCGGTGTGCATATCCGAGCCGATTTCCTCTATCGCAACTGGTCGAGCAAGACGCAGGCGACGGTGGATGCGACGCTCTATCTGCTGTTCTTCATGCCCTCGATGATCTGTTTCACGGTGGTTGCCTCCGAATTCTGGTGGCTGGCGTTTTCGAGAGGGGAGACGATGCAGATCGACAGTGCGTGGGGTCCATTGCTGTGGCCGGCGCGACTGGCGATGCCGATTGGTGGACTTCTCCTCATGTTGCAGGGGATTCCCGAGATTTTCCGCGCGTTCCACAAAATGGGCAAAGAGCGCGAAAAGCTATTTGTGCGGGCCTTGCCCGTCTACCTGATCGGACTGATTTGGCTGATGCTGGCGATTTTCGCCCCTGACATCATACCGGGCGGCGAGTGGTTTACCGATCTAATGAAAGCCAGCCCGCAGATGTCGAAGCCGACAATCGGTCTGATCATGCTCGCGGCGATGCTGTTTGTGATTTTCGTGGGTTTCCCGATTTCATTCACGCTGATCTTCCTCGCGTTCGTGTTTGGCATCTGGGGGGCGAACTTCAAGCTGACGACCCTGCTGATGACCCTCAACACCAACTCCACAATGCTTAACGATCAGCTGATGGCGGTGCCGCTGTTTGTGTTGATGGGGATCGTGATGGAAGCGGCGGGCCTGATGGAACGCCTGTTTGCCTCGATCCAGATGATTATGGCGCGGGTGCGTGGTGCGCTGTTTATCGCGGTTCTGATCGTTTCAACGATTTTCGCGGCGGCGACGGGCATCGTCGGTGCGTCGGTGACCCTGTTGGGGATCATGGCGGGGGCGACGATGAGCCGGTCGGGATACAACGTGCAGCTTGCAGCGGGTTGTATCACCGCAGGTGGAACGCTGGGCATTCTGATTCCGCCGTCGATTATGCTGATCGTCATGGGGCCGGTGCTGGAGGTGTCGACGCTTGATCTGTTCCGCGGGGCGTTCATCCCCGGTGCGCTTCTCGCATCGCTCTATCTGATCTACACGCTCGGTCGGTGCTGGATTAACCCTGAACTGGGTCCGATCCTGCCGGAGGAGGACCAGCCGGATACATCGAAATTCTATGGTGTAGAGGTCGCGCTGATCTGTCTGGGCATACTGACCGTCTGCCGCGTATTCGGGCTTGGCCTGGGTGGTAGCTTTGGCGGGGTCGTTCCATTTGGCGGGCTGATCGTTCTGGCGCTCACGCTCGGTGTTGCCTATGCCGCCTACCGGAGTCTGCAGGTTCTGCGGATCGTGTTGCCTGTGGCGGTTGTG
>JAEPMR010000101.1 GCA_017643845.1 Marivivens sp. | reverse complement strand
TTCCTTCAGTTGGTCGGTTCCCATTCCGCCATACTGCTTACGCCAGCGGTAAAAGGTCTGTTCTGTTATCTGCACTTGTCTGATGGCGTCTATGCGCGGCATCCCTTGGCCGCAAAGCACCTCAACCTGCTGTAATTTCGTGACAATCTCTTCAGGCTTATGTCGTTTGATTCCCATATCTGATCCTCCGGTTCCTAAATATACAGGCGGACCACTTCATGGGGGGAGGATCAGGTCCTCCAACATCCAGGTCATTGAGTCAGAGGCGTCGCTTGGGAGACCTCGCGCATATTTCCGCGAGCTGTCACTCATCGACCATGCAGCATATGTCAATGTGGGCTCTAAGCCGACCTCAGAGGCAGCGCAGCATCTTGTGCTTGCCGAAGTTGGCCGTCGGTCACTCGTGGCCTGTTCCCGACAAAGGGGTGGATCGCAGCGAATGTCAGCTTTGAGCCCATTGGCACCAAATGCTGCGCGGTGTCTGAACGTGTGGAAGCGGCGGGGAGGAGACATTTGCTCCGATTGCCAAAAAGGCTCAGGAAATTCTTCGAGAGGTGACATTCAATTTCTTTCGCCAGATGCTTGGGTCATTGCAAATGTGTCAGCCGGATTCCGACTTTTGATTGTAGACGAACTTGTATGGCTGCTGTTCCTTGTGTTTCCTGCCTTCGCGCTATGCGGCGTCACACAGAAACTGGGGAAAACCAGCCTCTCAATTCGAAAGTCGGCGTCGTAGTCTTCGGTCGTTCGTTCCTCCACCTAATTTGCCACGATTTACCCGGTACGCAGCCGAGGTACCTGTCGCGTCCTGGGCTTGGAAAGCAACAAAAAAATGGACATACAATAAGAACTCCCGCTATGGGTGGGTATGAAATAAACATGAGAGATCTCGGCGATCAGGCAGAGACGGACGGGGCTGAAATCGGGGCTGTAGTAATGGGAAGTAGTAGAGAGGCCTTCCGTTTCATCGACCTCTTCGCCGGGCTGGGTGGTTTCCACGTTGCCCTAACCGAATTGAAGGGGCGTGGTGTGTTCGCTGCAGAGAGGGAGCCCAAACTGAAGGCCTTATATAAGGTCAATTTCGATGTCGAAGCTTGGGGTGACCTTAATGAGTTGAGCGGAGACGAAGCCATAGACTTCAACGTGCCCGATCACCAGGTCCTTACCGCGGGCTTTCCGTGCCAACCGTTCTCTAAAGCAGGGGGCCAACTGGGCTTCAAGGACACAAGCCAGGGCAATCTTTTCTTCAAGGTGCACGACATATTGCGGGTCAAGCGGCCACAATACTTCATCTTGGAGAATGTGCCCAATATCCTCAAGCACAACGGCGGTCACACCAAGACCACGATTATTAGTTTGTTAGAGGAACTTGGCTACTCCGTTGATGTTGAGCACTTCTCGCCTCACGATTTTGGTATTCCGCAGGTAAGAGATCGAGCCTACTTCGTAGGATCGCTTCACGGGCTGGATCACTTTGAGTGGCCAGAGAAGCATGGAGACCCAACCGAAATACAATGGGTCCTGCGCCACCAGGCGCATTCCACCCGCGCAATCCCCGAACAAACGCTTCGAGCCATTGACATGTGGGGCGACTTCCTTCGGTCTTCGCCAGCTTCGCTGAAACTGCCTTCTTTCCCGATCTGGTCGATGGAATTTGGGGCAACTTATCCTTATGTTGAAGAGACCCCAGCCGGCATTTGGGCTCGCAGGCCCGTGCGGGGACTTAGCGGAATGGGATTCAAGGGCAGCTTTGGCCAATCACTGGACTGCTCGCTTGCAGACCAACTTTCGCGAATACCTAGTCACGCAAACCGCTCGGTCGACTTGAATTTTCCAAAGTGGAAGCAAAATTTTATCAGGCAAAATCGCGAATTCTACCAAGCTAACCGCCAGTGGATTGACCCTTGGATCTCGAGATGGAACCCAAAAGGCTTTTCGTCTAGTTTTCAGAAGCTAGAGTGGAACGCGCAGGGTGAGAAGCGTGACATAGATAACTTCGTACTACAGGTGCGTGCGTCGGGACTGAGGGTCAAGCGCCCCACGACCTCGCCAAGTCTCATCGCATTTACACAGACCCAAGTGCCGATCCTTGGCGCTAACTTGGCAGGTGAACGTCGTTACATAACACCGGTCGAGTGCGCTGAACTTCAGAGCCTAGGAGGTATTCAACTTCCCTCTTCGGACATCGACGCATACAAAGCCCTAGGGAACGCAGTGAACGCTCGCGTTGTCAAAGCAATCGCCGAACGCTTGTTGAAAGGGCTCCTTCGGCCCGTGTCAGGTATACCCTCTGACCTCGAACCATTAAGAGCCGCAGAATGACTGATAACATTGAATATGATAACGATTTTGAAGAGGAAGACCCGCGGGAGTCCTTTCTGGAGAGCATTGCCGAGGGGTTGGCAACACTCTCCGAGGCTTCTGACACTCCCAACGGCGTTCCCCCGGTTTCGTCAATTATCAGCAGTGATGACGTCGACTTCACCTCTGACGCGTGGATGAGCAACCTCGCTGAGGTTCAAGGCTGGCTGAGCCTAAGCGAGAACCTCCCGCTAACGGGCGGCGAACCATTTCTTCGGGCGCTAATCAATGAATTCAAGCTTGCCCCCACCGAACTCCTTTCTCCAGAAAGTCCCAACCCGAGGTTGAGCGTTCACGCAATCGAGCGCCTGAGCGAGCGCGTTGATGCAGCCGTAAGGTTCCAACGAAATTTTCTGGAAGAACTTGAGACCAAGGGCAGCAACCGCGCAACGGCAACTCAATCATGGGCCGACGCTTGGGCTGAAATCGACGGGATCGAGGAAGTGGTAAGCCCTGAGCCCGTCACGGCAAAAGCCGACGTATGGCCGATCTACCAACTCACCATGAGGGCGCCCAACCTAACGCCATCCTACCAGCGTGGTGATGTATGGACCAACAGCGACCGTCAGTCGTTGTTGGAGTCCATCCTGCGTGGCGTACCTTTGCCATCGATCATTTTGCTGCGAACAGGACCTTCGACACCGCACGAGGTCGTTGATGGCAAGCAGAGGCTCACGGCCATTCTCCGATTTGTAGGAAAGCACCCTGTCGCAAAGCAGAAGGTTGCGGAGATCACAGCTCGGCACAAAGATAAAAGATTCAACGAACAAGGACGTCTTGATGACCAGGGTAAGAGGAGTCTGACAGATCTTTTCAACGATGATTACCCTGCGTTTCGCCGTGCGTGGAAAGCACTAGAAGGTAGCCCGCTCAAATCCGCAGAAGAGAACGAATACTACTTCCCATTCAAGCTGCGAACGACCGGAGACGGCGGGCTAGTTGGCTCCTTCCTTGAGCCTCTCCGCGGAAAGTACTACTCGGAAATCAAGGCGCAGGTGATCGACGTCGCAGGTGAGCAAACCACCATTGAGTACCTGTTCGAGGGAACAGCACAATACAAGATTCCCGTCATCGAATACACCAAGGCCAGTCAAGCCCAGATCCATGAAGTTTTTCGCCTCTACAACAAGCAGGGTGTGCACCTGAATGCTGAAGAGATTCGTAACGCCGTCTACCACGAGGTGGAACTTACCCGCGCGACCCTTGCTGCCGCCGGCGACGTCGATCCTAACATTGACGTCGCACAAATCGCTAAATGTCTGGATGGTATCCGCGATCTTGGCCGATTGGGTGAGGCGCTCACGGACTACGGGTTTGGAGGCACGCGCTACAAGCGCACTAAAGTTCTCGCTTGGGTCATTTCGGTCCTTTTGCATGACAGCAAAGAGAAAGACTTGGCATCGACTAGCCGAAACATCGACCATTTGCTAATCGAAATACAGAAAAACAAGTCGCACCCGTTAGCTGACTCAATAACGTTGACGAAGTTGTTCTCGCTGCTTCTACAAGCAGTCGAACTTCATTCATCTCACGATGAGTTGTGGTCGGATCAATTCAAGGATGGTGGCAAAGGCGCCAAGTGGCAGGAACTCCAACTTGTTGGCTCCCTTGTCGGCATTTGCATGGCCTTGGCGGCCTCTCCAGACGATATCGAGGACCGCATAGAGACAAATGCGGATGATATACGAACGGCGAGTGAGGAATCCGCGGATTGGCAACGCCCTGAAAAAACGCAGACGAAAACCCAGTGGGACTACATCGCCAAGATCACCAAAAGTCTCCTTGAAAAATTGCAACTGAACCCTGACCAAGCGGCGGAGGCAATTCGTCAGCAATTCGGGTCCTCCGGTTACGCATCGTTGCAACGGATGCGCATCAAACCGAAAACTTGAGAGCGGTGAAAGTGAATTCCCCACTCGTCGAGCACGTCTACTTCAATCCACCCGCTCCCAAAGAAGCGGACTCGTGGTGGGAGAGGTACAAGGCTCAACTCGTCGGTTTGACAGACACAGCGCGTGCTTCTGTTGAAGCCGATTCCCGCTACATTCTGAAGCGTGGAATATTGGCAGCCGACACCGCGAAGCCCGAAGAGTGGTCATTCAGCCGCTCGCGCACCGGTCTCGTTATGGGCTCAGTCCAGTCTGGAAAGACTGCCTCCATGTTGGGTGTCTCAGCCTTGGCTATCGACAGCGGCGTTGACATCATCGTCGTACTCGCTGGGACCCGCCTCTCCCTGTGGCGCCAGACCTATGAGAGGTTGGTGCAGCAGCTAGACTCGGGTGAGGAAAACGCACAGAAGATTAGTCGCCGCCTGCTGTGTCCTGGGCCTGGCATTGCTCTGTCAGAACAGACCCACCCGTTGGCAAGCACCTACCGTTTGGCGCCGGCACCGGTTCGAAGACGGCTGAGTGAGGGCAAGCCTCTTATCATCGTGGCGATGAAGCAGACTGACCATCTGCATGCCTTGGGAGCAAGCCTCCGCAAAAGCGTTTTCAAAGAAATTGAGGAGCTTGGTCGCGATGTCCACATGCTCGTGCTCGATGATGAGGCCGACGACGGTTCAATTCTTGATGCTATCGTTGAGTCCTCTCAGGACCCCATTTACGGCAACTTGAAGCAGATCCCACGTGCGATCGCCAACCTCTGGGATCCTCCACAAGGATCGCCTGAAAATCTCTTCTCGACCTACATTGCCTACACTGCGACCCCCCAGGCCAACCTCCTTCAGGAGGATCACAACCCTCTCGCGCCAAGAGATTTTCTGATTTCGCTTCGCACACCACTCGACGTCGGTCATCCGGTAGATACAGCGGATCCTGGCAACCTCAGCGCCCCTCGCTCATCGACGTACCCTGAAGCGGCTGGAATCCGTTATTGCTACACCGGCGGTGAGGTGTTCTACCGTCGCGCAGAGGCAGCCAAACTGTGCATACCCACCACCAACTCCGTACAGCAAGACCTAGCCGACGCTGTCAGAGCGTTTTTGGTGGCGGGGGCAATCCGCCTACACCGCTCGGGCAGATTAGGCCCATGGTCTTCACTTGCAAATTGGTTCGACACTAGAGAAGAAGCTCTTGCCAAAGCGGCTTCGCCGCACTCGATGTTGTATCATCCTTCTGCGGCTATCGAGCGCCATTTCCAAGGTGCTGAAGACCTCCTGATCTGGGCGGGAATTCAAGACCGAGCTGCGGCCCGAGAGTTGCTCGATACTGGAGAAGCTAGACTTCCGCACAGCTTGGTGGAACGACTGTTGGCGGACCCCGCTCCATGGTCTAAATGGCTTGAAAATTATCGGGCCTCAGCCAAGGCAATCGAGGAGGAGTTCGACGTCCTTACACCGACGAGTTTCCCGGATTGGCAGACGGTCGAAGGCCTTCTAGTCGATGAGGTGATACCTGGCACCAGGATCGCCGTGGTCAACAGTGATCCAAACGCTGACGATCGCCCTTCCTACGAACCGAGTCAGGTTGCGGGCACTGGTAAATGGAGAGCTGCCCGCGATCTCTGCACGATCTTCGTTTCGGGGAATGTCATGGCCCGGGGATTGACGTTGGAGGGGATGACCACAGCGTTGTTTCAACGTTCATCAGCTAACCCGTTGGCAGACACTCAGATGCAGATGCAGCGCTGGTTCGGTTACCGCGGGTCATATATTGAACTATGTCGCGTCTTCGCCTCAAGCGACCAAATTTCCCTCTTCCGTGACTATCACGATGTAGACGAAGCAGTTCGACATTCCATTACTGAACGCATGATGCGCGACGCCCCTAAACCTACCGTTTTGCAGGGGCTCAATTTCGCAGCCACAGGCAAGATCGCAGGCGTGGGCACCCTTCCAATATCTCCAGGTCCACGGCCCTTCATTACAGTCATCAATGACAGCGGACAGCAGGATCCCAATGCTAAGATGGTGGCTGAACTCTTCGGCCAGCCATCGAGCGACCTCACTGTCGCCTCTGTGCTGAGGGGCCGTATCCTGAATGCACCACTCGAACTGAACGAGGCCGCAGAACTCTTGGATCGTCTTGCTTTCGCGGATTACCGGCCCGGCAACGAGGGATTTCACGCGGACATCTGGCGTGTAATTGAAGCCCGTGCAAACGCGTTCGCCACACTGACAAATGCACCTTTCTATCGACCTCCAGTGAGGAACGGTAAGGGAGACCAGCCGCGGCGGGCTTGCCCCTATGCCATTTCCGCCTACCTTCGGCTCTGGTCGGCCAGCCTCACACGGTCGATCACTGGCCTTTTCGTTACCGGTCAGCCTGGCGATCGATGGTCCTACGCAGACCTATCGCGCAAGAACGCTGAGCGGCCACGGTTCTGGATAGGCATTCGTTACGGAGATGGTAACACTGTTTCCAAAGGTCCGCTATCGCAGCTGCCTTTTGATATACGC
>JAEPMR010000100.1 GCA_017643845.1 Marivivens sp. | reverse complement strand
GATGCTCGTCTCTCTCCCGTTCAAGCTCCTTCTGTTTGTTCTGGTCGACGGCTGGGCGCTGACCGTCGGCTCGATTGCCGCGACTTATTCAGGAGCCGGCTGATGGATTTTGACGCCAATATCGAACACCTCCAGTTCGCCTACTGGAATATTCTCCTGACGGCAGGGCCAATCCTCGTAGTCGCGCTGATTGTGGGTCTTGCCGTCGGCATCCTGCAAGCTGCCACATCGATCAACGAAGCCACTCTGAGCTTCGTACCCAAGCTTGCCATCGTTCTGGTGACCATGGCGCTGGCCTCCGGTTTCATGCTCACCACAATGACCGACTACTTCAATTTCGTTTTCGAAACGATTGCCTCGCTCCGTTAGGTCGCACCGTGAACGCAGAAAGCCTGATACCCGGAATTGATCTGACCGACATTGTCGGCAGCATCACCGTGTTTTTCTTTCTGATGATCCGCATCGGCGCATTTCTCATCGCCTCTCCCGCGTTCGGGGGCCGCTATGTCCCGCTTCCCGTGCGCATCGTCGCAACAGTAGTGCTCACACTCCCGCTGTTTGGTCGCGTCGATGTCCCGATGGCCGAGACATTCGCCTCCCTCGCCTCGGTCCCCTATATTCTCGCGGAAATCTTCATCGGCGTCACTGCGGGCCTCACACTCAATATCCTGTTCGGTGCAGCCGCCATCGCCGGTGACCGGATCGCCTCGACAGCCGGGCTCGGTTTTGCATCGCAAATCGACCCTTCATCGGGGGGGCAAACACCCGTCGTGGCTCAGTTGTTCGGCCTACTTCTAACGCTGGTTTTCCTCTCGCTCGACGGCCATCTGAGCGCCATCGGCATCATGCTCGACAGCTACCGCGCCTTTCCCCCCGGCCAAATGCCCGATCCCGCCCCGATGATCCGGTCCGGCATCACCGCAGGATCACAGATGTTTCTGCTCGCGGCCCAAGTCATGCTGCCTGTGGTCGGCATTCTGCTGCTGATCAACGTCACAATCGGCGTCATTACCCGCTCTGCTCCGCAGCTCAACATCTTCTCCTTCGGCTTTCCCGTCACCATGACAGCAGCCATTGTGCTCCTGTTTCTGACAACCCCGGGCGTGGCTGCCGCATTCCGCATCCTCGTGGAAAACGGCACTTCGATGCTCACCATATTGATCGGAGACCTTGCAAATGGCTGAGGCAGAAGACGGTCAGGAAAAGTCACAGGAACCAACGCCAAAGAAACGCCAGGACGCGCGCGAGGAAGGCAAGGTCGTCACATCCAAGGAGATGTTCGTTTTCATTTCCATCGTCGGTGCCTCAGCCCTCGCCCTCGCGCTGCGAACGGGCTTCGGAGACATCGGCCAGCTCTGGGGCAATTACCTGCGCCTTGACAGCGCCGACAATCTCGACACCCAGATTCTCGTCCGGCTTGGTGATGCATGGCGACACACGCTGCTCTTGGGGTTGATCGCGGGCGTGCCGCTCTTGCTGATCGTTGTCGGGATGCAGATCGCGGTCGGCGGTTTGATCTTCGCCCCCAAAGCCATCGGCCCAAAATTCGAAAAGATCAATCCGATGAAGGGCTTGGCCCGCATGTTCTCCAAGCAGTCGCTGGTTGAACTTACCAAATCCGTTCTCAAGGTCGTTCTCCTCGCGGGCATTGCCGCAGCTCTCCTTTGGGGCCGGATCAGTGAGCTTTCCGGGCTTTGGAGCCTCGGTCTCTTCAGCGCCACGATGACCATTCTGACGGATCTCATCTGGCTGATAGGTGCGCTCGCGCTCGGACTCTCCGTCATCGGCGCAATCGATATGGTCTGGCAGATCTACAGCCACAACGAGAGCCTCAAGATGACGATGAAAGAGGTCAAGGACGAGAATAAGGAAACCAACGGCTCCCCCGAGGTCAAATCCCGCCTGCGGCAACTGCAATACGAAGCCTCCCAAAACGCCCAGCTCCGCGCCGCTCTGACCGAGGTTCCTTCCGCCACCGCCATCGTCACCAACCCGACCCACTTCGCCGTCGCGCTGAAATACGAGCACGGTGAAATGTCCGCGCCCGTTGTGATCGCGATGGGCAAAGGGCCAATGGCGCACGAAATCATCCGTATCGCAAAGGAGTCGCGCGTCGCAAACGTCCGTATTCCGCTCCTCGCCCGTGCGCTTTATTTCACCACCCGCCTTGGCGACGAAATCGACGAGCGTCTCTTTACCGCCGTCGCAGGGCTTCTCGCCTACGTCTACCGCCTTGATCGCGGCCTCGCGGCCGATCTGCCCGAAATCGACATCCCACAAGAGCTGCGCTTCAACGAAGCCGGCCATCCGCTCTGAGGTAACCCATATGCGTGACCGCCATCAATCGACAGGTGATCTGATTTCCACAGTCTGCTTCGCAGGCGTCGGCATTTGGCTCTTGGCTGAATTCGCCGCCATGCCTGCGCTTTCGTTGAAAAGCCTGCTTATCGGTCTCAGCGGCGGCGTCAGCCTTCTGGCTGCCTTCCGCTATCCGATCCAGCGACTCGTCAACACCTTCTGGCACTAGAACTGGCACAAATCATGCATGCATCCAGAAACACGACACAGGAGCCTTCCGTATGGCCGACGAAAACGCCCGTCTGAATGACAGCATCGACCGCGCACTCGAAGCGGCTCGACTGGCCGATGACGCAGCACAGGAATTCGAAACGCTGACCGCAGCGCAAACGGCCTTTGTCACGCGGGTGGAAGCAAGCTCGAAGCGGCTCGGCATCATCGCCCTCGGCGCACTGGTCGGTTCCGCTCTGACCCTTGGTGCGGCTGGGCTGATCTATTCCCGCTCGGTGCAAAACCTCTACGAAGCCTCCTCTCTCCAGGCGGAAGCCACCGCACTCCTGCTCGACCAGACAGTCGCCTTGGAACAGATCGTCAAAGACGCAAACACGTTCCGCACCAATACCCAGCAACAAATTGATCTGGTAGACCAGTCGCTTCTGGCACTCAAAGAGACCGTCATTCAGGAAATTTCGGCTTTCGCGGCAGAGTCCGCTTCGGTGCAGCCCCAATTCGCCACTTCGGTTACCGAAAGCGTCAGCGGCCTGATTGCCGAGACAGAAGACCGCCTCAGCACCGCCATCATGGAGCATGAGCTGGCAATCATCGAACAGATTGCCACGCTTTCAGTCGATGAGGCCGCAGGCCTGAGCGTGGCCGCAACATTGGCAGAGATCAAAACAATGCTCGAAGCCAACCGGACACGCACCACATCCCGCAGCACCCAAAGCTCGTCGCGCAGCACCACCCGCAGCAGCGAGCCGAACCCGTTCAGCTTGAACTGAGGTCGCAATGAGTGAGGAGACACAAACCAGCCTCCGCCTCACCCGTCGGGGATTGAGCGCAGCCGGCAAGTCTCTCGGCCTCGCGCCCGGCGACCAACTCGTCGCAATCAACGGCAAGACCTTCACCGGCGACGCCCAATCGCTCAACGCGCGGTTCAATAAAGCCGGCGAAAACGGATTGGCGCTTAGCTTCCGGCGTGGCGAACGGGACTTCACCGTTCTGGCTCAGCACCCCAATCTGGGAATGTGGGAGCTTGCGCCTTTGGAAAAGCCCTATGCTGGCGATCGTGTCGATCCTGACCTGCTGGACAACTGGCAGGTGCTGTCACGCGCTGACGGATGCTACGATCTTGTTCGCATGCGGCCGTCTGTTCTCGCAACCGTCCTCCCCTCGTTATGGCTCATGCAGATGCGTCTTTGGGGGGCCATGGCCGCGATTACTGGCCTGATCCTCGTCCTTACCGCGGTGTGGTGGCCCATGGGCATTCTGGCAAATCTGATGGGCGGCTATTACCTGCGGATCGGCGGAAACGACATGATCCGCCATGATCGCGCTCTGCGTGGCCTGTTTCCCAAATCGGTCATTGCAGCCCGCAGCGAAGTGCAGGCCCACCGCCTCTATCAAGAGACAAATCCGGGCGCACACTTTCTCTTCGGACCTGAAAAAGAAGCAGAGAGAGAAGCCGAAGACGAAGTCTCCGTTGATGCCTGACGCCGTCTTAGACGGCGCCAGAAACGATTGCCTGCCGACGGCGTTGGACCGATGACGGGATGTTCAGCATGTCGCGGTACTTCGCGACAGTGCGGCGCGCCAGCGTAACGCCCTCGTCCTTCATCACCTTGACGATCGTATCATCGCTCAGCGGCGACTTGGGGTTCTCGCCCCCGATCAATTGCTTGATCCGGTGACGCACGGCAGCTGCGGAGCTGTTCGAATCTGCCTCACGGTTCCCAAGTGCTGCATTGAAAAACATCTTCAACGGAACCGTTCCCTGCGGCGTCTGCATAAGAATGCCAGTGGTGACGCGGCTCACGGTGCTTTCGTGCACGCCAACAGCATCCGCGACGTCCCGCAGTATCATCGGCACCAGATGGGCCGCACCCTTCTCAAAGAAAGCGGCCTGCCGCTTTACGATCTCGGCGCCGATGGCAAGCGTCGTCTGATTACGATGCGCCACCGCCCGCGACAGCCAGCGCGCCACAGACAGCCGCTCGTCCACATAATTACGGGTCTCCTCGCTGTTCCGGCGCAACCGTGCAGAACCACCGCTCTTGACCACCACAGTCGGTAGGGTCGAACGGTTGAGGTCGATCTTCCAGCCTTCCTCGCCCTCAGTCACGATCAGATCCGGCGGACGCTGCGAAAGCGGCTCGGCATCATAAATCGCACCCGGCTTCGGGTTAAAGCTGCGGATGACGCGCAATTCGCGCTTCAGCTCGTCGAGCGTGACATCACATGCACGCGCCAGCCCTTTCAGATCCGCATTCCCGAGCAGATCGAGGTTGCTCAGAATGCCCTCCATCACCGGAGTCAACAAGTCCTTGTCCTGCGCTTGCAGCCAGAGGCATTCCTTCAACGACCGCGCAAACAGCCCTGCAGGCTCGACAAGCTGGATCTCACCGAGAACACGCTCAACCGTCGCGAGATCAATAGCCGCACTAAATGCGATCTCTTCAATCGGCTGCCCCAGCCAGCCAGACGGCTCCAGCGCCTCGAGAAAGCACTCGGCGATACGGCGGTCTTCTGGCGAGAGGCCAAGCCGGTCCACCTCAGCAGCGGCATGGCTGTAGAGCGACACACGGGTGTCGGACGAAATATTTGCAATCCGGTCCCAATCATCCGCCGCGCCAGCGCGGCCACTCACGCCCGGCGCTGCTGCCGGTGCGCTGCGTTCCGCGCGGGTCGATTTTACCGTCAGAAATGGATTTTCTTCGGACTGTTTTTCAATGAAAGACGTCAGTTCCTGATTGCCCATTTGCAGCAGATGGATCGCCTGCTGAAGCTGCGCCGTAATAACCAGAGACTGCTTTTGACCAATAACTTGAGCTGTCGATAAATACATTTTCTCACTCCTTATGCTCCCAAATTGAGCACTTCGAAGCGATTCTCCAAAAAAAACTAATTGACGGGTCTAAAATGACGGAAACGCTTAATGATCGCCCATTTTCTGACAGTCTAAGTCATTGAAAAGAAAAAACCTCCGGCCCGTATGGGCCGAAGGTATAGTTTCAAAGTGTCAAAAACCCGTTAGCCGCGGAGAAGGCTCAGGACGCCCTGCTTGGACGAGTTGGCCTGTGCGAGCATTGCCGTCGCTGCCTGGCTCAGGATCTGGCCACGGGCGAGGTTGGTGGATTCAGCGGCAAAGTCCGCGTCCATAACCTGGCTCTTGGCGGCCTGAACGCTGACCGAGATGTTGGTCAGGTTCGAGATCGTCGAGTCGAGACGGTTGGAAACAGCACCCAGCTCCGAGCGCGACTGGCTGATCTTGGACAGTGCAACGTCAATCACCTTGATCGCGTCAGAAGCACCCTGAGCAGTGGTGATGTCGACTTCAGAAACAGCGCTCAACGAGGAAGCGAAGTGCTGCTCGGTGTCGGTGTCGAGCATGGACTCGGTGCCAGCTACTGCATCATCAGTGGTGTCAGTGGCGACGGAGAAAGCCTTGGTCGAGGTCATGGTGACTTCGCCCTTAAGGTCGATCGCGTTGGTTGTTGCATCAGCCGCATCGAAAGTATGCGTATCAGCGCCAACGTTCACGTTCATAGTCTCGGTGCCAGCACCGTTGGTGAAGGTGAACCCGCCGATTGCGATATCGTCACCGTCGGTATCGGTCAGGACGATATTTCCAGCGTCATTGATCGTTGCGGACACACCGGTCTGCGAGGACTTTTCGTTGATCGCATCACGCAAGCTGGACAGGCGGCTCTCACCGCTCATGTCAGAAGCAGGTACCGAAACTTCGTCGATTTGGACGGAGTTGATCGTGAAGCTTACGGTCGCAGCAGCGTCAGAACCACCGACCTGCGGGCCTTCCAGAGTTGCTGTGGTTGTGGCCTTCGCATCTACGCCGGTGTCACCGGTCGTCGCGTTGATCTTGGCAGCAACATCCTTGGCGGAGTCACCAGCTGCGGTCGTCACATTTTCAGAGCCAGAATGGCCGGAGATGGTCAGAGTTTCACCAGAAAAGTCGGTGATGCCAGCCTCGGACGAGATCTGGTGTGCGCCGATGTCTGTTGCTTTCGCACTGTCAACGTCGATGTTGAAAGAAGCGCCGCTGTCTGCACCGATCTGCAGCTGCTTACCTTTAAACGTGCCGTCCAGAATGTTCATGCCGTTAAAGGTCGTGGTTTCAGCAACGCGGTTGATTTCAGCAACCAGCTGCGAAGCTTCCGCCTGCAGCGAGCCACGGTCGGATGCGGTGTTGGTGTCGTTTGCGGACTGAACAGACAGTTCGCGCAGACGCTGAAGCATGTTGGAAACTTCGACGTGTGCACCTTCCGTGGTGTCCACGAGGTTCTTACCGTCGGCAGCGTTCCGAACGGCCTGGTTGAGAC